>NZ_JBFOAH010000055.1:0-20209 GCF_040812055.1 Paraburkholderia suaedae | reverse complement strand
CAGCGCGCACACACGAGACCGGCATTACCGGTCTCGTGGTACATCGCCACCCACCGCAATCGAGTCGCAATCTCACGGTCCATCGCTTCATTTTAGTTGAAACGATGTCTGTGAATCACACAGATCAGCCGCCGCGATACAGATTCGCCAGCGCGGCGATCTGCCCGTCCTTTTGCGCCTGCGCCAGTTCGTTGCGCACTTCCGCACGCGTCTTGCCCTGCTGGCGATGAACCTGCGTCTGGTTCTGATCGACATTCGTGGTGACATCGGCGTGCGCGACGCCGGCAATTGCGCTGAGTGCGAGAACCAGCGTGGTGATCGACTGTTTCATGATGTGCTCCTGGAGAAGAATGAGTAAGTAGCTGAAACTGGCGGCGCTTCGGATTGCTTGTTTCGTCTGCTGCCGTTGATGTATTTGAACCTGCTGGTGTATCTGGCTTGTTTCGAAATCGGCTTTGTTATGCAATGTTTTGTATCAAGCCCCATTCAGATACGTTGGGATACAAAGCTCATTTCCGCGCAAGCACTTTTCGGCAGCGGTGACTCCGGGCGGGAGCGGCCAATGAGTCCGTCGATCTCCACGCAAGCGCCGCACACGCCTGGTTTTCTGCGTCGGCCGCGCACACTGTATGCGCAGCTCGCGCTGATACTTGTCGTCGGTTTGGCGATTGCGCAGGCGGCGTCATTCTGGTTGACGGTGACCGAGCGCGACCAGAGCATGACAAACGTGATGACTGGATACGTCGAGCGCGAGGTGACGAGTTCCGTCGCGCTGATGGCATGTGAGCCGGTTTGACCGCTGAAAGCCTTGAAAAAGGACCAGTTTTGAGGGGCTGGCTGACTCCGCCGAGGCACTCATTGCATGGCTTTTCGTTAAACGATTTTTTGATCATCGAAGGCGGCGGACATCGGAACCTTTGGGAGTGCACCTTCTTGCGGGTTCCGAGCTACGGCGCGTGGCAGTGACAGCTTTTTGGATGCTCCACAGAAGGTTTCCAAAGTTCGCCTTGCTCCGGTCGGCATACCGCCACCATTTCCGCAATTCACGCATTGGTTTTTGGAAGGAGGCTCGCTAGACGTGCGTTTCGAATCGAAAAAGCATTGCCAACTTTTAGGAATCCACAAAAACAGCGCCATCTTGTGATTAAGTGTATGGAGCACTCCGATTGCCAACAAACGCCTATGAGACGACAGATTGGCCAGGGCTTTCCCCGACCCGGGACTGCGCTTCGCCGCATCGCAAAATGGCCTGAAACCTTTTTTTCTCGATGGTGCAGTCGTTCAAAGGGGTACTTTTTTGTGCGACGCGGTAGAAGATTTGCATTGACTCGATGGGCGGCGCCTGCTGTACTAAATCAACTGCCTGGACTTAATCGAGCGCCGACTTCAATCTCTGATAGGCCTCCCGTGGGCAATGCACTGGGCCAACTTATTGAAAAGTAAGTGCCATGTTTTCGTGTGTTTCTCAGCTTGGGAGCCGACCAAACCAGCTTGCGGCCCCGCAGCGTTCAGGCCAGCAAGCGTTCGGCAGTCCATGACGTCGTCGAAAACAACCGGAGGAGCATCCCCATGAATCTGAATTCCCGCAGGCAGCCTGTCGTCAGGAAAATCGTGTCTGTGTGCGTCGCGGCATCGGCGGTGTGGTGCGCGAGCGCGAGCCAGGCGGCCGATCAGCCGGTCGTCGGCCTCATCACCAAAACCGACACCAACCCGTTCTTCGTGAAGATGAAACAGGGCGCCGAGGCGGCCGCGTCGAAAGATGGCGCAAAGCTCGTGACGGCCGCGGGCAAGTTCGACGGCGACAACGCGAGCCAGGTCACCGCGATCGAAAACATGATGACGGCCGGCGCGAAAGCGATTCTGATCACGCCGAGCGACACCAAGGCGATCGTGCCGAGCATCAGGAAAGCACGCGCCGCCGGCGTGATGGTCGTCGCGCTCGACACCCCCACCGATCCGCAGGACGCCACGGACGCTCTGTTCGCCACCGACAACTTCAAGGCCGGCGTGCTGATCGGCAAATATGCGAAGGCGGCGCTGAACGGCAAGCCCGCGAAGATCGCCACGCTTGACCTCGCGCCGGGCGTGTCGGTCGGCGTGCTGCGGCACAACGGCTTCCTGGAAGGCTTCGGGATCAAGGAAGGCGATGCGTCGGTGGTCTGCAGCCAGGACACGCGCGGCGATCAGGCGAAGGGCCAGACGGCGATGGAAAACTGCCTGCAGAAGTCGCCCGACATCAACGTGGTCTACACGATCAACGAACCGGCCGCGGCGGGCGCGTACCGTGCGCTGAAGGCGGCGGGCAAGGACAAGGGCGTGATGATCGTCTCGATCGACGGCGGCTGCGAAGGCGTGCGCAACGTGAAGGCCGGCGCGATCGCCGCGACCTCCCAGCAATATCCGCTGAAGATGGCCTCGCTCGGCGTCACTGCCGGCGCCGATTATGCGAAGACCGGCAAGAAGGTCTCCGGCTATCACGACACGGGCGTGACGCTGATCACCGACAAGCCGATGCCCGGCATCGACAGCAAGGACACGAAGTACGGCCTCGACAATTGTTGGGGCAACAAGTAATCCGCACTGCCAGCGGCCCGCCGCCACGGGCCGCCATCTGACTTGCCGCGTGGCATCGCGCCACGCTTATGTGACGAGGACATCTATCATGTCGACACCTTCCGCGCCCGCCGGCCGTTCGCGTTCCTTCACCGACCATTTGCCGTCGCTCGCCGAGATCGGGCCGCTGATTGCGCTAGTGCTGGCGTGCGGCTTCTTCATCTCGCAGAGCAACCGCTTTCTGTCGTTCCAGAATCTCTCGCTGATCCTGCAGCAGACCATGGTGGTCGCGGTCATCGCGATCGGCCAGACCCTGATCGTGCTGACCGGCGGCATCGACCTGTCGTGCGGGATGGTGATGGCGTTCGGCTCGATCATCATGACCAAGTTCGCGGTCACGCTAGGCGTGCCGCCGATCCTCGCCATCCTGTGCGGGATCGCGGCGAGTACGCTGTTCGGCGCGCTCAACGGCGTGCTGATCACGCGCATCAAACTGCCCGCGTTCATCGTCACGCTCGGTACGCTGAACATCGCATTCGCGCTGACGCAAATCTATTCGAATGCGGAGAGCGTGTCGAATCTGCCGGACGCGATCATGTTCCTCGGCAACACGTTCAAGCTCGGGCCGGCAGAAGTCACCTACGGCACCGTCCTCACCTTGCTGATGTATCTGGCCACCTGGTTCGTGCTGCGCGATACGGTGCCCGGCCGGCATCTGTACGCGCTCGGCAACAATGCCGAGGCTGCCCGGCTGATGGGCCTGTCGTCGCAGAAGATCCTGCTCACCGTGTACTCGCTGGCGGGCGCCATCTACGGCATTGCCGCGCTGCTGTCGGTCTCGCGTACCGGGGTGGGCGATCCGCAGGCGGGGCAAACGGAAAACCTCGACAGCATTACCGCGGTCGTGCTGGGCGGCACGAGCCTCTTCGGCGGACGGGGGTCGATTGTCGGCACGCTGCTCGGCGCGCTGATCGTGGGCGTGTTCCGCAACGGCTTGACGCTAATCGGTGTTTCTTCGGTATACCAGGTATTGATCACCGGCATGCTGGTGATTCTCGCGGTCGCCGCGGACAAACTTTCCCATCGCCGCGGTTGATGATTCGCAGCAATGATCTGGCATGGCGCCTGAATCAGTGCTCAAGCGAGCACTACTCTGGCGACCGAAAATGTCTTGCATGGAGCCCGTGATGTCTACACCTCATACCGCTTCCCCCGCGATGCCCGTTCTGCAAGCGCGCGGACTCGTCAAACGCTATGGCAACGTGACCGCGCTCGACGGTTGCGACTTCGAAGTGCTGCCCGGAGAAATTCTCGCCGTGATCGGCGACAACGGCGCAGGCAAGTCGTCGTTGATCAAGGCGCTGTCCGGCGCGACCGTGCCCGATGAAGGCGAGATCCTGCTCGACGGCAAGCCGGTCAAATTCCGCAGCCCGCTCGACGCGCGCGCCCAGGGCATCGAGACCGTCTATCAGGAACTGGCAGTCGCGCCGGCCATGAGCATCGCCGAAAATCTGTTCCTTGCCCGCGAACTGGTGAAGCCCGGCTGGCGCGGCTCGCTCTTCAAGATGATCGACAAACGCCGGATGCTCGAAGAGGCGACCGCGCATATGAAAGGCCTGCAGATCGGCATCCGCTCGATGCGCCAGGCCGTCGAAACGCTCTCGGGCGGCCAGCGCCAGGGCGTCGCGGTGGCGCGCAGCGCGGCGTTCGCACGGCACGTGGTGATTCTCGACGAACCCACCGCCGCGCTCGGCGTGAAGGAAGGCAACATGGTGCTCGAACTGATCCGGCGCGTGCGCGATCGCGGCCTGCCGGTGATTCTCATTAGCCACAACATGCCGCACGTGTTCGAGGTCGCCGACCGAATCCATATCCAGCGGCTGGGGCGGCGCGCCGCGCTCGTCAACCGGAGCGACGTGCACATGTCGGAGGCGGTCGCGATCATGACCGGCGCGAAGGAAGCCGACGTCAAGGCGATTGCATGACCCACGCTTCCTGTTGAGCGGGCTCGCGACCATGGACACCACTGGCGCCCGCTCCCCTCTCAAACGCACCGTCGGTTCGAACCAGGTCGGCATGCGGCAGTTCAACGAGCGCATCGTGCTGCAGGCAATCCGCCTGCACGGGGCGCTGCCGAAAGCCGACGTGGCCCGCCTCACGCGCCTGTCGATGCAGACCGTGTCGATGATCGTGGAGCGTCTGATCGACGACGGCCTGCTCGAAAAGCTGGCCCGCGTGCGCGGCAAGATCGGCCAGCCGTCCGTGCCGATCGGTTTGCGCGCGGACGGCGCATACACCATCGGCATCAAGGTAGGGCGGCGCAGTCTCGATGTGCTGGCGATGGACTTCTCCGGCCACGTGGTGTGCCGCGATGTCTTCGAGTACGCGTATCCCGATCCGCGCACGCTGTTTGCCGCGCTCGAAAGCAAGCTCGCGCGCGTGAATCAGACGCTCGGCGCGAAGGCCGGCAAGGTGGTCGGTGTGGGCGTCGCGGCGCCGTTGTGGCTTGGCGGCTGGCGCGACTTTCTGGGCGCGCCGCCCGAGGCGCTCGAGGCATGGCACCAGATCGACTTGCGCACCCGCGTCGCGGCAATGACCGGCCTGCCCGTGGAATTCGCCAAAGACACCACCGCCGCGTGCGCCGCCGAACTCGTGATGGGCCAGGGCCGCGGCATTCATCACTTCCTGTATCTGTTCGTCGGCACGTTCATCGGCGGAGGCCTCGTGATCGACGGCCGCCTGCATGGCGGACCGCACGACAACGCAGGCGCAGTGGGCTCGATTCCGCTGGGCGACGGCAGCGCGCGCAAACCCGCCCGGCAACTGCTCCACGCGGCGTCGGGCTTCGTGCTCGAAAAGCTCTACAGCGATGCGGGCGCGCCGGCCGCCGCCGCGCACGATCATCGCGCGTTATCACCCGAGTTGTGGCGGCATACGGAGCAATGGCTCGATACCGCATGTCCCGCAATCGCCAACGCGCTGACCAACGCGGCCGCGTTGCTCGACCTCGAAGCGGTCGTGATCGACGGCGAACTCGACCGGCAGCTGCTGCGCGAAATCATTCGACGCACCGAGCGTGTGCTCGATCGCTTCGAATGGGAAGGGATGGTGCGACCGCAATTGCTGGAAGGCGCGATAGGCGCCGATGCGCGCGCGATGGGCGGCGCAATCCTGCCGCTCTACGCGCATTTCGCGCCGGTGCATGAGCTGTTTTTGAAGCCGGCGGTATCGGACGGGCAGTATTGAGCGCGCACGGCGGCGGTCATCCGCGCTTTTTTATCCGCCCGCCGCTCGCGTGGTCATTGCGCCGAGACCTTGGTAAGCGACGCCTGCTTCGTAGCCGGATTTTCCAGCAGCGGCTGCAATGCCGGCGCCAACGACTTCAGCAACTGCACGGATAACGCGCTCGTGAACTCGTAACGCGCCGCATACGGTTCATGCACCCAGGCGGTCAACGTGCCGTAGAAACGATCGCCCATCGCGAATACGAAGGTAGCGCTGCGATTCACCTTGCGCGACTCGATCAGGCGGCCGCCTTTGGCGAACACATTGAAGCGCTGATCGCCGGTGCCGGTCTTGCCATACACGGTGAGCGTCTGGCCGTCAGGGAACGTCATGCCTTGTGCGAGCCGCCTCGCCGTGCCGCCCGTCACGACGTCGCGCAGCAGCGTTCTCACCACGTCCGCGATTTCCGGCGACAACTGCTGCTGCGGCGCGACCGCGGCGCGCTGGAAGTGCGTCTCGTACGGCGTGTCTTTTGCGAAGTCGAGTTGTGTGAGGCTTTCGGTCGGCACCTTGTTGCCGTCGTTGGCGATGACGCCGATCAGTTGCGCCAGCGCGGCCGGGCGGTCGCCCGATGCGCCGATTGCCGCCGCATACGAAGGCGTGAGCGTCGCGAACGGATAGCCGAGCGCCTGCCACGATTTGCCGATCGCGTCGTACGCGCGCAATTCGACCATGCGTTTGATGCGACGGTCCTGCGTTGCGTGATAGCGCGTCTTGAAGAGCCACGAATACGTCGACAGACGCACATCGCGGCTCGCGTTCTGAATCTCGGCGAGTGTGGCGGGGGGATGCGCGCGCAGATAGTTGAGCGTCCACAGTTCCAGCGGATGCACGCTCGCGATGTAGCCGCGGTCGTTCAGATTGAAGCGGTCGATCGCATATTTGGCGTACAGGTTCGCGAGGTCCTCATCGTCGAGCATCGATGCGGCCGGCGTATTCTTCAACGCCGCGCGCATCTTCTCGTTGAACCACGCATTCGACTCGTCCGGCGCTACGCTGCGCAATACGGTCGCCACTTTCGGCGGCGACTTGCGCACGCCGAGCAGCAATAGCGCCAAGGCCTGATCCGGCGCCTTGCCGTGATACTTCGTGTAAAAGCGGTTCATATACACGCGGCTTTCCTGATCGGCGAAACGCGTCAGATACATTTTGCGGATCGCCGGATCGCCCAGCCATTGCGCCGATGGCCCCGTGGTTTGCACCATCTCGTAGTGAACGATGTCGCGCATCAACCGCACGAACACCAGATTCACCGAATGCTGGAATGCGCGATGAACGGTCAGGATACGGCTGTTGTCGTCGGCCTCGAAGTTGTTGAAGGTCTGCGCGCCACCGCCCGTGTAGAACGTCTCGCCGGGGCTTGCCGAGTACTTGCGCTCCACGGCCGCGTCGAGCATCGCCTGCAGCGAGCGGTCCGAGGTGTGCGACAGATAGTTGAGCGCCCAGCGCGTCAACTGATCGTTCGGATCGGGCTTCACGGCTTTGAGCTCCGCTTGGCTCAACGGTGCATAACGCCGGTGCAGATCGGACACGATCTGCAGATACGTCACCACGGTACGCAGTTTCGCGGTGGAACCGAGATTCAGGCGGGCACCCGAATTGATGTCGAACGGCTGGTTGACGCTGTCGGTCTGCACCCGCACGAGGTTCGCGCCGTCGCGCCGTTCGAACAGCGTGAAGCTGTACGCGATTCGCGACGGATCGTCCGACGGCCGCAGCATTTCGAAGCCGACCAAGCCCGCGGCTTTCGCGCCGTCGCGCGTGGCGGCGGCCGCAAGGCGTTCGCTGACGGCCTGCTGCACGTCATTGTTGAGCGTGCCCCGCGCCTGCAGGTCGAGTCGGTCGAGTTCATAGAAACTCGGAATGCCGAGCGCGCTCAGCAGATGCGAGCGCATCGACGTCACGGCCTTGCGCGACACGAACGAATCGGCACTCGGTTTGGCGGCGGGCGCGCGATGCAGTTCGACATGCGCGGAGAGCGCCGCGTCGCGCAGCGGTACAGACACGACCCCGCCGGCCGCCAGCAATCGCAGATAACTGTCGGTCAGCCGTTCCAGTTCGGCATAGCCGTGATGCAGGAAATACGACGGCGCACGCTGCGCGATCATCAGCGACAGCACCTCGCGGAACGCCTTGCCCTGCGCGTCCAGGTTCTGTTCGGTCGACGGCGCATTCAGCACGCGGTTGATGTCGCCGAAATCGCGGCCATACCATGCGGCGAGACCGTCGCCGATCCCGTTGATCTCGCCGATCCCCGGTTGCGCGGCGAGCGGCACCGAATTCAGATAGTGCACGACGACCTGCTGACGTGCGCTCAACGTCTGCGGACCGTTCAGATACGCGCGCACCGAAGCGGACGCGATCTGCCGCAGTTTCTCGCGCGGCGTCGCTGTGCGGCCGTCCGGCGAGTGGCGGAATTTTTCGATCTGCGTGGCGAGCGTGCTGCCACCCGGCGTTGCCTGATGATGGTTGAAGATGCGCGCGCCCTGGTCGGCCAACGCGCGGCTAAAGCGTCCCCAGTCGATCGCCGGGTTGCGGTTGGGCTGGCTCGTATCGAGCAGATAGCGGTCTTCGATGAACAGGAGCGAGTTGACGATCAGCGGGGGAACGGCGTCGAAGCTGTCATAGACGCGGCCCGGAAACTGCGCGCTGAATAGCGGCGCGCCAGTGCCGTCGAAAAGCTGCAGGCCGGCGGTATCTTTTTCCGCGTAGGGCAGGAACAACCCATAATCGGCCAATGACCGCATGCGCTCGGAATCGCGCGCCTGAGAGCTGATCTCGAAGCCCCGTTGCAGCAGACGCTGCTGGATAGCAGGCAGCAACGCATAGCCGAGGCGGTTGTCGTAGGGGCCGTTGTCTGCCTGGGGAAAACGGATGGAATGACTAGGACCTTCCTGGACGGAAAAGCCCACGTCGCGGGTCAGCTCGGAAAGGTAGCGCGCCTGCAGCCGCGATGTTTCGATCTCGACCTGGACGAAGTGCGCCCCGAGCGCCAGCGCGATCAGCAATGCTGCCGCGAGGCCCCATTTGAGCCACCGTCGGACAGGTGTCGTGCTGGTCGCGCGAAGCGGAAACCGAAGCAGTGGCCTATTCATGGCGCTCTCCCCCGAGCGTTGCCAAATTTCCAGACCTGAGTTACTTCTAATCAGTTTAGCGCGGAACGCCATCTCACCCTGGGGTCGGGTGTACCCCAGTGTCGCGGCTACAACACCCTTTCACCGCACGTGGCGAAACGCGAAGTGCCGTGCGATATTCAATGTCTTCCGGAAATCGGCAAAGCGCCGCTTCAGGCGGTTTTGCGTTCGGACGCCGCACGTTGTCGCGTTCGCGCGCGCGGCGCTTGCGCCATCTGCGCGCGCAGCAATTCGATGAACTGCACGGCCGGCGGCGACAGCACGCCGCCTTTGCGCGTCACCACGCCAAAAGTTTGCGAGGGCGACTTCAGCGTGACCGGTACCACCCGCAGCATCTTCTGCCGCACGAACAATGCGGCGATCGCGCTTGGCAACAGCGAAACGAGTTCGGAGCTGCTTGCCAGCAGCGCGACCGTGACGAAAGTGGAGGCCGTCGAGATGGGGTTGTCGGGCATAGCGAGTCCGGCGAGATCCATCTCCCGTTCGAGCAGCGCGTGCAGCGGCATGTGCGACGGATACACCACCCAACGGTGACCCGCCAGGTCGCGCAATTGCACCTGCTTGTTCGGCAACGGCGGATGACCGTAGCCGACCACCACCGACAATGGCTCGTCGCCGAGCGGGCGATAGTGGTACCTGGAAGGATCGGCGGCCACCGCCGCGCGGCCGATCATCAGATCGAGCCGGCCGTCGTCGAGTTGCGGCAGCATGCGCGCGCTGGTGTCTTCCACCACTTCGATCGACAGGTTCGGTTGCCCCGCATGCAAGCGGTTGAGCGCCGGCACCACGCACTCGGGAATCGCGCCCATGATCGCGCCGATCGCGAGCCGCCCGCCGCGCCCGGAGCGTATCTCGGCGACGTCCTGGCATAGCGCGGTCAGATCCGTTGCCACGAGGCGCGCGTAGCGGATCACGCAGTGGCCGAGCTGGTTGGGGATCATGCCGGTCTTCGAGCGCTCGAAGAGCGGCGCCTCCAGCATCGATTCCAGTTCCTGCAGCGCCTTGCTGGCCGCCGATTGCGTCATTGCCAGCGCGCCGGCGGCTTTGTGCAGCGACTTCAGGTCATCGAGCGCGATCAGCAATTGCAGCTGCTTCATGCGCAGCTTCGACAGCAGCACGTTCAGGGTGTCTTTCATTGGCGCAGGCGTGAATTGCGGGTGAGTCGTAAAAGCGATCACAGGATGGAAACAATTCAATATACCTGCGGTGCGCACCGCCGTATAGTCGGCGGTGGAGACATTCGAACTTTCGCGTTTCACTCACGGACAACGACATCACCATGACCCAGGCATCCCATCCTGCCGCGTTGCGCGGCGTGTTCCCCGTCGCGCCCACCATCTTCGACGAAGCCGGCCGGCTCGATCTGGAAGGCCAGAAACGCTGCATCGACTTCATGATCGATGCGGGTTCGAACGGCCTGTGCATTCTCGCGAACTTCTCCGAGCAGTTCGCCCTGTCCGACGACGAGCGCAACACGCTGATGCATGTCGTGCTCGAACATGTGGCAGGCCGGGTGCCGGTGATCGTCACGACCACGCATTTCAGTTCGTACCTGTGCGCCGAACGCAGCCGCAGCGCGCAGGCCGCGGGCGCCGCGATGGTGATGGTCATGCCGCCATACCATGGCGCGACGATCCGTGTCGGCGAGCGCGGCATCTATGACTTTTATCGTACGGTGTCCGATGCAATCCAGATTCCGATCATGATCCAGGACGCGCCGGTCAGCGGAACCGCGCTGTCCGCTCCGTTTCTCGCCCGCATGGCGCGCGAAATCGAGAACGTGTCGTACTTCAAGATCGAAGTCCCGCAAACGGCGAACAAGCTGCGCGAGTTGATCGAACTGGGCGGCGACGCGGTAGTGGGCCCGTGGGACGGTGAAGAAGCCATCACGTTGATGGCCGATCTCGACGCCGGCGCGACCGGCTCGATGACCGGCGGCGGCTACGCGGACGGCATCCGTCTGATCGTCGACGCGTACGCGGCAGGCGATACCGAAGCCGCCGCTGCGCATTATCAGCAGTGGCTGCCGCTGATCAACTACGAGAACCGCCAGGGCGGCCTCGCATCGTGCAAAGCGTTGATGAAGGAAGGCGGCGTGATTCGCTCCGACGCGGTGCGTCATCCGTTGCCGGCGATGCATCCGGCCACGCGCGAAGGCTTGCTCAAAATCGCACGACGGCTCGATCCGCTGGTGCTGCGCTGGGGCCACTGAAGCTCGTCTTTCGACGCATAGGGCGGCGCATATCTGCTGGGGTTCGAACGTGGGCCGCCCTACCTGTTCCGGTGCCGGCGCCTGCCGATCAATTGGCATGCCTGGCCGTCTTTGCCGCCCGGGCGCGGCTGGACGCGAGCGCGCGATTGCCGCTACCCTAGCCGTATGCAAAGCTATTACGAGGCCACCGTCAGCCGCTCGTCAGCCTATGCGCCGCTCGCCGGGCGACGTGGCGGCAACGTGTGCATCATCGGCGGCGGCCTGGCGGGCTTGTCGTGCGCATTGGGGCTCGCCGAGCGCGGCGTCGCGGACGTCGTCGTGCTCGAAGCGCAGCAGGTGGGCTTCGGCGCGTCGGGGCGCAACGGCGGCTCCGTGTTCGGCGGCTATAGCCTCGATTGCGCCGAGTTGCTGAAAACCCTCGGCCCCGTTCGCGCGCGAGAGCTCTATACGCTGACCACCGACGCGGTCGACCTGATGCGGGCGCGCATCTCGCGCTATGGCATCGACTGCGAGGCGACGGATGCCGGCGTGATCCTCGCGAACTGGTTCGACGATCCGGCCCGGCTCGACGCGCAACGGCAGCTGATGCGCGATTCGTTCGGCGTCGACTGGGAACCCGTTTGCGCGGCCCAGCTCGCCGCGCAACTGAAAACTCGCCGCTATCACGGCGGCCTGTTCGAGCGCAACGCGTTCCACTTTCATCCGCTCAAATACGTGCTCGGCGTCGCCGCCGCCGCAACCCAGGCTGGCGTGACGATCCACGAGCGCTCGCCGGTTCTGCGCTTGCAGCGCGCGGGCGCGGGCTTCATTGTGCACACGCCGCAAGGCGCGCTCGAAGCGCGCCACGTCGTGATGGCGGGCGGCGGTTATGCGCGCAACGTCTACGCGCGCGTCGAGCGCGCGGTGCTGCCCATTGCCACCTACGTGATGGCGACCGAGCCGCTCGGCGCGCGCCTGCAAGACGCACTCGGCACGCGCGCGGCCGTCTACGATACCCGCTTTGCTTTCGACTATTACAGGCCGTTGCCCGACACGCGCATCCTGTGGGGCGGCCGCATCTCGGTGCGCGAGCGCGCGCCCGCCACGATCGCCCGCTTGTTGCGGCGCGATCTGGTGAAGGTCTATCCGCAGTTGCGCGACGTGCGTATCGAGCACGCGTGGGGCGGCCTGATGAGCTATGCGCGGCACAAGATGCCGCAAATCGGCCGCAGTGGCGACGGCATCTGGTACGCGGTCGGCTTCGGCGGCCACGGCATGGCGCCGACCACCGTGTCGGGCGAACTGCTGGCGGCCGCCATCTCCGGCGAGCGCCCGGTGCCGGACGCGTTCGCGGCCTTCGGTCTCACGCCGGTCTACGGCGCGCTCGGTCTCGCCGCCGCACAACTGACCTACACGGCGATGCAGGCGCGCGATGCGATCGCCGCACGCCGACCGGGTGCGCACCGGGTCGCATGACACGTCGCAGGAGGTTGCCATTCGATGCCCGACACCCGCGCCAGAGGCCCATTTCACCATGCTAGAATGCGCGGTCACTGCCGCTCGAATACACAATGAAAAAGGGAAGCAAGGCCGCCGAGCCTGATACCAACGGCATCCCGTCCGACACGCCGCGCGGGGACGCCCGGCGCAAGTACGACCCCGAACAGACGAGGCGCAACATCCTCGAGGTCGCGACGCAGGAGTTCTCCGCGATGGGGCTGACGGGGGCACGCGTCGACGCCATCGCCGAACGCACGCACACCACCAAGCGCATGCTGTACTACTACTTCGGCAGCAAGGAAGGCTTGTATCAGGCCGTGCTGGAAAAAGTGTACGGCGACATTCGCGAACTCGAGCAGGATCTCCACGTCAGCGAACTCGATCCGGTGGAAGGCATGCGTACGCTAGTCGAGTTCACGTTCGACTATCACGACCGCCACCGCGACTTCGTGCGCCTCGTGACGATCGAAAATATTCACGGCGCGAAGTACGTCGAGCAGGTCAAGTCGTTCAAAGGCCGCAATGTCACCGTCATTCACACGATCGAAGATCTGCTCGCGCGCGGTATCGCGGCGGGGCAGTTTCGCGGCGACGTCGACCCGATCGATCTGCATCTGCTGATCAGCTCGCTGTGCTTTCACCGGGTCGGCAATCGCCATACGTTCGGCACCGCGTTCGGCCGCGATCCGTCGCATCCGCGCCTGCGTGCGCGGCATCGCGCGATGATCGTCGATGCCGTGCTGCGTTTCGTGCGCAAGGACGATTGAAGCGCGCCCGCGCCGTTGCGGGCCGCGCAATTGAAAAACGGGACGTGGCCTGGCACCACGTCCCGTTTGTTTTTGGCGTGAACAGAGCGCTCAATCCACTAGCACGATCCGTTTGATATCGCCGACGATAAAGATGTACGACAGCGCGCCGATCAGCGCGACCGCGCCGATGAACACCAGCGCGCCGACAAACGAGCCGGTTGCCGCGACGATGAAGCCCACCACCAGCGGCGTGACGATGCCGGCCAGGTTCGCGGCGAAGTTGAAAATGCCGCCCGTCACGCCGAGCAGGCCGTCGGGCGCGATGTCCGACACCAGCGTCCAGCCGAGTGCGGCCATGCCTTGCGCGAAGAAGGCCACCGACAGAATCGCGATCACCACCACGTTGCTCTGGACATAGTTCGCGAGAATGATGGTCGACGCGAGCAGCAGGCCCGCGATGATCGGCAGCTTGCGCGCGACGTTGGGCGACTTGCCGCGGCGCAGCAGCCAGTCGGAGAAGAAGCCGCCGAACATCACGCCGATCGACGCGGCGATAAACGGCATGATCGCGAAGAAGCCGATCTTCAGCCACGCCATATGGCGCTCGGTTGCCAGGTAGGTCGGAAACCAGGTGAGGAAGAACACCAGCGTCGAATTGCCGGCGAACTGGCCAAGGCAAATGCCGGTCAATTGACGATGCTTGAGCAGTCGTCCGATAGTGCGCCATTCGAAGCCGCTCTTCACGGCAACCGTCTCTGCACCCGTTGCGTCCGCGGCTTCCTTGCGATGGGTGAGGCCACCGCCCGCTTCGATATAGTCGAGTTCTTCCTGATTGGCGGACGGATGATCGCGCGGCTCACGATAGAGCATCCACCAGATTACGCCGAACACGATGCCCGCGCCGCCCACCACGTAGAACAGCGAGCGCCAGCCGAACGCGCCCATCAGCATGAACAGGAACGGGCTGAAAAACGCGAGGCCGATGTATTCGCCCACCGTGTAGGTGCCGGTCGCCATCGCGCGTTCGCTCTGCGGGAACCACGTCGCCACCACGCGGCTGTTGGTCGGAAAGCAAGGCGCTTCCGACACCCCGAGCCCGAGCCGGAAGGCGAACAGCGCGCCGACGCCGTGCACCAGCCCCTGGGCGAGCGTGCACAAGGACCAGAACGTCATCGACAGAAAGTAAGTGAGCTTGCTGCCGAAGCGGTCGAGAAACAGGCCGCCCGGAATCTGCGAGGCCACGTAGCTCCACGAAAAGACGGAGAACAGCAAACCCATCAGCGCGGCGTTGATGCCAAGTTCCTTGGTCAGTTGCGGCGCCGCAATGCCGAGCACCGTGCGGTCCAGATAATTGATCATCGTGCCTACCGCGAGCAGCCCGAGAATCTGGTAACGGGCTTTCGAGCGGCGGGCGCTACTCACCGTGCCGCCCTTTTGCAGCGGGGCGTCGGCGGGATTGGTGTGAATCGGTTGCGGCATGTCGGGCTAGTCTCCTCGAGCGGGTTATGTACCGGTCATACGCTACCGGTTAGCGAGTTCGCAGGGCATCCACCAAGGGAGCGATTACGGACGTTGCAACAACGACTGGAAATGGGTATACACGCGTTCGGCGTCCGGCTCGAGGCCGGTGAAGATGCGCATGGCGTCGACCGCCTGATAGACCGCCATCCCGCCGCCGCTCAGCGTGCGGCAGCCCAGTGCTTCGGCCGCCTGCAGCAGCGCAGTGCGAATCGGGAAGTACACGATGTCGGCGACCCACAGATCGCGATGCAGCAATTCGGCAGGCAGCGGCAAACCGGGCAGTTTTGCCATGCCGGTGGGCGTCGCGTGAATCAGGCCATTGGCGGCGGCGAGCGACTGCGCAAGCGAGCTGCCGGCGCTCACCTTGCTGGCAGGGAAACGCTTCTGCAGTTCGTCGGCAAGCGACGCGGCACGGGCGGCGTCCACGTCGAACAGCGTCAGCGATTGCGCGCCCATCGTGAGCGCCGCATGCGCGACCGCCGCGCCCGCGCCGCCCGCGCCCAACTGCACCACACGCTCCACCGACGCATCCGGCAAGCCGCGCTGGAATGCGCGCGCGAAGCCGGACCAGTCGGTGTTGTGGCCGATGCGCTTGCCGTCCTTGAACAGCACCGTGTTGACCGCGCCGAGCGCGCGCGCGTCGTCGGACAGCTCGTCGAGCAGCGCAATGACCGCCTGCTTGCAGGGGTACGTAATGTTCAGACCGTTGAAACCCATTCGTTCGGCGGCAAGCAGCAGATCGGGCAGCGCGGCGACGTCGAGCTTCAACGCCTCCAGATCGATCCGCCGGTACACGTAGTGCAGCCCGAGCCTGGTGCCCTCTTCTTCGTGCATCGCGGGCGTGAGCGACCCGCTGATACCCGAACCGATCAGACCGACGAGGTAGGAGTGCGCAGTGGCCTGGGAGCTGACCTGCGCGTTAGCCGCGGTGTTCGTCTGCAGGTTCATTTTGCAGCCTTGGTCTTAAGAATCGTCGCCATCCGCTCCAGAGCGAACACGTAGCCCTGCGTGCCGCAACCGACGATGATCGCGTCCGCCACCGCGGACACATACGAGTGATGCCGGAACGCTTCGCGGCGATGCACATTCGAAATGTGCACCTCGACGACCGGCTTGTCGATCGCGCTCAGCGCGTCGGCGATCGCAACCGACGTATGCGTGTAAGCCGCCGGATTGATCACGATGCCGTCGACCTTGGTGCGCGCTGCATGCAGCCAGTCGATCAGCTGATGCTCGGCGTTGGACTGGCAGAACTCGATGTCGAGGCCCAGGCGCTCGCCGGCATCGCGGCACAGCTTCGCGACGTCGTCGAGCGTTTCCGAGCCGTATATGGCCGGCTCGCGCGTGCCGAGCAGATTGAGGTTCGGTCCATTGAGGACCAGGACGGAGGCAAAACTCATGGTAGCGGCTCCTGCAAAGTAAGGCGCAAAGCACACCACGGCACCCGTGGCGCTTGCATCGTAAAGCGAAGTGTGCGCGCATTGGGCGCCGCCGTCATTCGGGGTTTATACGAATTTGTACCATCTAGTTAGTTTGTATAGACTGTCGCCACAGCCCGTTAGCGTGGGCGGTTCTGGCCTGCGTCTTGCTCGCTAAAAGTAACGGACTGGCTCACTTTGCGCATTGCAGCATGCGCGACTGCGACGCCTGCGCGCGCGCCGCCTGTCGAGCAACTTTCCGACTGCCGTTCTGTTTGTTTTTGCAGGAGCTCTCATGCAACGTTCCATTGCCACCGTGTCGATCAGCGGAACCCTCGTCGAAAAATTGACCGCGATCCGCGCGGCAGGCTTCGAAGGCGTCGAGATCTTCGAGAACGACTTGCTGTATTTCGACGGCTCTCCGGCCGATGTGCGCCGCATCGCCGCAGACCTCGGGCTGAAGATCCTGCTATTTCAGCCATTTCGCGACTTCGACGGCGTGAGCCCCGAGCGCCTGGAACGCAATCTGGACCGGGCGAAGCGCAAGTTCGACGTGATGCATGAATTGGGCACGGACCGCATTCTGGTGTGCAGCAACGTGTCGCCAGACACCATCGGCGACGATTCGCTGTTGATCGACCAGCTGGGCGCGCTCGCGCGTGCCGCCGAGGCCGCCGGCTTGATCGCCGGTTACGAAGCGCTGGCGTGGGGCAAGCACGTCAAGACTTATCGTCACGCGTGGAAGCTCGTCGATGCTGTGAACCATCCGAACCTCGGGCTCGTGCTCGACAGCTTTCACACGCTGTCACTGAACGATACGGTGGATGCGATCGCCGGGATTCCGGGCGAGCGCATCGCGTTCGTGCAGATCGCCGACGCGCCCAAGCTCGCCATGGACGTGCTCGAATGGAGCCGCCATTACCGCTGCTTCCCCGGCCAGGGCGATTTCGATCTGGCGAACTTCACCGCGCAGATCGTGAAAACGGGCTACAGCGGGCCGCTTTCGCTGGAAATTTTCAACGACGGCTTTCGCGCCGCGCCCACCACGACCACAGCCGCGGACGGCCATCGCTCGCTGCTGTTCCTGGAGGAGCAGACCCGTGCGCTGCTCGAAAAGCAGCAACAACCGGTCGGCGACCTGTACCGCTCGCCCGCCGCGCCCGCGCACGTCGGCTATCAGTTCCTCGAATTCGCGGTCGACCACAGCACCCGCGCGCAGCTCGCCGACTGGCTCGGCAAGCTGCGTTTCCGCCAGGCCGGCGAGCATCGATCGAAAGACGTGACGCTGTACCAGCACGGCGCGGCGTCGATCGTGCTAAATGCCGAGCCGGATTCGTTCGCCAACGCGTTCTTCCAGCAGCATGGCTTGTCGCTGTGCGCGTCGGCGTTTCGCGTGGACGACGCCAATCAGGCATTCGAGCGGGCGGCCGGCTTCGGCTATGCGCCTTTCTCAGGACAGATCGGCCCCGACGAGCGGGTGCTGCCCGCGGTGCAAGGTCCGGACAGCAGCCTGAACTATTTCGTCGACGAAACGCCCGACCAGCCCACGCTGTTCGAAGCCGACTTCGTCCTCACCGACATCAACGGCCCGACGGAGGTGGGACCGCTATCGCGCATCGATCACGTGTGCCTGTCCGTGCCGGCGAACGCTCTCGATACGTGGGTGCTCTTTCTGCGCACGGCACTCGGCTTCCAGGCAGAGCCGGGCGTGCTCGTGCCGGACCCTTACGGGCTGGTGCGCAGCCGCGCGCTGCGCAGCCTTGACGGGTCGGTGCGGATCGCGCTGAACGCGTCGGTGGATCGGCACACCGCAGTGGCCGAAGCGCTGCACACCTACCACGGCTCCGGGCTGAACCACGTTGCGTTCAGCACCGGCGATATTTTTAGCGCGATGGGCGAATTTATCGCCGACGGCCTGCCGGTGCTGCGCATTCCGCGCAATTACTACGACGACCTCGCCGCGCGTTACGCGCTGCCGGACCACATGCTGGAGGCGATGCTCGCGAACCATATCCTGTACGACCGCGATGAGCATGGCGGCGAATTTTTCCACGCTTATACGGAACAGCTCGACCAGCGTTTCTTTCTGGAGATCGTCGAGCGGCGTGGTGGTTATGACGGGTATGGCGCGGCTAACGCGGCGGTGCGGCTCGCTGCGCAGGCGCAGCGTCGCAAGTAGGCGGTTCCGGTCGTTCGGCTGAGTCTCGCGTTGGCTCGCCTCGAACACGTCATCTCCCTGGGCACCGCACATGCGCCATCTAATCGGCGCTTTGCGCGGCCCGATATAATGTCTCTCTGATTGCGACCCACGCCGCGCCGCGGCGCCCCGGTGCACACCGCATCCGCCCGTCGGCCGAATGAAACGCCAGGAGAGATATGAAGAAGTTTGCCGTAGTCCTGTCAGTTCCCGTGCTTCTCAGCGCTTGCGCGTACTTCCAGAAGGATCCGGATGCGGGCGAGCCCGTCACGGATACCACCACACAACGCTCCGTCGACGACGTCGTCGCCTGCATGACGCAAGTCGCGAACCAGCACAACGCCGCGTTTAAATCCACGGCGATCCCGCAGGGCCAGATGCTCGACTTCGGCGATTCCAACATCGTCAAGGTGCGCAGCGACAATGGCGCGACGACTTACCGTTACTATGCGGGCAAGCGCCATGTCAACAACCTGTGGCTTCAAACAGCCGGCAAAACTTGCGCGCCGTAAGCTTTTGCAGCCGACAAACAGTAAGCGCGACGGTGGGGAAGATGCTGTGCTGCCATCTTGATGTCACAGTGTTACAGGACAGTGGAGTCTTAAGAATCGTTTAAGACTTCGTCCGCATCATCGCCGGACACTATCCCGCTACAGGCGCGCACCATGAAGCAACCCGATCAAGATACAAACGACACATCGGCTCCGGCAAAGCGCCCTACCATGCTTCGCCGTCTGCTGAGTCACCACGAACTGGCAACCCTGTTGCTCTTGCTGCACGCACCGATCGACGCATCCGCCAAACCCGAGATCCCGCAACTGTACGAAGCGGGCCTCGTCGAAACGGTGTCCGGCGATGCAGGTGGCTCGCATATCCGTTTGACCAGCGAGGGCAATGCTGTGCTGCGCGGGCTCGGCGTCAAGTAACACAGGCCCATCGCCTTACGTCACGTCGCCAACTCGCGTGTGTTGCGCGGCACGAGTCACAAGGCAGAACGATCACAGCGCCACGCTGAAAGCCCTACGTGCTAGCCCTCGCACGCGTAGCGCGCATACCTCGCGACATCCCTCCCCGTTCTCAAACGGCCAGCCAATCGCTTCAGGCCCGCCACGCTCCACACCCTGCGTCACGCAGGGCAATCGCGAGTTGCACTTCCATATCCTGAGCGCCGCGATAAGGCGTGGGATTGAACACTTCATACAGTTCAGGCACGAGGCGCCGAGCGTGCCGAACATCCGTACCGGCTCGTCGTCACCAGGTCAGTGAGAGTTCGGCGCAATTTTTGACAGTCGGACAGGTGGTTTGGCCGGGGCCTGAGGCAGCGATAATGCTGGCAAAGGAACCGAGGAAATGACGAACGGGTCCCACGGACCCACTCAGCTGTGTTCACAGCGGTGGCGTCGGCAGCGGTCAAAGGCGAGCGAACGCTGGACGAACCGGAGCAGGCGTTTGATGTGCATCCAAACCGGATCGGTGTAGATCCGATACTTGCCCGGCTTGTCCGCGATCCATCACCGGACCGCTTCGCCAGACGGGGTCCCAAACGCAGAAACCCCACCTTTTGGGGGTGGGGTTTCTGTTCACTGCTGGGGAGCCTGACGATTACCTACTTTCACACGGGCAATCCGCACTATCATCGGCGTGGAGTCGTTTCACGGTCC
>NZ_JBFOAH010000054.1:0-22806 GCF_040812055.1 Paraburkholderia suaedae | reverse complement strand
CGTTTCGTTGACAGATCCAGACCAAGACCAAGTTGCGTCATCGAAGATACCCCTAAACTTTCCTATCTCCCAGGATAGTCCACCCGTACGTCGACGCCAGGACTTTTGCAGACCTTCCCTAGCGGTGACATGTCGCGGATGTGGGGAATGGGCTCCGGCCGCAGTTCCACTCGCTTGCGAATTTCCTCTCGATTCAGGAGCGGGGTAAAGCGGGAAACCCATGGAGTTTGATTGATGGTCATTACGCTCATTTCCTTCTGGACGTGTGTTGGTCGACGTCGTGTGCATCCCGACGGGACGCCGCGGTCTTCTTCGGGTGACCAGCCCTACGAGTGCCGCTATCCCAACTCATCCCACTCTCCTGCTCGAATCGGTCTAGCGACTCAGCCAACCAAGCTAATTTGTGCACTCTGAATGCGGAATCAGCCGTCGCGCGTTCAGCGTTCCATTCAGAAAGCTCGAGAATGGATATAGACAGCGATTCCTCGTTCCCGCGAATCGGTAGTTGCGCATCCAGGCGAAAAATCCTATTGTCCACTTCGATCCATACGTGCCGAATACAAAGGTCTAGCATGTATCCTTGGACGGCTATCTTTTTAGGGTGTAGGCGTGCAACACGATCAAGCAGGCCACACGCTTTTAGGCAATCTGAATGATACTTCAGGTCACCGAGATAAACCCCCTCCGTTTGCGCTGTCATTCCGACCGGTGTCAAGAACGTTCGTACCGCGTCCGCGATGCTCATTGGAATGCCTGAAGTCCGTAGATTTCGTTCGTAGTATTTCCACAATTCATGAGGGGTCGGCAGAACAGAGGCCAGCTCAGCTTCCATCGGCATGCGCGCGGACATATCCGCTGTGTGGTTGTATCGAATTAGCGCATGTATTTCCCGCTTGGCCAGGTTGACGACCGTATGGTTGCTTGCCACGTAGTGGGGTTCACCTTCGAATCTGACGTTGCGAGGATGCGATGATTTCACAGTCGCTTTGGACTGCCCGGAATATGCCGGCGTCATGTCTCTGATGGGCAGTCGGGCGCCTTCAGGCGCGATCAATTTTTCGCTCGAACCGACACCGCGGTCTGTTTTGTAATGCGGTGGCAGGCCCTGGGTCTCCCACATGCCGGGCTCAAGACAAATTCCCCACAGGGCGCAAAAGTATTCTTTCGGGACGGCCATAGAGAAAAGCGCCATGCGATATGCGCTCGCTCGCTCCGCTGCGAAGGAAAATCCTATGCCGAGTTTTGCGCCGCACATCAAGTCGCGCGCGACCACTTCCCACAGCGGAGGCAGTACGCTGCCTTCCACGTAGCCCTTTGGCCTGTCTGCGAGGAGATTGCCGTCGAACTCTACTTCTTCTAGCAGATAAGCCACCTCTTTGGAGAACCGCCCCTTCGAAGGAGCAAGACTTCTTCTATGTCGGGCTGATCCCAATCGGTTCTTCTGTATGTTCTCTATTCCCACCTCTTTGTTCACGATATACTGAAACTGCCTGAAGGTTGGAAAAGGCTCATCTTTCGGATGGTAGAACTCTTTTGTTCCGCGAGGTACTTTCATGGCTTCACCTCCCTGATTTTGCATCCAAATTTCTTAATCATCGTTTCTGCGTAAATGTTCCCCATGGTCTTGCCCGGTGATTCGAATTCCTCGTAGCCTTCAATGCACACGTCCGCCATGCCGCTGGTCATCCGATGGCCGTATCCCTTTCCAAACGCTTTGGATGGAGCGCCTTGCTTCTTGGTTGCGCACCTATTTCGGTCCCAGCGACCGATGTTGTTGAATGGCGGTAACAATGCCCAGATATTTCGTCCGAAGCAAAGGTACGTCAGCACCCATGTGCGATACCGCGTCTCATTTTGGGCCGGCGTACAAAGCTTACTTCGGTGCCTGTGAGGCCCGAGCGAATGTCGGTTGTCCAGCCCTCAAGCGGACAACATGGTGCTCGTCCAGCAGATACTCCGCGCTTGGTCGTTATCGGCAATTTCGGCTAATCGACAGCCATCGCCAGCGTCGCGCCTGGACGCGCACAGAGTAGCGGTGCAGCAGGCTAGGTTAGCGAACGCTCAGCTAGCCGCTGTGTTCAGTTCGTGGGTGGCCTCGCGAATACGTCCGATTAAGCGACTAGGTCATGCATATGCGATCACTCAAGTGCAGTGCGCCCTCATTTCAGCCTCAATCGAAACAGTAGTGAGCCCCTGTCCGGATAGTCGTACTGTACGGGTAGTTCGCTGCCGGAAACCTGCTCGAATCCATGGCGCCTGTAAAATGTGTGCGACCGGGCAGCACTCGAGGGCGTATCGAGGACGATCGTAGTGAGCCCGCGCGAGCGTGCGAAGGCGATCAGCGATTCATACAGTCGCGACGCACAATCCTTGTCCTTGCCGCGCCAGTCGACGGCCACGAAAAACTTCTTAAGCACCGCCACTTCCGGCGTTTGAATCATCAAGCCGATGGTGCCGACGACTTTCTCTTGCTCATCGAGCGCGACCCAGAAAGCGCCGCCAGCCGACAGGTAACTTCGTTCGATGTCGACCAGGTCCGGTTGATCGTCGAGCGATATATCCAACCCCGCCTCAACATTCTGGATATTCAGGATCAAATTGACGGCTTCCTGCTGATGCGAAGCAGTGAACGAAACCACGACAGGGGCGCGAGAATGACGGGTGGACATGATGAATACCTTGGTCTTGGTTAAGGGAAAGATCACCACACCTTAGCTGCACAGGCTCAGCGGCATCTAGAACGTTCTTGAGCCGGCGTGCCGGGCGACTGCGCCGGGCGTCATTCCAAACATCGCGCGAAAGTGCCGACCCATGTGGCTCTGGTCGGCAAACCCCGTTGCCATGGCGACTTCGGCAATCGGCATCGCGTCGAGGAGAAGGCGCTTGGACCGTAAGAGACGATGCACGAGTTGATAGCGATGCGGACTGAGGCCGTACACAGCCGAAAAGCGGCGACAGAACTCAGGCACCGACAGCGATGCTTCGCGAGCAAGTTCGGCAAGCGAAACGTTGCGATCCAACGATGCGCGCAGATATTCGCAGACCCTCTGAATCGACGGTTCCGCGGTCGCCGAGGAAAGCGAACCGGTATGAGTAGTGATTGGCTGCACCGCCGCGCAGACGCCCTCCCAAAACAGCGACCATTCGATATGACACGAACGATCCTCGTTGGATGCAGCGTGGAGCCGCCGCGTCAGCGCAGCGAATTCCGCCACCAACTTCGGATGGGTCAAAGGCTTGACGATAGCCTCGGGTGAAATACGGTGGATGGCGCAACGCATACGCCACTCGACGTCGGGCACGTAGAGCATCACATACTCGCAGCCTTGTTGGTCAATGCCGCGTCCCGCGTGCGCGACACCCGGTGCGAGCGCGTAGATCTGGCCCGCTTCGACGATCGCAGTCTGGCCATCCCGCGGTGACGTGTCCTTCGCCCCACTCAGTACGGCACCAATTGCCCATGTATCGTGTGCGTGCGAGGCAAATCGGTGCCGGCTGAATCGGGCATGAAAAACCTCGACGTTCGCTGTCACGCAACGTTTGAGGCGCGCGAATTCCAAGGGGCCTGTTGGATATGGGGGCGGTGGCATGCGTGGAATTTTGCCATGACACGCATATCGTCCACGAGGGTTGCTCCACGACGTTCGGCATCGAGGCGAATGACGGCTGTGGATTCAAAAGCCGACATTGGAGTCTTTACCGCTTCAACGGCGTCAACGGGTCGGGCTCCGTCAGCCCGCTCTTCAATTTCATCGCGCGAAAGCGGCCATTGGAATCTCGCGGCCCGGGAGCGGACAGTCGTCTGCGCGTGCTTCCGACCCTGTATAGACGGTCGCCGTGCTGAATCAGCAATGGCTCTTCCCGAGTGGAACGAACACTAGTGGCGAACGCCACCGATAGCGTACCGGCCACTGCGGAACGAATGTCCGTCACCGTCCAGTCCGGATTAGACCTGCGCCAAACCGCCATCGACGAACACTTCACTGCCGGTCATAAAGCTACTCTCGTCCGACGCCAAGAACAGCGCCACGGAAGCCGTTTCATCCGGATCAGCTATACGCCCGAGCGGCGTCTGAACTTTAAGCTCGCCGAGCATCGCATCGAGCTGAGCGCCGGAGACAAGACTCTCCATCAGGCCCGGCGTCGCCGTTGCACCGGGAGACAGTACGTTCACGCGGATTCCGGAGTCTTTCAGATCGAGCGCCCAGCTGCGCGCGAAATTGCGGATTGCCGCTTTCGTTGCGCTATATACGCTGAACGCCGGCGTCCCCTTCGAACCTGTCGTCGACCCGGTCAGGATAATCGAGGCACCTGCGTTCATCAGCGGCAACGCCTTCTGGACCGTAAACAGCGTCCCTTTCACGTTGACGTTGAATGTAAGATCGAATTGCGCTTCCGTGATCGCTCCGAGCGGCGCAAGCGAGCCTAGTCCAGCGTTCGCGAACAGAACATCGAGATGCCCCTTCTCCGCCTGCACTGCGGCGAAAATTCGGTCGAGATCATCGAGCTTCGACACGTCGCCCTGAAGCGCCCGCACGTCGTGCCCGAGGGCCGCCGCAGCCTTGTCCAGCTCGGTCTGGCGCCGCCCCGTGATGAACACGAACGCCCCCTCCTCGACGAAGCGCTTCGCGCTCGCGAGCCCGATGCCGCTATTGCCGCCGGTCACCAGCGCGACCTTTCCCGTCAGCCTACCCATATGCGTGCTCCTTGCAAAATCATCAATTTTGTGCGGGCATCGTAGACCTTAACGACACTTTTAGATGGTATGCACCTTTTGGTAAGTACCATTGGGATGACGCATGAAAACGGATGTGTTCACCTGTGGCCGCGACGTAACGCTGGCCGTGACGGGGGTAAATGGAAGCCCTGACCATGTTTCATCTCGCACACGACACGCGACGTTATTGCGAAATAAATCAGGCGGTTGGAGCAGTTAGCTACGAGATGCTAATCCAGCAATTGGAGGAA
Organism: Paraburkholderia suaedae; assembly: GCF_040812055.1. Lineage (NCBI taxonomy): Bacteria > Pseudomonadati > Pseudomonadota > Betaproteobacteria > Burkholderiales > Burkholderiaceae > Paraburkholderia > Paraburkholderia suaedae. Next base: position 17,838 of record NZ_JBFOAH010000054.1, on the reverse strand, counting down.
TCGGAGACCGATGGCCCCGTCAATCGTGTCGACTACAAGGAGATTCCTCCGGGAGTCGAGCTCGCTAACAGCATTCGGTCTGCCCTGGCAAGCGCTCGCCCCGTTATGCGAGTGAGGCACAGCACATGCCATGGACGTCGGTAACTCGATGGGGAACCGCAAGGCATCCACTAGATGAAATCCGCGCAGATGCCGTCGTGGTGCAGCGTTGAAGGAACACACCCCGCCAACCGACACGCATAGACATTAAACGTCAATGCCGGCGACATTCGTCGTCAGCATAGGAATCACCATCAGATTCGATCACGGTCTTGAATCGATCTTTTGAGCAAGGAAGTCGCGTATCAGCGGCACCATCTCGTCCGCCTTGTCTTCCAGCGCGAAATGACCCGTGTCGAGCAGATGAGTCTCGACGTCCGGCAAATCTTCTTCGTACGGATACGCGCCGTCCGCCGGAAAGATCACATCGTTTTTGCCCCAGACGATCAGCATCGGCGGCTTAAATTCCCGGAAATACGCCTGCACCTTCGGGTAAAGAGGCAGATTGGTCCGGTAGTCATAGAACAGGTCGAGCTGGATGTCGTTGTTGCCGGGGCGATCGAGCAGCGCCTGGTCATGGACCCAGTTGTCCGGGGAAACACGGGTGCGGTCGGACACGCCATCGGTATATTGAAAGATGGTCGTCTCCAGCGTGAGCAGGGGCAGCAATGCTTTCCTGCTCGCGTCCGAACCGTCGGCCCAATATGTCTTGATCGGGTCCCAGAATGCCTTGAGGCCCTCGTCATAGGCATTTCCGTTCTGGACGATAAAACCTGCCACACGGTCCGGATGCTTCAGCGCAAGCCGCCAGCCCACGGGCGCGCCATAGTCCATCACATACATCGTGTACCGGCGCGTGCCGAGCTGATCGAGCAAGCCGTCCACCAGTTCGGCGTAGCGGTCGAACGTGTAGGCGAATTCGGCACGATCCGGCATGTCGCTCTGACCATAGCCGGGGTAGTCCGGCGCAACCACGTGATAGCGGTCGGCGAGTGCAGGAATCAGGTTCCTGAACATATGCGACGAGGTCGGAAAACCATGCAATAGCAGCACAACGGGAGCGTCGAGCGGACCGGCCTGTCGGTAGAAGATCTTGCATCCATCCACAATTGCCGTTCGATGATGCGTGACGGGAACGGCAGGGCTGTTGCGCTCGGCAGCAGACGAAGTACTCGAAGCTGGACTGGCCATTGCGATGCTCCTGGGTCGGATGGCCGGTCCGCGATCACCTTCTTTGCTCGAGGATGTCGAGCCGCGGCTCAGCACTGTGTATAAGCTGAAAGAAATGCATGTGAAGCGAGGAATTTCGGATGCCGACAGAAAGATCAGGTCATTGCCGCGACGACGTCGTCGGTGGATACCACCGCGTGCGCGAGAAACGCATAGTTGATCATGGCGGCTTTATAGCCATCACCCCAGACGGGATGACGAGGCCCTGCGGTCGCATCGGCTACGACCGACACTTCGAAGCCCTGCTCGAGCAAGTCGCGCAAATGAGCCTCCACGCACATGTTGGCGAGCATACCGCCGAGCACCACTTTGCTCATGTGACGTTTGCGCAATTGCAGTACAAGGTCATTGGTTTGTGGGCCGAATACCTTGTGTGGACTCACGACGATGGTTTGGCCGTCATCAATGTAAGGTTTGAACTCCGCCAGCCAATCCGCGCCCGAACCTTCAAGTCCCTGGAGACTCAGAGCGCCTTCTCGCGCGAACGTACCGGTTGCGAACTCGTCCGCTTCGAGCGGACCGTTGAACTTCCATGCGCGATCGGTTGGAAAGAAGTAATGAGGAGATATGAACACATTGATCTTCGCGGCTTTTGCAGCCTTGAAGATCCTCAACATGTTTTCGACGGTTCTGTTTTCCATGACGCTAGCGCCCACCGCGCCCCAGTTCTTGCCCCTCGGGCTCAGCACGTCGTTCTGCGGGTCGATGAAGACCACGGCCGTATCGGTTGGATCACAGTTCATGCCGAGTCCTATGGTAGAGAAACGGATGGCCGCCGAGCCTCCGCTTGCATAAAGTGTTAGGAAGGTTAGGTCAGTAGCTACCGTTTAGCAATGCGGAATTTTGACGCAATTTGATGATCACGACAGACGCAGTGCGCACACACTGCAGGAAACATAAAAGCGCTTGGCGGCGTTCCTCAATAAATCATGTATTAAGTGCCAAGTGAAGTTCTCGACCATCATCTTTCATGGACCATTCTCCCTGGCGGTGATCGCGATCGTGTAAACGCAGGCAGGCGCATTCTAAAATGCGCTGGTATCCCAAGGCGTGAATCTTGGCGGCGGACGATGCGACACAGACCATCCGCACACGACGGTCCGTTGTCCCGGTGAAGCTGACGTTCGAACGTCGCGGTGAACGCGTGGTTGAACGTCCGTAGATGGCCGCGTCAAGGCAGTGCCACCCGCAATTTGCTTGCCGGAAACCGGCCATTGAGCGAGGCAAAGGGAAGCTAGGCTCCGAAAATGCACGACGACCTCGACCGACCGCTCATGGCCGCACAGACCCGCACGGCCAACCAACGCCAGCAGGCTTTTTTCTTTCCGGCGACCGATTTCCTGGGCACCGGGGCAAACTGATGGTCTTTCGGCCCAAATCGAGTCCATGCCTGCCCAGTTCAGACCCACGCCAGAGCAACAGGCCATCGTAGATGCGGCCGGCAGCGGCGACAACCTCAAGATCAAGGCTTACGCGGGTGCGGGAAAAACATCGACGCTCCGTCTGGTCGCGCATCGGCTGGCTCCACAGCGCGGTACCTACCTCGCGTTGAACAGGGAATTCGCTGAGCATGCGCGGCGCGGCTTTCCGGATAACGTCGTTGCGCGGACTGTCCACTCGCTCGCGTATGCCTCCACACCGCCCGCCTTGACCTCGCGGGTGAGCCTGCCCGCCGAGCCACCGCATGAGCTTGCGGCGCGGTACGGCCTGAGCTCCGTGGAGGTGCCATCTGTCACTGGCAAGGCTCTCGAGTTGACCGCCTTCGACGTGGGCCGCATGGTTGCCGACGGACCTGGACGCTTCTGTCGTTCCGCGAGTCCTGTACCCGAGCCGGCTCACATTCCCGTCGACGAGAAAATCGACACCGGCGCCGCAGAGTGGCTCCGCGACGGACTGCTCCCCTCGGTTTCTCGCATGTGGAGGGAGAGCACTGAACGAAGCGGGCGCAGCGCGATCATGCCAGACGTATACCTGAAGGTCTGGTCACAGATGGATCCGCGCATTGACTCGGCCTTCATACTGTTTGACGAGGCGCAGGATAGCGACGGCGTCATGCTGCAAATACTGGCGCGTCAAACTCACGCGCAGATCATCTATGTGGGCGACCCCTATCAGCAGATTTACGAGTGGCGCGGGGCACTCAACGCGATGTCGCAAATCGACGCCCCGGAGCGTGCACTGACCGAGTCGTTCCGGTTCGGCGCGCTGTTCGCTACACTGGCCAGCAGGCTGCTCCAGCTTCTGGGCGAACGCACGCCATTGCGCGGCCAACCCGGCATCGGCTCCATCATCTCTGATGACCCGGCCATTGCACCGCCTGTCGATGCCATCTTGTGCCGAAAGAACGTCTCCGCGATCTGGCATCTCGCGGCCGGAATCGAGGCTGGGCATCGCCCCTCGATCCGCATGAGTCCCGCTGAGATCGTGGCGTACGCCGACGGCGCTGACGCACTAATCGCCGGACGTCGCGCATTCCGGCCAGCGGCATTTTCGCTGTTCGAAACTGGAAGGAGGCACAATCCTTTGCGCGCAGCGCCGCCGGCGTCGATCTTCTACCGGTCGTACGAATCGTGGATGAACTCGGGACCGACTACCTGCGCTCACTCGCCCAGCGAATCACAGCAGACGCTGAAGCGGACTACGTGATCTCGACCGTTCACCGGGCGAAAGGTCTTCAATGGAAACGTGTGAAGGTGACAAACGATTTCCTCTTCAAGATGGAAAACGGTCGACTGTGGATTGCGGCGTCCAGCGTCGTCTGCATGATAATCATTGCTCGGAGCTGAAGACCGCGCTAGGAAAGGTTTACTATTGCCGCGAACGATGGAAGGCCTGCAATTGCGGTGCTGACGGCGCAAGATATGTTTCTCCGCTAAAGAACTACCTGACGGAGACAAGTACCGGTGAACTGAGATGGCTGCACGCGGAGTTGGGCGCCACGATGCCCTACCGGCAAGCCAAGGCGGTCATGGACCTTCTGCTACCCACCTCAGGTCGCGACAATCATGTAACCGTTCGCAACCACACCGTGGCCATCGGAAAATCGATACAGCACGCACGGCCCGTGCGTCGGTGGTGCGAGAAGGAAAGACCGATTGCGGAGCTTGGCATTGACGTCGGCTATGTCCGTCGCGCACGTTGTAATCGCAAGGGTTCGGACAAGGAAAATCGCGCAGAAGCCGGGAACCGGTCGTCGTCGATCGCAGTCGTAGTTGCTGCTTTGGGCCAAGCCGGTAAGCAGCCACGAGTGTGGGCTTCCGCCATGCCGCGCACCAGGCGACTGAATCAAGAAATGACACGATTCCTCGAGGACAGCGGATACGGGGATCCCAATGAAGTCGTTGTCCTGACTGACGGAGTTCGGGACCTGGCCGGCGTCGCTAATGATCTCCCATACGATAACGAGTGGATTCTCGATTGGCCACACATCGGGCGGATGTTGCGACGCGTTGAGCAGGCTATCGCGCCTCTGGCATATGGGCGACTCACGGACAGTGGATCAGCGTTTGAACTGTGGGATCTGTTTGTCCGCTTCCGCCACTACGTTTGGGTCGGACAGACAGCGGCCTGGCAGCAGTTTGCAGCCAGACTCGCTCACTTGCTTGATCTACGTGAGACACGAGATCCGGCAGTGGGCAGCCAAGTCAGGAAAGCGAGCTATAGCCTCTCGAACGTGGTCACGAATCTCGACAGCAACGCTGAATATCGCTGATCGACTATCGCACATGGCAATGTGCGGGAGGGCGGATCTCCACCGGCTTCGTCGAATCGTCAATTAACCGAATCGTCGGCCGTCGAATGTGCAAGAGCCAGCATATGCGCTGGAGTCGCGTGGGGGCACACAGTGTCGTGCAATTGCGCGTCGCGTTGTTGAACCAGGAATTCCACGAACTCGCACGACGACAGTTTCCGTGGATTGGAGAGCGACGTGTTACGTGGCCTTGGCAACGAACATCCCAGTCTTTTTAACGGCTTCCACCAACATCTGCTGCTTCGTCTGCCCATGGCTCGGATGGCGGAGCCTCGGTCGGCGGGACCTCGTCGGCCGGCAACGTGAACCAGAAGCGTGCGCCAATAACGTTGCCACGGGCGTCAGTACGATTCTCGGCACCAATGATCCCGCCATGTGCATCCACGATCACCCGACAGAGCGCGAGGCCGAGACCTACTCCGGGCTTGGCGGACTCCTTCTCGCCACGGGTGAACTTGTCGAATACGCGCGTCTCCATGCCCGTCGGCAGGCCCGGTCCGCTGTCGTCGACACAGACCTTCACGTATTTTCGGTCCCCTTCATGGGCCGCTGTCGCGCCGATCGTGAGTGGCGTGCCCGGTAGCGTGTACTTCGCCGCGTTCTCAAAGAGATTCGCAAAGAGCCGTTCCATCAGTACTGCTTCGAGTTGCAGCAATGGGAACTCCGGCGGCACCTGCACCCGTACCGGACGGCCGCCTAGCACCCGGCGGCATGCGCCGAGCGCCGCGCCGACCACCTCTTCGAGGATCAGCCACTGCCGGCTAAGGCGCAGGCCGCCGGCTTCGAGCCGTGCCATATCGAGGAGGTTCGTGGCGAGACAGTTCATACGCAGCGCCTCCTCGTAGATCGCGTCGACAATTCCCGTAGTCGCTCTCGCCGACTTCCTCCCTTTTTCCTGTTCGACGAGTATCGACGCGAACCCGACGATCGCGGTCAGCGGCGAGCGCAGGTCGTGCGAGATCGCCGACAGTAGTGAATTGCGAGTTCGCTCCGACTCCACGTGCCGCGTCCAGCAGGTTTTTGCTGGTCGTAGCATTGCCTCAACTGACGCGCATCGCTCGGGCGGTCGGCATGGACCTGCGGGGCACCACCGTCAGCATGGATGGGTGGCTACGACTGCACGACTAAACGCTAGGTAAATTTCAACCGCGGCATGATTCCCAACATTGACCCGAACTCGCGCGGGCGCAAAACGCCGAAGCGAAGTCGCAAGCCACTCGTCAATCTCGCGATCTTTGAAGCGCGGTTCAATACGATCGAGCTGCCGTTCGGCTGGGGAAGACAGGTTCCGGCGCTTGCTGCTTCGGTTCCAATGCCTCAGCCCACTGAACTACGCATTTAGAACCCTGGTCTCTAGTACGATCAACTTGTCACACTTCTGCCGCAGGGGATCTTCAAACCTATCCTTCTCGATCTTTGACACTTGGCGTCATGGTACCCAGGGCCAGTTACATTGCAGTCCTGCGAAAACCAGCTCTCGAAACGACCTCGGGAAACGGCAATCTCTCCGATTCTCACGTTTTACCTTGCGCTTGTGGTGGCCCTGTGGCGGCATCTTGCAATATGGATGAAGAAGTTCTGTTGCTGGACCGGTTGCCGTGAATCGCCCGGCATGAAGTTCCTCCGGCCCGGGGTCACATTGCGGTCCGCAGTACAATTACCAGGCCGTGGTGACCGAATTGGACGGTTCGTAGTGCCAGATTCTTGATGATAGTCGGTGGGGCGAAGGACGGGTATTACATGAATCTGGAACCAGTACAGCGAGGGTATCGGCGCTCGGCGCTTGTTGAGCAACGAGGCCAGCCGCCTGGACGTGCCCCAGATTACATAAACATGCAATGTCTCGGCCGGGCAGAACGATATATGTTGTTTCTGCGGACGCTTGATCAAAGCACGGGAATAGCCGGTCGAAAAACTCGTATCATTGCCTCCGAAGATGCCATTTGCGTGGACGGTATGGTGGTCAATCGAATGCGTGGCGCGATCATGTGGAGGCGGCTCCGTGGCCAGTCTGGAGATGCGCGTCGCAGCGGAGCGACTGGACAATCGCGCCGTCGGTGCGAGGATGCACGAGAGGTTTTCCCTGATGGGCGGTCGGACGCGCGCGCGACAGTATGAAATCCTTTGAATTGTCCTGAGGCATGGGTACGCGCGTGGGACGTGTCGAACGCTTCATAAAGATCAAGAAGCTGTCGCGAAATTAACCAGAGGGTCCGTTAACTCTTTCTGCACCCGGTGTTAACGTCCTGTCTTGTTTTGTCCGACAGGAAGCGATGCCTAAAGAGCTTATAGACGACGAACTGTGGTCACTCATCGAAGTTGTCAATCTGTCTGCTGACGATGTTGCGCAGGCGCAGTGCCAGCCGTAACGCATCTGTGGATGCACTAACTCGGTACGTTGAGTCCCAAAGCTAACCGGAGAATCGAGATGAAAGAGCGACCGCTTCTTGACGCGGACGAGCGCCTGAATCAGTCAACGGAAGCGACGCTATCCGCGCTGATAGGCCAGATCAACGGCTTTGTCCAAAACTCGGTCCTCGACAGCCGGTGCGCGGCGAAGCTCGTCAAGCGCTTGAAAAGCGAGGCCGAGGTCATCCTCGGTACCGGAAACTCGACGAAGTCGGGGCGCCGCGAGCTGAAAGAGGCATTCGATGAGGTGGAGGCAACGCTTCGCGAACACGACGCGGGTCTACTGGTCGCAGCGAACGCCGCTCTACGTGTGAAGGCATGACCTGACGCTGACGGTGGACTGGTCCGCCGCTAGAACCCCGCTCCATAGGAGAATGACCCGCAAGTACTAACCTCAACCGATTCCTCGCGTGCAAGGGACCGGATTGCGGGTTCGGTGGTGGCGTGATCGGTTCCAATGATGTGCGCGTTCCAGTGCGCACAAACTGGAATATGGCTGTTTTCGATCGCAACGATGGCATGATGTCTGTGAATCGCAGACATCATGAAGTCGTGACTTCCACGGCAAAGGAGCGTTCATCATGAAGATAGCCACTGTCCGTAAACAGGTGTCGTCCCGACTGATCCCGGAGTTACTTCAGGACCCCGGTTTCGACAGTTCTCTAGAGCTAGCGATGCGTCATCGGACGGTTTGCATGCGCTCATCTTCTCAACACGTACCTGAACTTAGTGACGCCTTTTCCACATCGCTCACGATCACGTCTTTTGAACGCAGCCGCACTGGACGGTTTGATATCTGCTCCTGCAAGCCGACTTCGGGAGGCCTACTCCCATCTTCAGTACAGCACCATAAGCTTTCGCCTGTGTTCGTGACACATTCTCGTCCATGCGCCAACTCTTGCCAACCGGCTGCTTGCGCAAGCGAAACGCTTTCTCCAGTACCGGCAACAACTTCGCGGCCCAGCGGTGCACCGTGAATGCTTAAGGGCTTTCTCCTCGCCATGACGAGGTGAGTCATGATTTTCCCGATCGCTCGAAGGAGCAGCCGCCATGCAGAAAGCAGTTAAGACCGACCGCACACGGTTCCACACCGTAATCCTCTTCGACGCCCAGCAAATCATCGAAGTTTTGCGCCGCAGCGATGAATGATACGGTTCGCGGTACGGGGCGACATCGACGACAGTCACTTGTCGAGGGGCGCGCCGCACTGTCAGCTTTGAAAGCACTTTCTGACCTCTGGAGGTTGCGATGGCAACGCTTTCACACTGGATAGTAATCCTTAGCGAGTTATAAATGGAATACACCACATATACATGGAACGCCGTAAACGTCCGCCGGCGAACGGTCGGTTACGACCTGGTGGTCTGGTGCTGACAGCGGCACAGGGTGTGCACCCCGAGGCTACGTGATGTGTCTTGCCATCGAGGGCTGCGAACGCGCACAGGTACTTACCTGCGCACCCCACGGATTGCTTTAAACCCCGACCGTTCAAGCGATACTATCCAGCAGGTCCAGCAACGCGTCGCCGACGACAGCTTTCTGAAGAAACCCAGCGCCTCGCTGCCGATAGTAGTCTTCTGTATTCTCGCCCGGTTTGCCTGTGATAATGATGCCCCCAATGACGGGCGTCGTTGCGTCCGAATAAACCGTTCTATCGAGCACTTGAATGCCGTCAATGGGCCGCATTCCAAGGTCGGTGATAACGCATACCAGGCCCGAGCACCGTCAGACAAAATCCAGCGCACATTCGTAAGCCTGTGTCCCATACCCGCCCGAGGCCAGCAGGTTCGCCAGAGACGGCAGAACGCGTCGATCGTCGTCGATCAGATCGACGGTCCGAACCGGAGGCGTGGGCATTTTGTTCCCCGGGTCATCGAGTCCAACAAAAGAATGAACGTCGGCGTCAGGCATCGAACGTGGTTGTAGGCGAGGCTTCCAGCTGCAATTTGCTTGCCTGCCTGACCAGCGTGGCAAATGAATCCGCCTGCATTTTTCTCATGATCTTGCCGCGATGTACCTGTACGGTGTATTCGGTAATGCCAAGGATTGCCGCCGCCTGCTTGTTGAGCAGGCCGCCTGCGAGTAACGGCAAAAGCTCCTGCTCACGAGGCGTCAGCGATTCGTAAAGAGCCCGGAGCGCCGCGGTATCTTCCGCCTGCTTGCGAAGAACGTACGCCGTGGCGAGTGCCGCATCAACCGCGCGCATTAACGTATCTTCATCGAGGGGCTTTGTGAGGAAGTCAACCGCCCCGCCCTTCATGGCCAGGACCGTGGACGGCACATCTCCCCTCCCGGTAATGATAATGACGGGAATCGGAGATTCCATGCTGACAAGCTTCTGGACTTCCAGCCCACACATGCCGGGCATTCTCAGATCCAGAATCAGACATGCAACGCCATTCTGACGTGGTGTGTCCAGAAACTCTCTGCCGGAGTTGAATGCGTGGACGTCTCTTCCGTTTGCGCGCAGCAGCGCAGAGAGTGCTTCGCGCACCCGACTGTCGTCGTCGACCAGATACACCAGTTCGCTTGCAGATACCATGCAACGCCTCTAGCGGCAGGGAAAAGCCTATCCTAACATCGGCACAGCCGGTCCACGACAATCTCCCTAGATGCCCTCACGCGGTCGTGCCGACAAAAAATGATAGCGGTCGAAATCGTCTGACGAACGCACAGACAACCGTGTTGCGCATTACATGAATATGTAATAGCACCACCAGATGCGAAGTTATAAATTTATCGTTTCGCCTCATTGAGTGACCGGTAGCTTCTGATGCGGCGTCCTCGGACGGGCGTCAGTGCCGTCAGCCGACCATGCGACATGGCTGCATGGCACACACGCTCAACCTTCTCGCTTTCGCCACGCCCGGCGACGACAATGTTAAGTGGAAGGCCTGCATGAGAGCCCCGGCGCGTCGGATGTAATGATCGGGGACGAACCGGTCGCGAATGCTCTGACGGGCCAGTTAGCCATGCCAACTACAACGAAATAAATCCTGTGAAGTTGACCGCGCCCCTCCCCACCGGTCGCCACTCCTGCACCGAGGCGACGCTCGGTCAGGACTCACCGCGACTCGGCAATCACGACTTTTCGACAACCACGGTCATTTGTGCCAACGGGGACGGGTTTATCTTGGACGGCTAATAGTTTGAATTCTCTGATACTGTTTCGGCGGTCGTAATGATTCGATCCTAGGCGCTCGATCATCCCCAGCCAGCCTGCCGCACCCGGCCTTCCAGCGTTTTCGCGAAGTACAAGAACGGCGTCCTCATGAACGCGTCGTAGACCGGCCGCTTATGACTTGGGCAAGCATCAGAATGGACCGGCATTCCATGAACCAGATCGAACCCGATGTAGATCGCGCTCCGTGGCTCCGCGAGCGCGACCGAACAGTGCTTGTTCCCGACGATTCCGGCTACCAGCCCCTCGACGGTCTCCTCGATGCACCGATGGACTCCGGAATCTTCCTGCGCCGCGCCATCGGCATCGCGTCGGCGCTGGCCACAGTCCACCGGAGTGGGCTCGTGCACAAGGACGTCAAACCGGCCCACATCCTGGTGAATCCCGATAGTGATGAAGTCAGGCTCACGGGTTTTGGTCTCGCGTCGCGGCTCACGCGAGAGCGTCAACGGCCGGAGCCGCCCGAGTCGATCGCCGGTACGCTCGCCTATATGGCACCGGAGCAAACCGGGCGGATGAATCGTTCGGTCGACTCCCGCAGCGATCTCTACGCGTTCGGCGTGACGCTCTACCAGATGCTCACGGGAAGTCTCCCATTCATCGCTGTCGATCCGATGGAATGGGTGCACTGCCACATTGCGAGAAAGGCAGTGCCGCCGCACGAGCGTGTGGCCGACCTGGCACCGGTCCTCTCCGCGATCGTGATGAAACTGCTCGCCAAGACTGTGGAGGAGCGCTATCAGACCGCGGCAGGCGTTGAAGCGGACCTGCGACGCTGCCTTGCGCAGTGGGAAGCCGACCGACGCATTGATGAATTCGCGCTGGGCGAGCTCGATACGCCAGACCGCCTGATGATTCCCGAGAAACTGTACGGGCGATCGCAAGAGGTAAAGGCGCTGCTCGACACCTTCGAGCGCGTTGTCAACAGCGGGGCGCCGGAGCTGGTGCTGGTCTCCGGGTATTCCGGCATCGGCAAGTCGTCCGTCGTCAACGAACTGCACCCGGTGCTGGTGCCTCCGCGCGCGCTTTTCGCCTCCGGCAAATTCGACCAGTACAAACGTGACATCCCCTATTCGACGCTGGCGCAAGCCTTCCGGAGTCTGTTACGACCGCTGCTTGGCAAAAGTGAGGCGGGGCTTGCGGCCTGGCGCGACTCTCTTCGGGAAGCGCTCGGGCCGAACGCCGGACTCGTTGTGGATCTCGTTCCAGAATTGGCGCACATCATCGGACAGCCCGCGCCAGTCCCCGAGTTGCCTCCACAAGACGCGCAGCGCCGGTTCCAACTCACGTTCCGGCGGTTCATCGAAGTGTTCGCCCGGCCAGAACATCCGCTGGTGCTCTTCCTCGACGATTTGCAATGGCTCGATGTGGCGACGCTTGACCTGATGGAGGACTTGTTGACCCGCTCCCATCCGCGCAACCTCATGCTGATCGGCGCCTATCGCGACAACGAAGTCACTGCCACGCATCCGCTGATGCGCAAGCTGGACGCCATCAAGGCCGCTGGCGGCAAGGTGGCGGAGATCACGCTGACGCCGCTTGCCCGGGAGCATCTCGAACAGCTGATCGCGGATGCGCTTCGTTGCAGGACGGAGCGGGTCGCGCCGCTGGCGTGGCTGGTGCATGACAAGACCGCCGGAAATCCGTTCTTCGCCATTCAGTTCATTGCTTCGCTGACAGAAGAGGGGATGCTTACCTTCGATCATGATGCGATGCGCTGGTCGTGGGACCTCGATCGCATCCACACGAAGGGTTATACCGACAACGTGGTGGAGCTCATGATCGGCAAACTGACCCGCCTTTCAGACGAAACGCAGCGAGACCTGCAACTGCTTGCGTGCATGGGGAACAGCGCCGAACTCTCCCTACTAGAACCAGTGTCCCAGCGCAAGGGAGACGATCTCCATGAACGGCTTTGGGAAGCAATTCGTGCAGGCCTCGTTACGTGCACGGAGCATTCCTGCGGCTTCGTGCACGACAGGGTTCAGGAGGCGGCGTACTCGTTGATTCCGGAGGAGGCGCGTGCGCAGATCCATCTCCGGATAGGCAGGCTGCTCGTGGAATGCACCCCGTTGGAAAAGCTGCCGGAGATGATCTTCGAGATCGTCAACCAGCTCAACCGCGGTACACACCTCATCACGTTACAGGACGAGCGCGAGAAGCTCGCCGGGCTGAACCTGATCGCCGGCAAGCGTGCGAAGGCCTCGTCCGCCTACGCCTCTGCGCTGACGTATCTGCGCGCCGGCGCAGCGCTGCTACGGGAGGATGCGTGGGAGCGCCAGCAGGAGCTTGCCTTCGCCCTGGAACTGCATGGGGCCGACTGCGAGCTCTGGATGGGGGGACTGCCGGCCGTGGAAAAGCGTCTCGCAGCGCTTGCCACGCGCGCTGCCGACACGGTCCAACGAGCGGCCGTCGCTAGCCGGCGCGTGGATCTTTACACGATGCTCGGGGACTGCGATCGTGCGGTCGCGGTCGGTCTGGAATACCTCCGCCATGTGGAGATCGATTGGGCAGCCCATCCCACCCCACAGGAAGCGCATCGCGAGTACGAACGGATCTGGTCCCAGCTCGGAAGTCGTCAGATTGAGGAAATCATCGACCTGCCGCTGACGAACGATCCGGAGTGTCTTGGTACGCTCGACGTGCTCATCAACCTGGGCGCCCCGGCGTTATTCACCGACGAGAATCTGTACGCGCTCACCGTCTGCAGGGCGGCGAATCTCAGCCTGGAGCGTGGCAACAGCGACGGTGCACCCGCGCACTACGTCGCGGTCGCGCTTATCGCCGGCGACCGCTTCGGCCATCACGACGCAGGGTATCGACTTGGAAAGGTCGCCTGCAATCTGGCCGAACATCGCGGATTGACGCGCCTGGGAGGAAAAGCCTACCTGCTCTTCGCACTCGTGGTGCCGTGGACACGACCGCTGCGGGAAGGGATCGATCAGGCTCGACGTGCCTTTCAGATGGCGAACCAGCAAGGCGACCCGACGTTTGCTGCATACGCCTGTCGCACTTTCAGTTCCGATCTTTTCGCTTCGGGCGATCCACTCGATCAGGTTGAGCGTGAATCAGAGCAAGGATTGGAGTTTGTGCGCACGGTACGGTTCGGACTCGCTGCCGACATGATGGTGCCGGCGCACACACTCGTGCGCACGCTCCGTGGCGAAACCGCGAAATTCGGTTCGCTCGACGATGGCCCGTTCACGGAGCGCTCGTTCGAGGCGCGCCTCACCGGTCATCCGGCTCAGGCCATGCCTGAATGTTTCTACTGGATCCGGAAGCTGCAGGCGAGATTCTTCGCTGGCGACTACGCATCGGCTGTCGATGCCGCGGAAAATGCGGAGGGATACTATTCGACGGCCACGTCGCTTTCAGTGATGCTGGTGGAGCGAGCGGAATACCATCTCTATGCCGCCCTCTCCCGTGCCGCCTGCTGCGAGCCCATGGGTCCCGATCCGTATGCGAAGCATCGGGATGCGCTGTCGGCACACGAACAGCAACTCCGGGCATGGGCTGAAAACTGCCCACAGAACTTCGAGGATCGCGCGGTGCTGGTCGGCGCGGAAATCGCACGCATCGAGGGCCGCTTGCCCGACGCAATGGATCTGTACGAGCAAGCGATTCGCTGTGCGCGTTCGAATGGCTTTATCCAGAACGAGGCGCTGTCGTACGAACTGGCTGCCCGCTGCTACGCGGCACGCGGCTTTGAGGAGTTTGCGCATCTCTACCGGGGAAACGCACGGCGTGCCTATCTGCAATGGGGCGCCTTTGGAAAGGTACGGCAGCTCGATCAACTCTATCCCGCGTTGAAGCAGGACGATCGTGCCCCGGCCCCTGCAGTCACGATCGACGCGCCGGTCGAACATCTGGATCTGGCTACGGTGATCAAGGTGTCGCAGGCGGTGTCGGGTGAGATCGTGCCGGAAAAGCTCATCGAATCGCTGTTGCATACGGCCATCGAGCATGCCGGCGCGGACCGTGGGCTGCTGATCCTCCCGCGTGATAGCGAATTCCTGATCCAGGCGGAGGCGAAGACTTCCGGCAGCTCCGTTTCGGTCAGCCTGCGCGAGGCGCCAGTTGCCGCGGACGAGCTTCCCGACTCGGTGGTACGTTACGCCGCGCGTACCCGGGAGATCGTGATTCTCGACGATACTTCAGTCCCGAATCCGCATTCCACTGATCAGTACATCGCTGCACAGGGCGTCCGGTCGGTACTCTGCCTGCCGTTGCTGAAGCAGGGTGCGCTGGTTGCGCTGCTGTACCTGGAAAACAGGCTCGCTTCAGGCGTTTTTACGCCAGGCAGGATTTCTGCCCTGAAGGTGCTCGCTTCCCAGGCGGCGATTTCGCTCGAAAACAGCAGTCTGTACGGTGAAATCCGGGGACGGGAAGCGCAGATCCGCCGGTTAATCGACGCCAACATCGTCGGGATTATCTTTGGGGACCAGGGTGGTCAGATCTTCGAGGCCAATGACGCGTTTCTTCGCATGGTCGGATACGAGCGCGAGGATCTCGTCGCGGGTCGATTAAGGTGGACCGACCTGACACCTCCCGAATGGCTCGACCGCCAGCAAGAACAAAACTTGCAGCAGTTCAGGCGGACCGGCAGCGTGCCGGCCTTTGAAAAGGAATATCTCCACAAAGATGGCAGCCGGGTGCCAGTGCTGATCGGCGTGACCGCTTTCGACGAGGGCTGCGAGCGCGGCGTGGCCTTCGTCGTCGACATGACGGAGCGCAAGCGCGCGGAGGCGGAACTCTGGCGCAGCCGTCAGTACCTGGCGGAGGCGCAGAAGGTCAGTCACACCGGAAGCTGGGCATGGAGTCCCGTTTCAAATGCCATTCTGTACTGGTCGGACGAGTGTTATCGCGTCCACGGCCACGACCCTGCGAAGGGCCTGCCCTCGTTCGAGCGATTGGTCGAGGACGTTCATCCTGACGACCGAGCCCGGATCCTGGAAAGCCTGGGGCGGGCCGTACGCGATGGTGCTGACTGGGAAGCCGAGTACCGACTCGTGCACTTCGATACCGGAGTGAGAACCGTCCGTAGCCTGGCGCATCCGGTTCTGGACCGCTCGGGTCACGCGATCGAATACATCGGCACCGTGATCGACGTCACGGAGCAGAAGCGTGCAGAGCAGGAGCGCGAGGAACATCTATGGTTCCTCGAGTGCATGGACCGCATCAACCGCGCGATGCAGCGAACGAACGAGGTCGAGGGCATGACGCGCGGGGTGCTTGAGGAGGCACGGGCGATCTTCAATTGCGATCGGGCCTGGCTGGTCTATCCCTGCGACCCCGATGCGCCGACGTGTCGCGCGGTGATGGAGCATACGCATCCGGACTATCCGGGCGCCTTCGCGCTCGACCATGAGCTGACAGTGGACGCCCGGACGGCGCAATTCCTGCGCGACATGCTGCACACCCCAGCGGCGGTGGTGGATCCAGGCATCCCGCCGGAGGTTGGCGAACGGTTCAACATCCTGTCGACGATCGCGATTGTGGTGCGTCCCAGGGGCGACAGGCCGTACCTGTTCGGGCTGCATCAGTGCTCGCATTTGCGCTCGTGGACTACCGTGGAGCGGCGGCTCTTCGAGGAGATTGGCCGGCGCCTGGAAGACGCGTTGACGAGCGCGCTCGCGCACCGCAACCTGCTCGCCAGCGAGGAGGCGCTGCGCGCGAGTGAGGAACGCTTCCGGACCCTGGTCGATCACGCGACGGATGCCATTTTCCTGTACGACGACGAAGATATCGTGATCGACGTCAACCGTCAGGCCTGCGAGGCGCTGGGTTATACGCGCGAAGAGCTCATCGGCACGGGTACGTGTCAGTTCGACCCCGACCTCTCGCCGGAAAAGCTCCAGTGGATCAAGCAGCGACTGCGCGAGGACGGCACTGCGACGTTCAACGCCCGTCACCGCCGCAAAGACGGAAGTCTCTTTACCGTCGAGGTGCGTGCGCGGACGTTCAACCGCGGTGGACGCCTGTTCGCAATTGCGCTCGCCAGCGACATCACCGATCGCAGGCGCCGCGAGCAGCGGCAGCTCGCGCAATTCAGCATCACGCGCACGCTGTCGGAAGCGGGCTCGCTCGAAGAGGCGGCACCGCGCATTCTGCGTGAACTGTGTGAGGCACTCGAATGGGATCGTGGCACATTCTGGCGCGTCGATTCGGAAGCGGGCATGCTGGTGTGCGTGCAAACATGGCCGTCGGACACCTTCGCGCGTGCCGGTTCCGGGTGGGTGTCCGCGACGGGTGGCTTCGGCATGGGGCTCCGCGGGCAAGTGTGGTCGAGCGGCGCACCTGCATGGATTCCCGACATGGCGCTCGATCGGCAGTTCCAGCGGGCGGAATCGGCCGCTGAGGAACGGCTCCGCGCGGCCTTCGCCTTCCCGGTCATGCTCAGGACCGGTGTACTGGGCGTGATCGAATTCTTCAGCCGCGAGGTCCGCGACGCCGATCCCGAACTCCTGCGGATGATGACCTCCGTCGGCTACCAGATCGGGCAATTCATCGAGCACACGCGAGCGGAAGACGCGCTGCGACTTGCGCGGGAAAAGCTTGTGCAGGCATCACAGATGGCGACTGTTGCCGAGCTGTCCGCGTCCATCGCCCACGAAATCAACCAGCCGCTGCAGTCTGTTGTGGCCCATGGGCAGGCGTGCCGGCGCTGGCTCGCTGCAACGCCGCCAAACATCGACAACGCCCGGCTCAGCGTCGAAGCCGTCGTCCGTGACGGATATGCCACGGCGAACGTGATAAGCCGTATTCGCGCGCTGTTCAGTCGCACGGCTCCTGAAAAGGTCGATCTTGACATCAACAAGCTGATCCTTCAGGTCTGCACGCTGATGGCTAGCGAAATCCACGGGAATCTGATCCTGCTCGAGACCCAGCTAGCCCAGGACGTGACGATGATCAGAGCCGACGCAGTGCAGATCCAGCAGGTGATCGTCAATCTTGTGCGCAACGCCATCGAGGCGATGTGGGCGACGACGGAACGACCCAAGTCGCTAGCGATCCGCTCCCGGCGTGATGGAGACAACCTGGTGGTCGACGTTCAGGATGAAGGCATGGGGATCGCGAATCTGGAGACGATATTCGAGCCATTTACCTGTGTGATTCACAGACATCGTTTCAACTAAAATGAAGCGATGGACCGTGAGATTGCGACTCGATTGCGGTGGGTGGCGATGTACCACGAGACCGGTAATGCCGGTCTCGTGTGTGCGCGCTG
>NZ_JBFOAH010000053.1:0-24029 GCF_040812055.1 Paraburkholderia suaedae | reverse complement strand
AACTTTCGCACCAAGTGTATGCACCAACGCGGCTACCGACTTCAGAAACTGGGTGCGCGCTTCGCCGCGCATGACTAGAAATCGCCGGTCTACCTTCACGTAATCGAACCGGAAGTCCGCGAGTAAGTCGAGATTGCTGAAGCCGGTGCCGAAATCGTCGAGTGACAGGCGTACGCCGCGTTGCTTCATGTGGCCAAGCGCCGTGACAACCCGCGGCGTACGCGCGACGCAACTGCGCTCGGTGAGTTCCAGAACAAGGCGCTCCAGCATCGGACCGGCGGACTCGCAGATATCCTCGACAAAGCGGTCCTCCATCAGATGCCGCGCGCAGATGTTTACCGATACATGCCAGTGCTGAGGGAACGGAAACTGGGTCAGTGCGTTATTCGCCTCGCGCAGCACGAAACAGGTCAACGCTCTGAGCAAACGCGTGCCTTCGAGCTCTCCAATGAACTGCCCCGGCCCCCCGGCTCCGAACTTTGGATGGCCCCACCGGAGCAGGGCTTCCACGCCCACGCAGTATCGCGTGCGCGTGTCCACAATGGGCTGATAGACGACATGGAACTCCCCGCGGCGAAGACCGATGCGCGCCGCGCGCCGCAATTTAACTTTTGGGCGGACCCGATAACCAACGTACACAACCGCGCCGCAAGCCGATAGCGCGATAACCAGCGCGACGGCGTCGCGAGATGAGATCAGGCTGGCCGCGAGCAAACCAGCCAGGCTCGACGCAACGGCGACAGTCACCGCCGCGTCAAGATGCTCGTCGAATACAGGTCGCAGCCGGCGTATTCGTGCTGTGTAGCGTTGCAAAAATCGCATGAAGTTTTTTTCTCACGGTTATCTGAGTTGCGAACTATGACCTGACTGCGATCCCAAAACGAGTAGCAGTTACGTGTCGAAACATGCGTATCAGATCTGCCGTAGTTGGCGCGGCAACTCGCTGAGGCAGGCTTGTCTGCTTACTCAGCGGCTCACGCGCTCGCCTTAACCGTTAAGACGACATGCAAGGCTCGGCACGGCGTAAGAATGATCCAGGCGACTTTGCGTGGGCTCGCCGGATTGGCAAGCTGCAATGGATGAATTGGCAAGTCGTTATGACTACGCTTGACAAAGTGCCACGAGAATGTTCGCCGTCGGTGACGTGGCAGCGGAGATCGCGCCGCCCGGCGGTATGAAGCATCAAGTGACCGAAGGGGCTTGCGCGACGGGCTGATCCGCTTCGCGCCCTGGTTCGAAAGCTCACCATTAGTACAGGCATCGCGAACGGACTACTCTCCAAGAGAGGGTGATCCACCTGCCGATGACACGACGCCTGCCGAAGGTCCGCTGTCGGTATGACGTTGCAGTCGGCGCTGCGTGCCGACCCCGCGCACGCAAGCCGCCTGCAACGATGGATCCGACAACTCCATGAACGCAAGGGCTATCACAAGACGCTGATTGCGATTGCCAACAAGCATGCGCGGATGCTATGGGCGATGCTCGCCAGGGACGAACGTTACGATGCCGATGCCTGGCAACGCCACCCCATGCATCCGCCGTTACTGTCTGCTACCACGTGACCTGATTTTCACAAAGCTCAACTACTGCTCGACGCGATAGCAAGACGAGGTCGGACCGAACGGGAGAAGAACCCGAGGATTCTGTTGGCGAGTCGTTACCGCATGACGTTCAATGCCTCATGCCTGTTCGCCGGTTTTCAAATAGGGTTCTCCTGGGCGGCTCATATCGTGAGCCCGCCCGAAACGTCTCGGGCAACAAGGCCGTTTGCAAAGACGCAGTCTGTTCCTGGTATTGCTTCGACGCGACAGCAGCAGCCGACTTGAGAAAATGAAATGACTACGCCAACCGGCCCACCGGCATATGCACGTCAAATGTCTGCAAGCGTCGAAAAAATCAAACCCCAGTCTTGACTCTCGGGGGAAGTCCTTGCAACAGAATCGGCCGTACCGGGTCCGACGTTGAACTCGCGGAGTGGGCAGCCATTGATCGGTCCGCGTCAGGCAGAAGCCCGACCCATCAGAGACGGTCAAATTTTCTCCTTAACGGTCGTTCGAGCCTCGTCAAGCGTGGAATCGTTTAACGAACAAGTCAAAACCCTTAATTTCCCGATAGGCGCGCCGTTAAAAAGAGGGAGCCGTTCCCCATAACACTAACTGAGACGCCCAATGTTCGCTTCAATTCGCGCACGCATTCTTGCCGCTTGCCTCGCCATCGTCGTCGTCGCGCTACTCGCGAACGCAGCACTCAATTATTTTGTCGCGAAGTCGTATAACGACGAAGCCATTGCGGCGAATCTCGATGCCGTGTCTGCAGGCCACGTTGCCGGCATTAACGACTGGATCGCCACACGCTCCCAGATGATCAAGTCTTTGCAGACATCCGCGAGCTCGTCCGACCCGCTTCCGTCGCTTCTTGACATCATGCATGCGGGAAATTTCGGCAACGTGTTCGTTGGGCGATCTGATAAGACAGCGAAATTTTCGGCACCCGAAGGTATTCCCGCCGACTTTGATCCAACTACGCGCCCTTGGTACAAGGAAGTTATTGCCAACGGCCATCCCCTCGTGAGCACACCCTTCGTTGACGCGGGAACCGGTAAGCTGGTGATCTCGTTTGCAGCGCCTACCGCCGAGGTTGAAGGCGTTAAGGGGGTCGTCGGCGGCAATGTCAGCCTGGAAACTGTAAGCGCGAACGTCAACTCGATCCATCCCACACCGGCAAGCTTTGGCATGCTGCTCGATGGTAAAGGCACTATTATTGCCTATTCCGACGCGAAGTTGATCGGCAAGCCGGTGACCGACCTCGCTCCCGATCTTTCCCTGGGCGCATTGATCGGTGCGCGGACTCCGGTTCGCATTAAAGTCGGTGGTGCAGCAAAACTGATGAAGGCCACACCGATTGCTGGAACCGATTGGCAAGCTGTGGTCGCACTCGACGAAGCAGAAGCGACCGCCGGG
Source organism: Paraburkholderia suaedae (assembly GCF_040812055.1). Lineage (NCBI taxonomy): Bacteria > Pseudomonadati > Pseudomonadota > Betaproteobacteria > Burkholderiales > Burkholderiaceae > Paraburkholderia > Paraburkholderia suaedae. The sequence goes on along the minus strand of NZ_JBFOAH010000053.1, from coordinate 21,069 downwards.
ATGCGCTCGCAGCTCACGAGTGCTGTCATGGCGCTCGTGCTCATCGTAATCGTCGCAGCCATCGTCATGGGCGCGGTCACAACGGTCTCGCTCAAGCGCCTTGCGACCGTTCGCGACGCCATGGAAGCGATCGGATCGGGATCTGGCGACCTGACGACGCGTCTTCCTGCCGACGGCCGCGACGAATTTGCGCAGATCTCGCGTGCCTTCAACCAATTCGTCGATAAACTCTTGGCCGTCATGAAACAAATTCGCGACACCAGCGAATCTGTGCGGCTCGCCGCCAACGAGATCGCCACGGGCAACGTTGACTTGTCCGGTCGCACGGAGGCGGCAGCGGCAAGCCTTCAGCAAACGGCCGCGTCCATGGAAGAGATCACTTCCACCGTGACTCTTTCGGCAAGCGCCGCGAAACAGGCGAACGGCAAGTCATCGTCTGCGTCAAGCGTCGCCGCGCGCGGCGGAGAAGTTGTCACCGACGTGATCGCTACGATGGTGTCGATTGAAGCCGCATCGAGCAAGATTGGCGACATTATCGGCGTCATCGACGGGATTGCTTTTCAAACGAACATCCTCGCCCTGAATGCAGCAGTGGAGGCAGCGCGCGCAGGCGAACAGGGACGTGGTTTCGCTGTTGTAGCGAGCGAGGTGCGCAGTCTGGCACAGCGCAGCGCCCAGGCGGCCAAAGAAATCAAAGTGCTGATCGAATCAACCGTCGACAGCGTTGCCTCCGGCTCTGCGCAGGTCCGTCAAGCAGGCGCGACGATGGAAGAGATCGTGGGATCAGTCAACAGCGTGACGACCATCATGGCAGAGATATCCGGTGCTTCCGACGAGCAGACGCGGGGGATTCAGGAAGTCAACCGCGCCGTCGCACAACTCGATGAGATGGTGCAGCAAAACGCCGCTCTTGTTGAGGAATCTACTGCCGCGGCCTCAACGCTGCAAAGTCAAGCGAATTACCTGGCCAATACGGTCGGACAATTCAAGATTGACTAATATTGGAAAACCTGGCTAAAGGCCGGTGATCGGCTTGGAGTAGTCCTGACGCCACGTCGCGGTGATACCGACCTAAGAAGACTCGCGGTAATAAGCGGCTCAAGCCTCCCGACAGCATCCGCCGCTTCCTGCAGTGGACAGACCCGGCGTTCGTTCATTTAGCGACTGTCGCGGATCTGGCGCCCGATGACGAGAGTCCGCCTTTGGCCGAACCCGGAAATACCAGGTCGCCTCGAACACCGCGATCCCTGGTTGAAGGCCGAACTTCTGTAGACGACCGAGATGGAATGGACACCGCCCTCCCTCCGGGGAGTTGCGCACCATTGAGGGCCCCCAGGACCGAACGGCATCAATGTGCCAGAGTGGAGTCGCGACACAACCACTTATGGAACGGAGGCCCCAGATGAATGCTACGACATACGGACTCGACATTGCAAAACGGGTGTTCCAGATGTACTGGGTCGACGCCCAAACTGGCGAGATCGCGAATCGGAGGTTCGGACGTGACGATCTAATTACATTCCTGGCGCAGCGCCCCGCCGGTCGCGTCGCCCTCGAGGCGTGCGGAAGTGCTCACTGGTGGGCGCGTAAGATCCGCGCGCTCGGACACGAGGTCGTGCTGATACATGCTCAATTCATTCGACCTTTCGTGCAAACGAACAAGACCGACGCGGCAGACGCGCGGGCAATCTGGACTGCAGTGCAGCAACCCGGCATGCGCGCGGTTGCCGCCAAGACAGAGGATCAGCAAGTGATGTTAAGCCTTCATCGTATGCGCTCGTTGCTGGTCAAGTTTCGAACGATGCAGATAAATCAGCTGCGTGGGTTGCTGTATGAGTTCGGCGTTACGTTTCGTGCAGGACGCGTAGCAGGACTCGACGAGATCAGAAAGCGCATGGCAGAACTCGAAGACACACTGCCACGATCGATACTTCTTAACCTTCTCGAACAGTTGCGTCGCATCAACCTGTTTGAGGAGGACATCGACCAACTCGAGAAGCGGATTGGCGCCTGGCAGAAACACGAAGCGGCATGTCGTGCGATCTCCGAAGTGCCGGGTATCGGCCGCCTGACTGCAACAGCCCTGGTAGCTACAATTGGAGATGCGAAGACATTCAGGTCGGGGCGCGAGTTCGCTGCGTTTCTAGGACTTGTTCCTCGTCAAAACGAGTGCGCGGATCTTACGCGCCCACCAGTGAGCACTTCCGCACGCCTCAAGGGCGACGCGACCGGCGGGGCGCTGCGCCAGAAAAACGATCAAATCGTCACGTCCGAACTTCCGATTCGCGATCTCGCCGGTTTGGGCGTCGACCCAGTACAGCTGGAACACCCGTTTTGCAATGTCGAGTCCATATGTCGTAGCATTCATCTGGGGCCTCCGTTCCTCAAGTGGTTGTGTCGCAACTCCACTTTGGCACATTGATGCCGTGCGGTCCCGGGGGCCCTCAATCGTGCCCACTTCCCCGAAGGGAGGGCGGTGTCCATTCCATCTCGGTCGGGTGCCGCCGGTCGCCGTCAGGCAGAGACCGGCCATGAGCAGTCCTTCGGCAAGCGCTTCGCACGGACACTCGAAAGTCAGTTGCCCCCAGAAACCGGCCGCTCAACGACAAGACTTGCCCAACGCATTGACGGCCTGATGCAAAGCACTCCATAAGGCGGAGGGTCTTTTGTTTTGCGGTCGCGGCTTCGGATGTTTGAGCGGGGCTGGATGCAGTCAGCCCGCGACCGGCAGATAAAAAGCAATTTGTGCGGCACGCAGGCGGAATACGTGCGCATCCCGCACGCCGACACATCAACATCCTGCCCACCGGGTTCGAATGCCGTGTCCTTAACGGCAAGGTCGAGCCCGGCAGCACGGTGGCGATCGTCGGCACCGGGTCGATCGGCTTGGCAGCGCTGTTGACCGCGCAGTTCTATTCGCCCGCGCAGATCATCATGATCGACCGTGACGCTTCGTTCCGGGCGAGTCGGCCGCCTTCGGCGACTTACGCGGAATGATGAGACTCGCGGCGCGGTTTCAGCCGCGCCATTCAGATCAGATCGTTCAAGCGGTGACCCGCCGGCGCGAACACAGGCTGACCGGCCGCGGGCTCAGGCCAGTCGACAGGCCCCTTCTTGTCGACGACGCCCACCGGCAGCACGCTGCGGCCGTGCGTATCGTTGATGATTTCGGCCGCCGACAGATAGAACGCAAGCAGCGCGGTCACGAGCCCGCCGTAGCCCCCTGCGCGATGCAGCCATGCGAGGCCGGTCCATTCGCTGACGGCGAGCACAAAGAAGGTGATCCACAACGCCAGGAACACCAACTGCAGCGCGCGCGGCGAGCGAAACGTCGCGACCCACATGTAGAGCGTGAACAGGCCCCACAGGAACAGGTACCAGCCGACGAACGACGCCGGCACCTTGTCGTGCAGGAACAGCACGAAAAGCGTGAGCGACCACCAGAACGCGCCATAGCTCAGGAATGCGGTCGCGCCGAACGTGTTGCCGCGCGGAATCTCCATGAGCCCGGCGAGCGCCTGCGCGGTGCCGCCGTATGCGAGGGCGACGGCGAGCACCATGCCCATCGAATCGCCGCTGAACCAGCCGGCGTTGATCATGCTGAGCAGCCACGTCGTCAGCGCGAAGGCGGCAAGGCCGAGCGCGGCGGGGTTGGAAGTCTTGGCGTTCATGATTGACGATCTCCACGAAACGTTGGCCGCCGGTGCTGCGCCTGGCGCTCCGCCACAACTCCGCTCGACGTTTCGAACGTTGATCACTTCCGCTTCCACCGGCCTCACGCGCACCTTGCGCCAACGTTTGGCAACGACAAATTCGCGCTCAAGGCGGAAGCCTTCGCTCGTTTCTTTGGGACGCCCCTTTTCTTAGGCGCACAGACGGTAATCGTCGGTCTCTGGATTGCGGTTAACGCCCTCGGCTTCACGAAATTTGACGTTTACCCGTTCATTCTGCTCAATCTCGCATTCAGTCTGCAGGCAGCCTATGCCGCGCCGCTTATCTTGCTTGCTCAGACGCGACAAGCAGCGCGCGACAACGTGCACGCCGAGGCTGACGCACAACACAGGGAGGCTCTTGCAGTTGCTAACGCACAGCGGCAGGAAATTGCTGCCCAAACCGCAGCACAACTGCTGGAGTTGCTGCAGCGGAATACCGACCTGACCGAACTTACCCAGAAGTTGATTCAGCGGGTCGAGACGCTGACCGGCGAGTTGCACGAGAAACTCTGCAAAGAGAGCTAAAACAGTAAACACGGCTCGCCGCATATCTTATCGTGCATGAGCTGCCCTCGACGAGCGTGACAAGGGAGGCAAGGGAGCGTCGGATCGCCATAGCGAAGGCAGCTCCCGATCGATGACGGCTGCTCATAAAATGGCAGGGACCGGGCAACTGCAGTCGTTCGCCCTCGTCGTCACACGGCCATTCGGAGGACCGTTCCGGTCAGATAACGGACCTTCGTGTGGGACATGGTCGAGCGCCCGGGCAGACGCGAACTTGCGACCCAGCCCAGAGGTCCCGCGCCCCAGCCTCCGAGGGAACATCTGACACGCAGGTTTGGGCCCGGATCCACGAGCAAGCGACAATCAAACTGCAAAGTTCGGGCGCCGTCAGGAAGCGGAATAAATCATACGTTGGCCGCGCCGCACAACGACTGGAATCAACCACTTCTGGTTGCAACCGGCCGCTGCGCTGATTGTCGACAGGCGCGGAACAGATATTTTTCCTACCCTTGCAAGAGGCAGCCGTCTTCAGGAGACAAACGGTGGGAAGCATTGAAGAGTGGCTGGCATCACTCGGCTTGTCCGAGTATGTCCAGCTCTTTACCGAGAATGGTATCGATCCCTCGGTCCTCCCTGATCTCACGGACCAGGATCTCAAGGATCTTGGCGTCTTGCTTGGGCATCGCCGCAAAATGCTGCGCGCGATTGCCGAACTTGGCGACAGCGCCGTTGCAATATCTCCGGTCTCGGCCGCGCCCGTCCCGGGGGATGACGCGGACCGACGCCAGCTCACCGTCATGTTTTGCGATCTCGCCGGTTCGACTGCCCTGTCGACGCGGCTCGATCCGGAAGACTTGCGGAAGGTCATCGGCGCCTATTACCGGGGCTGCGCGGATGTCATTACCAGCGCCGGTGGCTTCATTGCCCAGTACATGGGTGATGGTGTGCTGGCCTATTTTGGTTACCCTCAGGCGCATGAGGACGATGCCGAGCGGGCTGTACGTGCCGGGCTGACGCTGGTGCGAGCCATCGGCCAACTCGATTCCGGGACCGACGAAAGTTTGCGAGCGCGGATCGGGATTGCTACCGGCGTAGTGATAGTCGGTGATGTGACGGGTGAGGGCGAAGCCCAGGAGCGTGGCGTTGTAGGTGAAACGCCTAACCTAGCTGCCCGCCTGCAGACATTGGCCGAGGCGGGAACAGTGGTGATTTCTACGAGCACGCAGCGGCTTACGGCCGGCCTGTTCGACTACCGCGACATGGGCCTCGCGACAGCGAAGGGTTTTGACGAAGCAGTGCGGGTCTGGCAAGTGCTTGGCCCCAGCGGGGTCGAAAGCCGCTTCGAGGCGCTGCACGCGACCAGATTGACGCCGATTGTCGGTCGCGACGAAGAAATCGGGCTGTTGCTCAGCCGATGGCAGCGGGCCAGGAACGGTGAGGGGCAGGTCGTGCTGCTTTCGGGCGAGCCGGGTATTGGAAAATCGCGGCTGACCACTGCCCTTGAAGAGCGGCTTCAATTCGAGCCTCATGACCGCTTGCGGTATTTCTGCTCGCGCCGCCATCAAGACAGCGCCTTCTATCCGTTCATTTCCCAGTTCGAGCGTGCGGCCGGTTTGCGGCGTGACGATTCCGTTGAACAACGGCTCGACAAACTTGAGGCGGTGCTCGCGTTCGCCGGCGACAATCTGCGCGAAGCTGCTCCGCTGGTGGCGGCGTTGCTATCGATTTCGACGGAAGTTCGATACCCAAAACTTGACCTCACGCCGCAGGAGTACAAGCAAAAGACGCTTAGCACGATAATTGCGTACGTTAAGGACCGGGCAAGACGCCAGCCGCTGCTGATTTTGTTCGAAGATGTGCATTGGGCCGACCCCAGCTCTCTTGAAGCGCTGGACCATCTTGTCGATCGTCTTGCAATGCTGCCTGTCCTGCTGATTGTCACCTTCCGGCCGGAGTTCGTATCTCCATGGATCGGCCGCTCAGAGGTGACGCTCCTTACTCTCAATCGTCTGCACCCTCGACAACGAGCTGAGTTGATCGAGCGGGTAACCCTTGGCAAGGCACTGCCGAAAGAGATTACAGACCAAATTATCGAACATACGGATGGAATACCGCTATTTATCGAAGAACTGACCAAGACAGTGCTGGAGAGCGGCGTACTGCGCGAGCAGAACGGGCGCTACGTCCTCGATGGTCCGCTGCCACCACTGGCGATTCCGATGACGCTGCACGCTTCGCTGATGGCGCGTCTCGATCGCCTGGCCCCGGCGCGTGATGTGGCACAGATCGCCGCTGTAATCGGCCGGCGATTTTCATATGAGCTCATCAGCGCGGTCGCGTCGATGCCCAGGGAGCGCCTGGACGACGCATTGGGTCATCTCGTCAGTGCGGAGCTGGTTTTTCAGCACGGGGTACCACCGGATGCGGAATACACCTTCAAGCACGCCCTGGTGCAAGACGCCGCGTACAGCTCCCTGCTGCGGGAGAGGCGACAGCAACTGCATGCCCGCATCGCAATGGAGCTCGAGAACCATTTTTCTGACGTAGCGGAGCAACAACCGGAAATCCTGGCCGAACACTGCGCCCAGGCCGGATTGACGGAGAAGGCGGCCCGGCTGTGGCGGCGTGCCGGTCAAAATACTGCAAAATGCTCCGCGCATCGTGAGGCGTCGGCCTTGTTCGAGAAAGCCCTGACTGCCTATTCGGCCTTGCGGTCCTCAGCCGAGATACTTGGTGAAATCATCGACATCCGATGGGAACTCAACCACTCGCTTTATCCGCTCGGAGAATTGGCACGGGACCGGGCGAATCTGGAGAACGCGAAACTTCTTGCCGAGGAGCTTGGCGACGAGGTACGCCTATCGCGCGTTCTATCAAGGTTGGCTTTCACGCTCGGTTCGTTAGGCGATTTGGTCGGCGCCGTCGAGGCAGGCGAACGCGCCCTGGCGTTGGTGGAGCGGCGAGGCGACCCCGATGCGAAGGCTTGGGCCGCTATGATGCTGGCAAGGTCACGGTATGGCCGCGGGGAGTACGAACGCGCGATGGGACATGCTCGACAGGCGCTAGATCTCCTCCATGAAGGCCACGGCATCGGACCCCATGAGGCTTACGTAAAGTTCACGCGCGTCAACGGTCGTATCTGGTTGGTGCTGTGTCTTGCCGAACTTGGCCGATTCGACGAGGCGGCCGTCCTTGGACAGGAGGCGACCGACATGGCCCGAGGGATGAATGAGCCAGAGGAACTGATCTTTGCTGGCCACGGTGTCGGACGGATGCACCTTATTCAAGGCAATCCCGACATTGCTGTTGAGGCACTTGAGCCAGCACTGACCATGTGCAAGAGCGCTGAGTTTCCAATCTACGTTCCGCGGATAGCCTCCTGTCTGGGGGCGGCGTATGCCGCACTGGGCCGGACCGATGAGGCACTGGTTCTTCTGGAAGAGGCAGTTCGCCAGGCGGCGGCGAGTAATTTAACGTTCGGACATTCGCTAGTGCTCTCAATTTTCGGTCGCGTGTGCCAACTCGCTGGTCGACAAGATGAAGCCATCACTCACGCACATGATGCCATTGACCTTGCTCGAGCCTCCGGCGAACGAGGCAACGAAGCCTGGGCCTGGTGCCTGTTGGGCGACCTTGTCTCAGATGGTAACGCCACCGCACCTCGCATTGAGGAAGCTCGCAATCACTATCGCGTGGCGCTGATGATTGCCCAGGACCTCGGAATGGGGCCGTTGCAGGCACAGTGCCTGAATGGACTTTCCCGGCTACAAAAGGATGGTCGAAAATGAAGCATTGACCGAGCAACATGCAGCAGACGCCAGCTCGCTTTGCCGGGGTGCGGGCATAAGAACGCCACGGCATGGTAGAACCTCGTTTCCTCCCGAACCGTTCGCGCGCTAGTCTGCAGTAAATATCAATTGTCACCATCGCATTACTTACCTAGCGACTGGTTTGCCTTTTCGGCTGCCGCATTCAGTGCCGCGGCGGGTTGAGCCTTTCCCAGGTAGACGGATTGCATCGCATCCGACACGGCCTTCCCGGTGTCTTCCCAGCCAGCGACAGTCGGTGCGAAGCGCGCGTTCGGCAACAACGCGATGAACGCCCTGGTGTCTGGGCCATTGAGCGCCGGATCGCTGGCTTCGGCCTTCGTCGTGGGCAGGAAGCCTTCCGACTTCGAGAAGTCGACGCGCGGGCCCTTTGTGAAGAGGAAGTCGAGAAACTTCCAGGCGGTCTTCTTGACCTTGGAGTTCTTGAACATCATGATTGAATCGGTCACCGCATAGGTGGCCTGCGTCGTTCCGGTCGGAATGGGATCGATACCGTACTTCAGATTCGGCGCCTCTTTCGCGATCTGCTTCGACAGTAAGGGCAAAGAGATAACCATCGCTACACGCCCCTGCTTGAACAGGTTCTGTACGCCTTCACGGCTATACCCGGTGACGCCCGCTTCGGTCAGGCCTTCGTCTATCATCGTTTTGTACAGCGTTGCGGCTTTCACGCCAGCCTGCGAATTGAAAGCAGCCTTGCCGTCCTTACCGATCACGTCTCCGCCGTAGCTCCAGAGTACATAATAGAAATAGACATCTGTCTCGATCTCTTTGCCTTGAAGACCAAAGCCGGCGATTCCCATCGCTTTGAGCTTCTTCGACGCATCGATTACGTCGTTCCACGTCTTCGGACCATTCGGATGACCAGCTTTCGCAAGCAGGTCCTTGTTGTAGTACAGCGCGCGAGTTGAAGCAGCGATCGGCAAGCCATACACCTTCCCTTTGATTTCACCCGGCGCCAGCATCTGGCCAATGAAGCGGTCCTTGAAGCTCACGTCCATGTAGCCATCAAGGGGCTCGGCGACGTCGTCCTTAACGAAGTCCAGCAACCAGCGGGTACCGACAATCGCCAGGTCCGAGTTCGCGCCACCCATGATGTCCGTCTGGAGCTTCTGTTGCAGCGTGTCCCAGTTTACTTCTTCGACTTTGATTATCGTACCAGGGTCAGCTTTCTCGAACTCATGAGCCATCTTGTTGAAGTATGGGCCGGTCGCGTCACTGTAGTGCGAAACGGTGATCCGGACCGTGTCGGCGTGTGCCGCTACTGCAATACCTGCAAACGCAAGCCCTACGGCAATCTTTCTCAGCGTGAAAGACACAAGTACTTGCTTGCGCCGGAGAATCAGCTTGCCCATGAGGTCGCTCCCGCTTGTGCGTCCTTGCCCGCTAGGCAGGGAGCGCTCCCTCTAGAATAGTCCGGGCCAGCACGCGGCATCCGCCATTTTCCCGCGTGGGAACAAGATCGCAGGGAACGCTGGGGACGGCAACACGCCGGAAACCGCGCGCCTCCTGCTGGGCTCGTCAATGTCGCTGACTGGCGGCATTGCGTTTAAGGCAAAAGTGCGGCGTGATGCGCAGTCCGTTATTCTCATCAACGAAGTGGAGCGACGCATCGCCGGGATCGTTGAATGCCGTTCTCGTGAATACCACGCCTATACGCTCGGCTCCGATCGTGTAGGCGCCTGCGAGCGCGACTTCATCCATCGTTCGCGCGGATGCGAAGCCGGAAATGATCGTCGCTGTTTGCCCGCTCGTTTGCAATTCGCATTGAGCGTCCGCTTGCGAGAAGCGCGGCCGTCCCTTTGTGGGTCGAAAGAAGCTCAAGGCGTCGGGCAACTCGCGGCCATTAACCGTCTACCGGTGCGGCACGCGAATGATTTGTTAACGATTAGACGTGTGTTGCGGGAAAAGGCGGCAGCTAACAGGCGGGTAATGCACATACCAGCATAATCGCTGAACTGGTTGTGCTGGTGTGCCGTGGTTACGATGGGCGGGCTGTCAAATCCAACAACCCCATTACGAGCCCATCATGAAGCGTTTTCACATTGCACTGGCTGTTGCGAACCTCGACGAATCGATCTCGGACTATAGCCGCCGCCTCGGACAACCACCGTCCGCCGTCGTGCCAGGCCAGTACGCGATGTGGCGCACCGATCTACTCAACTTCTCGATCAACGAGAAACCCGAGCAGGCAGGGCAGTTGCGACACGTCGGATTCGAAGACGATACCGCAGAAGGTTATTCGAGCAGCGCCGACGTAAACGGGCTCGAATGGGAGCTGTTCTCAGCCGCCGAGCAGGACGCGCGCATCGTCAGTGCTTATGGCGTTCCCGTGCGCCACTGACGAGCGTAGATAAATGCCGCTGTGATTTGATTCTGACGGACCGCTTTGGGACTGGCCGGAGGGCTGCTCCGGGTCGCCTACGGCGGTCCGCGCCTCGAAGCAGTCGGCCCACGAGCGCACCGTTGACACCGTCGGTCGCATCGCCGTCAATCTGCCGCGCTGAGTTTGGGAAATGAAGCGCTGCCGACCAAGACCTCTCCCGCATCGCATATCGAACTCGGTCCCCGGTTGCAGACAGCACATAGCGTCCCTAATAGATTTCGGGTATTTTTGCTCAGCGTTCGTGATTGTTCGCGTGGCGCAAAAGGAGTGCTTCATGCTGACGCTTTATTCCTATCCGGACCTCTTCGGCGTCCCCGATAACAATCCGTTCGGTCTGAAGGTCTTCGCGTTCATGCGGTTGTGCGGGCTCAACTTCGAGCATCGTCACGTCCTCGACACAAGCCTCGCGCCGCGTGGGCAACTGCCGTATGTAGTCGACGGCGACGATACGATCGGCGACAGCGACAGTATCATTGCTCACTTGACGAGTCGTTATGATCTGAACATCGACCGCGCGCTTTCGCCCGGACAATTGAATGTGGACTTCATGGTTCGGCGAACACTCGACGACCTGTATTGGACGATGAGCTTTTCACGCTGGCGCGACGAGCGCTTCTGGCCGTCGTTTCGCGACGCCGTTCTCGCCGCGCACCCCGACGTGAACGCGACCGATCTTGAAGCCGCGCGCGAATACAACCGGTTGCGGTACCACTATCAGGGAATCGGCCGCTATGAGCCGGAGCAAATCTATGCAAGGGGTATCGACGATTTGCGCGTCGTCGCGGACCTGGTCGGCGACACTGATTATGTTTTTGGCCCAGATCCAGCCACCGTTGACGCAGCGATCTATGGCTTCGTCGCCAACATTTACTTCTACGAAATCGATACGCCGTTGAAGCAGTACGTGCTGTCGCGCCCGGCGCTCGTGAGCCATTGCAAGACCATTCATCAGCGGATCGGCACCCCAATATCTCCTTGAGCGCTCAGCTGGATAGACTGTTCTGCCGAACAGTCTGCCAAGGGTGAATGTCGAGCGGCCGTGGCTCGGTAGTCCGAAAGGGCGACTTCGGCTCGACCTCTGGCGGATAAGGGCGGCTCAGTGGCGGACACGCTGGCGATTCAGGATGGGACCGGGTTCGGGCCAGTAACCGTCGCTCGTCGTTGCCACGACCTGCGCATACGGGGGACCGCTGTGCTCCGAAAGCGGCGTTCGCACGGCTCCGGCTCGATGACAGAAATCATTCTGAGTGGATGCACCCGGCAACAGAATATCCAGGGGCCTTTTCGCACTCTGCTGCCAGTCCTGAGCCGACGCGAAAACTGGTCGTTCCCGGTCTCACCCAAAAGAGCCGGTCGCGTCTAGCGAGTTCCGCGACCGGCTGCGGCCCGGTGCTTCGGATCGAACCAGAATCGACATCGTCAATGGTCAGCAACGTCGTGATTCCGAAGTTACCCAGGGAGCCGCGTGCTAGCGGCTATTGCCCGTTCCGAGCCGACGCTCGTTACCTGGAGCCGCCTACTGGAGCGATGATGCCGAACAGCCCATTTGTCTCCTTGTTAGGACCTGCCGAGAAGTACAGCGTGTCCGGACTCGAATTGCGGCCGCCACCAAGTGTCAGAGTCCACAGGCCGTCGATAGCCAGCGGATTGCCGGACTCATTCTCCAGTTGATCGACGAACCTGCCGTCATTGTCAAAGACATTGATTCGGCCATTACCGAAATTGCCAATGAGGATCTTGCCGCTGAAGCGACCGAATGCAAACGATGCGCGCGTGATGCCCCACGGCGAATCGAGCGCTCCCTGGCTCGCAAAGCGGCGCAGCAGGTGACCGTCGGTATCGAATACATCGACGAATCCATGACCGCGGCCTGCAACGTCGTCGTGCTTCTTATCGTCCTGCTTCGCATAGGTGACGAAAAGGTCTCCATCAATGTTCGCGATACCAAACGGGGCGTAACCGACCGGAATGTTCGGGTCGACGAAACCACCATCCGTCGTCGCGGGTGTGAACAGGCCGTTCGGACCGTTCGGTCCGAATACATCGATCTGACCCGAGCGGAAGTTTGTCGCAAACAGGAATCCTCCTCGCGAATTCACTGCGAAGACCAACCCCTTGTAGACGGCCCCGTTGACGGCGGAGGGATTGGACGAGTTGTCGACCGCGATCACGGCGTTGTTCGCCGGATTCAACCCGCCGGCCCAAGCGGAAAGCGTGCCGTCTTCGGTGGCGAAGATGAATACGGCCGGGATCTTGGTACCTGGCACGAGAAAGGCTGTCGAAGGATTCCATACGATCCCGGTTGGCGCCGCGGGCGTGGGATTCGGTGGATGGTTAGGATAGACGGCACGACAGGCGCCGGCCGGTATGACGTTGCCTGGTAGCGGGATGGAGACCTGCAGCGTCGGCACTTTTGTCCCCTCGCCGTCATACAGCGTGGAGCAGCCCGTGGCATTGTCGTTGACCCAGAATGGACTTCCTGCCGGGCTAAAGGCAATACCCCAGGCGTTCTGCAATACCCCGTCGACCTTCGGGGCAGCACCTGCCAGGTTGGACACGAGTGGTTTGACAACGTAAGCTTCGTCGGCAGCGGCCTGCCCGATTGCGAAATTGGCGGCAAGGACAATCCCGGCCGCCGCTTTGAGACCCCACGAGATCTGAGACATAGCTTCCTCCTCGTCTGAGTGGCGAAAACGCCGCAGGCTAAACGACCGCTAGGCTTCAAATATTCCCACTCGACTCCAAAAAATCCGCTGGCCATCCGGTCCAATGGTGCGATAGGGGTCGGCCGCGGCCCTTCGACTCGATTCATAGTTCCGCGAGCCAGAGACGAGCTAGTGGCCGCTGAGTGCCGAAAGCTGCCGTTGCCGTCGCGCAGACTCGAATGACGGCAAGGGGTCGGCTACGGTCATGTGCGGAATGCGCGGCCCGCGAGTTGCTGCAAACTGCGGCATGGGACGGCTGTCGGGCTCGGGAGTTCAGGCGTGCGATGGCGTCGGGCAGAGATCGGGCCAGAAGCGGTCGTTCGACACTCTTGCTCAAATTGTTGACAATCGATTCCACTCTTCCACCAGCTTGGACAAAATGGGATTCAGATCTGGGCACCCGACTCCTGCGCAAGAATGGCTTAACGAGCCGAGGCATTATCAAACATGCCGTCTGGAGATTTAGCAAGCGCGGCTAGGCGCGATGTGTCGACCATGAACGACCATAACGCAAGTCGCACGATCCAAAGTCCAGACCATGCAAGCTCATGTTGACGCCACTCGCGCTTACACGAAGCGCTTCGACGCCGTACTCGCGTACATCGAAATGAACCTCGAGGACAACCTGTCAGTGGAAGCGCTAAGTCGCATTGCGAACTTCTCGAAGTTCCATTTTCATCGGCAGTTTGCCGCCTATGTGGGGGTGCCAGTCGCACGCTACGTGCAACTGATGCGCTTGCGCCGGGCTGCCCACCGCCTAGCTTCGCGTGAGTTCTGCTCGGTGCTCGATGCCGCGTTCGACGCGGGCTTCGACAGCCCTGAAGCCTTCAGTCGCGCATTCAAGCGCGCGTTCGGCACGGCGCCGAGTTCGTTTCGACAGCACCCGAACTGGCAGATCTGGAGTGCGACTTTTGTCGTCCCCTATCTTTCGAGGAAACTCACCATGCAAGTACAAATTGTCGACTTTTCAGAAACTCGCGTCGCCGCGCTTGAACACTGCGGACCGACTGGGCTCGTCAATGAGAGCGTACGCAAATTCGTCGACTGGCGGAAGCAAAGTGGGCAATCTCCGCTTGTGTCGAGCAGAACTTTTGGTATCCCGCGCAATAACCCGGACACGACATCGGCGGATGCATTTCGCTTCGACATCTGCGGAGAAATTGACGAGCCGGTCGCGTCGAACGTCTACGGTATCCGCGAACTCGTCATTCCGGGTGGTCGATGTGCGGTGGTTCGGCATACCGGATCGACCGACCACGTCGGCGAGACAATCTATCCGATCTATCGCGACTGGCTTCCCGCAAGCGGGGAGGAACTTCGGGACCATCCATTGTTCTTTCACTACCTGAGCGTTTTTCCGGAAACGCCGCAAGACCAGTGGGAAACCGATATCTACATTCCACTCGTGTGACGGGAAACGATCTGCCGCAGCGACCTTACGGTCGTCGCGGTCTGGTCGGCGACCGAAGAATCCGAAGAGAGGCAGGCATCCATACCATCTCGGCCAAGAGGAGCCGCTCCCGGACGGGAATCCAATGGCAGCTCTCTGGGGCCGAAAAGGACCTTGGGCTACCGTCCCTGCGAATGTCCACGCGATTGAATTCCGGGCTGCGTGTCCATGGCCGAGAGGAGATGCTGGCGGCCCTCGTCAAGAATTTCATCCGCGAGCGCCGGGTCAACGTCTGCAACAGCACGCGAAAGCAGCAGCGTACCGACCATCTGGCTGAACATAGTGATCGCCTTCCTGCGGCTGCCTTCGCTGATCCCGTCGGTCTCTTCGATGACCTTGGCGAATCGTTCGAGGTTCGCCGCAAGACCCTCTGCGTAAGAGCCGCGCGCGACGTCGTCGAACCGGCGGGCATCGCCTACAAAACCCGACAAGGGGCAACCCGCATCGATATTCGCGCGATGCTCGGGGGACAGGTACCACTCAATGTTTTGTTTGACCGGGTCAGCGTCAGCTGACCTGGCGTCTTCGATTAGGGAGGCAAAACCTTCTCCTCCATCTTTCATCGCCTTTTCCATCACTGCGGCGACCAGCGCGTCCTTTGATTTGAAGTGGTTGTAGAAACCGCCCTGCGTAAAGCCCGCCGCCTTCATCAGCTCGGCGAGCCCGACCGCATCTACACCGCGCTCGCGAAACAGCTTCTCGGCGGCTGCCACGATCGCGCCCCGGTTTTCAACCGCCTGCTGCTTGGAAACACCCACTTCCCCCCCTTCGGCCGACAACGACCTAATCCAACCCACCGAAAAATACAATGTCGATCACCATTGACATTGACAGCGCGGACGTCCAGAATCCATTACATTCACAATGTCAGTCACCATTGACTTAAGTATAAGCCTTCTTTACCTGAACGTTCAGGCAGAAGGGGACACAACGGCTATCTGACGCCTGACCGCGTCAGCACCTAAACCTTCAAAAGAGGTCCGCGAAATGACGAAGACAACCGCTGAACAGAACAAGGCGCTTGTGCTGGAAGCATTCGACACGCTGTTCAACAAGCGCGACTACGTTGCAGCCGAGCACTTCTGGTCCGATCGTTACATTCAGCATAGCGCCCACATTGCACCGGGACGCGACGGCCTGTTCAACCTGGTGCGCACGCTGCCTGACACCTTGCGCTACGAGAACCAGCTGATCGCGGCGGAGGGCGACTATGTCATTGCACATGGGCGCTTCTCGGGACACGGCAGGCCGGCAGCATGGATTGCAGCCGACGTCGTCCGCTTCGAAGACGGCAAGCTCGCCGAGCACTGGGACGTCCTTCAGGACGAAGCGACCCGGGCCGAATCCGCGAGCGGCCTGCCGATGTTCGGCAACCGGTTCCCTGCCTGAGCACACAAGCATCAACCCCTGAAGCATCAACAAGGAAACGATCATGAAACTCACTGGAAACACGATCTTCATCACGGGCGGCGGTTCGGGCATTGGCCGCGGGCTAGCCGAGGCGCTCCACAAGCGCGGCAACAAGGTCATCATCGGCGGCCGTCGGCGCAGCCATCTCGACGAGGTGGTGGCGGCGAGCCCCGGCATGGCCGCGGTCGAACTCGACATCACGGATGCCGCCAGCATCGGCCGGGTCGCGGCGCAGTTGATGGCGGACTATCCCGATCTCAACGTGCTGATCAACAACGCCGGCATCATGCAGCCCGACCAGGCGGGTGGCCAGATCGACGACGCGCTGATGGTGTCCACCATCACGACCAACGTGATGGGGCCGATCCGCATGACGTCCGCGCTGATCGATCACCTGAAGACGAAGAACGATGCTGTCGTCGCCTATACCACTTCGGTGCTGGCTTTCGTGCCGTTGGCTGTGACGGCCGTGTACTCGTCGACCAAGGCGGCGCTTCATTCGTACATCCTCTCACAACGCTTCATGTTGCGGAACACGACGGTTCGCGTACTCGAGATCGCGCCCCCTTGGGTACGCACGGACCTCATGAACAGCCGCGAAGCCGAGCAGGCGATGCCGCTTGAAGCGTTCATCGACGAAACGATCGCTGTCCTCGGAACCGATGCAGATGAGATTCTGGTTGAAGGCGCCAAGCTGTTCCGCGGCAACCCCGGGCCCGATGAACACGAGTTGGTCAATGGCTTCAATGCACAGATGATGGAAGTGTTCGGCGGGTGAATGGCTGCCTGCCGGATACGAGATACAGGCGACCTCTGAGCAGAACAAGGCGTTCGTCCTGGAGGCGTTCGGCACGCTGTCCCGCGAGAGGGGACTTACGGTGCAGCCGAGCGCTTCTCGTCGCCTGACCACGGCTGGCTGACACGGAGTCGCCCCACCATCCGAGCACACATTTGCCTGTAACTCATTTACACGCGCACTTCCCGGATGTTTACCATCGACATTCGCACTCATCGTGGGGGACGTCAAAGGCCATCCTGCGATCCTTCACCAACACACCATCGTCAAGACGGTGTTTGCGACACGCTTACAGTTATTCTACATTCGGTCGAAGTCTATCTCTCTCAATAGACGGGGAGAGCCAGCACCGTTCGCGGTATCGGCGGGTCCACGTTCGACCGATGCTACCAGCCGGTCGTGGCAACCCAAAGGAATGGCAAGTCGAATGGCTGCTAACGCCGCAGCTGGGGACAGCCGCCAAGCTTCATCGAACGACGGAAGTGAGTCGCAAGTACGCATCCAATTGCAGCCAGACCGGTCATTCGGATCCGCCGACATGCGAATGACAGCAAAGCGATCCGTTGCCGCCTGATCAACACCGATACTCGAATGGCGGCAATGGCCGAGAAGGAGGCGTGCGAAGCGACAGGCCCGGATGTCCGCTCCTGGGCCGCGTTGCCGCGGAGCCGACGGTCGGGTTTGCGTGTGCAGAAAGCGTTGCGCTGATGTCTCATCTCGCCGCGTGGGTGGTGCGCGTACGGTGCGGTGAATCGAGTACGTCGATGACGATCATCGGCGCGCGGCAGTGCCGGCAGATGAAGGTAGGCGCCGGCGATGCCGGCGCCGCTTGATTGTTGGGCCAGTGATGGCCGGAGCGTGCAGCGACGCCCTATCCTCGCGAGGTTCTGCCGCCACACCGGATTGGCCAGCAATCCGTAGCCTGGATGCCGCGCGGCTTCGAGGACGTTGGCGAACGTGCGCGCTGGCCCTGGCGCCAGCTCATCGATTCGGCGGCCCCAGGCGCAACGCAGTAACCCGAGCGCTCCTGCGCGCGAATGACGCCCCACTTTTCGAGCAGATAGTAAGCACGGAACACAGTGGAGTGACTGACGCGTGATGACCTGCCGCAGCGACGGCATGCGCGTACCGACGGGAAGCTGCCCTTGCGTATTTCCGCGGCCATCGTACTGGCGAGTGTTGCGTAGCGTGTCATCGAACGTCCGTCGTTGCAGTGCGTGGGAGTGTGCCCGGACACCCGGACACCAATGGCGACGACATGGTGCGATCAACGGCTGATTCGACGCATCGATATGAAAACGATGACGGCAGCCGTCGCGGCGACCATTGCGGCGGCAACGAACGCGTGAGAAAAGCCGTTGCCATAGCTCGACTTCGCGACGTTCGTCAGCACGCTGGATAGCGTCGCCGGATACAAGCCGAAAGCGCGCTCGAAGTCGCCCGCCATCACGCGCTCCGCAAAACCGGGCACGACCGGCACGCGCGCGTGGGCCATGCCGGTCGCCAATGCCGAACGCACGCCTTCGGCAAGCACTGCGCCGAGACCTGAAAAGCCCAAAAGAATGCCGGTGAAACGGGACGTCGTGCTAATGCCGGATGCCATGCCGGCGCGGTCGCGCGGCACAGTCCCCATGATCGCCTTCTGCGTTTCGCCATTCAGAAGACCAACGCCGCTGCCGAGTATCGCCATCGCGACCATCAGCCAGGCACGATTGCCGGAGTGCGCCGCGCCCATCATCGCCAGATTGCCGCACGCGACCACGGCGAGGCCGAGCGTCAGTATTTGATGCGGAGTCACGTACTGTGCGAGCTTGCGTCCAAGTTGTGGCAGTAGCAACATCGCCACGGCGAACGGCAGCATGCCGACACCCGCACCCAGCGCGCTCACGCCGCGTGCATTCTGCAAGAACAGCGGCAACAGCGAGGCCATCACTTGCGCCGATGCCGCATAGGCGAACATCGCGACGACCGCACCGACAAACGGCATTGACCGGAAGAGCCGGAGGTCGAGCATAGGATGCGCGCGGCGGCGCTCGACGATCACGAATGCGCTGAACAGCAAGACTCCGACGCATGCCCTCAGCGAGACTCCCGCGCTTGTCCAGCCGCGCTCCGGACCGAGAATCAGCGCCCAGGTCACCGAGAACATCGCGGCCGCGAACAGCGCAATGCCGAGCAGATCGAGCGTGCGCGGCGTCGGATCACGCGATTCGTCGATGATCTTGACGACGCCCGTCGCCAGCACTGCGCAGATCGGCATGTTGATCGTGAAGGCCCAACGCCAGCCCAGCCATGCATTGATCATGCCGCCTATCAATGGCGAAACCACCATTGTCAAGCCCATGATGCCGCCCCACACGGCCCACGCGCGCGCACGTTCGCTCTCGTTGTGGAACGCATGACCAATGATCGCGAGCGCCGGCGCCAGCAGGAACGCCGCGCCGACGCCCTGCACGGCGCGGGCGACGTAGAGCGTCGCGGCCGAAGGCGCCAGTCCGCAAGCCAGTGACGCCGCCGCGAAAAGCGCAATGCCCGAGAGAAAAACACGTTTGCGACCGAAGCGGTCGGCCAGCGACCCGGCCGGCAGCAGCAGCGCCGCGAAGCACAGGACGTACGCGCTGATCATCCATTCGACATCGGCGAACGATGCGTTGAGATCGCGCGCAACGGTCGGCAGAACGACGCCGACGACGTTCGTATCGAGTACGGTCATCGCGCAGCCCATCGACGCGATCAACAGCAGGGGCGTGCCGCGCGACATCGAACGCGACGCAGAAATCGAACTCATGGGGAGGTGGCTCGTTAACAGACGGCAAGGCCGGCAAACCCAGGCTCGAGCATGGCCGCGAGGACGCTGGGAAAACCGGAAGGTACACTATTGCATCAGATATCTCTATTAACTTCATTGCGCATGTTCTGGATTTTAATTAGTTTGTAGCTAATAGAACACGTGGACGGGATAATGGAACTCAGGCATCTGCGCTACTTCATCGCGGTCGCCGAACGGCTTCATTTTGCGCAGGCGGCGCAAGCGCTCGGCATCTCGCCGCCTACGCTCACCGTGCAGATTCAGGAAATCGAGCGCGCGCTCCAGGCTCAACTTTTCAGGCGCAACAAGCGCTCAGTCGTGCTAACGCCTGCCGGCGAATCGTTTCTTGCCGAAGCACGGGCAACGCTCGTGCAATTCGACCGCGCGTTGAACGTCGGCCAGCGAGCCGGGCGCGGCGAGCTTGGAAGAATCAACGTCGGCTATGTCGGCTCGGCTGCGTTTTCAGGCATCCTGCAAAACCAGATTCGCTTGTTCCGCGAGGCATGGCCTGACGTGCTGGTGCACGCCGCCGAGTTTCCGATGAGCGATCTTCCTGCGCTGCTGGAAGACGGGCGCGTCGACGTGGCATTCGTCCGGCTGCCCGTCGACCTGCCCACCTCTCTGCGCACTCACGTGCTGCTACGCGACAGCTTCTGCGCGGCCTTGCCGGCCGAGCACCCAATGGCCAACGCGAGGGAGCCGATCAAGGCGAGGTCGCTTGCAGGTGAGACGTTCGTCGTGCCCGAACAGGATCTGGGCACGCGCGAAGTGGCCCGGCGCGGCAGATTCACTCCGCGCATCGTCAGTACGCCGGGCAGTCTGCTGGCGGTGCTGACTCAGGTGTCGGTGGGTGCTGGCATCGCGATCGTGCCGAACGTTCTTACGAAAGTCGTCGATTTGCCCAACGTCAGGTTCAGGCCGCTTGCTGGCCAGCCGATTGCATCCGAAGTGGCTGCCGTCTTTCGCAAGTTCGAGCACTCGCCCGCGACGAAGAAGCTGATCGGACAGATGACGGACACCTGAGATAGACAGCGGCACGATCGACCGCCTGAAGCTTCGAGCCGGAATCCTTTTCGGGGTACAGGAAACAAAATCGAGAAGGGACCGTTGTTCGGCCATCGCGGACATTGGGGCGGACTGGGTTCTCCATCACCGATATGGCGGATTGCTGACGGTCGCGACGCCGACCAGCCGAACGGCAGCTTCCTCGATCAGCGAACCCACACTCACGACCCTTCTGAGTCTCTCATGACCCCATGGTTGAAGGGCGGGTTACGACGGCGGATTCAACCGGTGGATGCAACACACTTAAGACTGCACAAGCAGCTGGGAGTGTTGCAAATGAGATAGCGACGGCGGATTTATTACAGCGAGAAGCAGAAAGCGCTGATGTGGGAACGTTGACGGAAGGGAGAATCTCTCCAGAAGATCGCGCAGCTTTTTGACCGGAACCACTCGTCAGTGCAAGG
>NZ_JBFOAH010000052.1:0-24255 GCF_040812055.1 Paraburkholderia suaedae | reverse complement strand
CTTCCTGGCTAGATAGCGCGGATTCGGCCGATAGTCCGCGCTACGCGGGAACGGCTTGCCAGTCAGCTCATAGAGCGAGCGATAGCGCGATTCGCTCCCCTTCACGTGGCCGCTTTCCTTCAAAACGCGCAGCTTCTTCTTGACGCTCTCGTACGTGAAGCCGGTCGCAGTGCATATCTCGGCATTGGTCGAGTTGGGATTGAGCGCCAGAAATTCGCAGATCTCGCGCTGCTGTTTGCTCATGGTCGTGTATGCCATTTATTTGATCTCCTTCACCGTGATGCCGTGCTTGTCGAGCATCTGCTTGCGCTTCTGGATGTACGTCCGGTTCTTCCGTGTTACTTCGGACTTGACGTCCTCGACCACGAGTTTTCCGTCACGGACGTAGGTGAAATCCGCGACGTATGTCGATTTGCGTTCCCATGTGCCATCGTCGCGCTGCTTGCGCTCGGTGAGCACGAACGGGACTTGCAGCCGCAGATCGCCGATGAGCCCGGCGGCCTGCTGCTGAATCAGCTGGAACCAATGGGACCGCTCGCGCTGGCTGTCGAACTTGATGCCCTCGTGCTCGCACTTCGTGTTGCGGTATTTCGACGGCTTCTTCGCGGCGAGCGTCACCGGGTGCTGCCTGATCAGCGCCGGTGCAAGCGGATCGTTATCGTCGACGTCGTCCAACGCGCTCGTCTGCGGCGGGTTGCCGGTTTTTTCGTAGATTCGGCGTTGCGCGGTCGTCATGCCCGGTCGTGCGTCGTCACGCACGCGCGCGGTGCCCACGGTTGTTGTGCCAGCCGGGACTACCATCGGCCAGGGTGCTCGCTTTGTCATGCGTTACCTTCCTGTTTTGCAATCGCGGCCCGCACACGCGCCGCGACAGCCGGCATCGGGTCTTCGTCGGTGAACGGCACGCCCATTTCGATCGCCATCGCCCGGATGCCGCTCGCGGACCTGTCCCACTCTCCCGACGCCTTCGAGCCGTCCGGATTGCGCTTGATTGCCATGCGCCCCTTCACGTCGCCGTAGCCTTTCGGGCTGATCAGGTAATCGAAGCCCGCATGCGGCGGCAGTTCGACCTTGTCGCGCACAGCCGGGAAATAGCGCTTCCACGCTTCGGGATCCGCTGCCAGCTTCCCGAGGAACGCGCGGATTGCGCCCGCGCGCGCCTCGACAAAGACCGCTTCGTCCACCGTGCCGATACGCTCCCCGAGTGCCCCGTTGAAGGCTCGGATCACGGCAAGTTCGTCATTGGTGTACGCAGATTGGATTTCGTCCATCCAGCCGCCAGCGTTCAGCCATGTGCCAGCGTGAGGAATGAACTGTGGGTTCTGCCACTGCTCCGAAGTCCTGGCACGCTCAAGACCTGCCATCAGGTCGTTGAAGAGCTGCTCGTCCGGGTTGCGCTTGGCAAATGCTTTCTCCGCCGTGGTCTTCGATTTCTTCTTCGGGTATGCCGCCCAGAAAATCTCAAAGCGTTCGCGAAGCGAGCGCGAAAGGTTTTCTTTTGGAGTTGTCTTTTGGCTATGTTTTTTGGAGTTGTCTTTTGTGGGGGGGAATTCCCCCCCTTCAACCGGGGAATCTCCCCCCTCAAAAAAGGGAACTTCCCCCCCACTCAGGGGGGGATTTCCCCCCTGATAGCCGGGCTTATTCACAAGCTTGCGCGCGTCGGGCAGCTTCCACGTCGCATGACGCTTGTTGATGCTGTACGAACGCGCGTACCTGCCTTCGCCGCGTGTGATGATGTTCAGTTCGACCAGCTGGTTCAGGACGATCCGCACATCAGACGGGTCGATGCCGGTCTCAGCGGCGAACTGGGTACGGGAAATGTCGTCGACGGACTTGTTGAAGCCGTACGTCTGCCACATCACGACATCGAGAATGCAGCGCTGGTTTGACGTCAGCCGGGCCCAGGTGATCGCTCGCGCCAGCTCGTTGGCGACGCGCATGTAGCCGTCTTCGAGTTGCGCGCCGCGGTGTTCGGGCAAGTGCAGGACGTCGGCGAGTGCCATGTCAGTTCGCAGCGGGCAAACCGAGGGTTTCGTTCAGCGCGCCAGTTGCAGCGCACTTCTGCGTGCCGTGAACCTTAAGCGCCTCGTCCCTCAGCAGCTCGAACACGCGCCCGCACACGCTCGACAGGCGCAGATTCGTGCGGTCGGCGATCTCCTGCCGCGTGAGCGTCAGGTGCGGGCTGTAGAAGAGATTGAGGATCATCTGCTTCTGCGTGCAGCGTTTCGTGCCGGTGACCGCGTCGTAACCGGCCAGTTGCGTATGTGTGGGTCGCATCAGGACACCTTCCGGAGTTGTTCGGGTTTGACCGGTTCGCCAGTCGTCGAAAGAGCCGACTCGACGACGCGCAGAGTGCGTTGCTTGATGCGGATGTCGTCGACCAGGCTGCTATGAAGGCGCGGCAGCTCGCCGGGATCGATACCGTCGAGCAGATCGGCTGCGTCGGCTTCGGTCCGGTGGTTGGCGCGCATGATCGTTTGCACCAACTCGTGCGCGTTGAGTTCCGCCTTCGGGTCGTAATGACGGGCGCGACTCACGCAATCGATCTGCGCGAGGATCTCGTTCAGCAGGTCGACCCTGCGCTGGATCGGCAGCGCCGCGAGAATCGAGTTTTCGAAGTTGGCCGGCATCAGGTTGTTGTCTTTCGACTCGTCGTCGAGCCAGCGCCAGATGCGATCAGCGTGGTTCTTCTGCGTCGAGTAGACGTCCGCGCTGCGATCGAAAACGATAACGCCGGACAGATGGCCGCCGATGCGCTCGTGCGCCGCAACGATCTCAGCCGCGGCCGTCTCGCGACTCCAGCCATGCGACTTGCGCCAGGCTGCGACATGGTCGCGGATGATCTGGATTCGGGACTTGTGCGAACTGTCTCGCATGATCTGTCACTCGTTAGTGGCTATATTGGCTGCACGCGATGAGGACTACTAAGCCCACGCGTGCGACAGGGAGAGAAAAATGAAAACGGCTTCTACTGCTTACGCTACGGGAACCACCGCCGCTGACGGCGCCGCGATCACTTCGTTACTGCTGCTCGCGGCGCTGCAGCCTCTTTCAACGCCTCAAACGACTCCGTCAAAGCCTCGCGTACCGTCTTTAACTCATCGGGATGCCGTAGGCCGCGAACGACAATCGCGCACAGCGTCTCGCGGATCTGTTTCTGCTCGGATGCGTTAAGCGCCATTTCAGGCCGCCGGCAGCATGTAGGCCATGACGAAGCCCTTGCACGGCTCGTTGCGCACCGGCTGGTCGAAGAACACGCGCGACGACAGCGTTTCGACCGTCCCGCCCTTCGTCTCTTCGACATGGAATGCGGCCGGGTTCCCTGCGCGGATCTTCGCGATGACTGAATCGAGCGTGTCGCTCGTTGCGCGGCGAAGCATGTCTTGATGGTGCGGAAGATGCATTTGGATTTCCCTGCATTCAAAAATGCGCTCGTCCTCGCAGAGCAAGGCGTTGCGCGTGTGTAAAGGTGAAGGTTCACCGATCCGTTCGTGGATTCTGCTCAGCGCGTCACGTCCTGGATGGGCCACCTGACGCCCCGATAGGGCTCCGCCAGTACGCGCGCGTAATCGCCAGTTCCTCCGGAGTGAGCTCGCGACGCGTGCGCAAAACTTGGCTTGCCGCCCAATGCGTTAGCGCTGGGCGGATTAGCCGAAGCACAGACCGCCCATACAGTTTCGTCATGTTAGGCAGCCTCCCGCCTGCACGCAGAGGCAAACTTTGTGGTTTTGTTCACGCCACCCACGGGCGGCTGAGCGTCATCCGAAGCATCTTGGCTGGCCACTTGCACAAGCTCTGGCCAGATGGCGCTCCAGTCGTCTAGCCGAAGCATTTGGCGGGTCACGACGCCGTTGGTCGCTTGCTCGATCGGAGTACAGTGCTCGATGGGAACTTTACGGTCCGCGGCCATCCACTGATGTACGGCGCCCTTCGTCACGCCCAGGATGTCAGCCAGTGCCTTGAAACTGCCGACAGCCTCTGCGGCGATCGCGATGGGGTGCTTGGTCATTTGTCAGTCCGGCGTAAGTGAGCTTTGACCAAGTATAGATTTACTAGACATTAAAGTAAAGAAAAACGAGACCCAGGTCGTTTAGATTTCCTATACCCTCCGCGCATGGAAATGAGAAACTGGATTCGGTCCGCCCGGAAGAAAGCCGATCTAACGCAAGAACAGCTCGGCGAAAAGCTCGGAGTGACCAAAGGAAACGTGTCTGCCTGGGAAAACGGCAGGCACGAGCCCAGCTATGCTCAGGTCCAAGAGATTTCGGTTGTCACGAAGTGCCCAATGCCGGACTCTCAGCCAGGCATATCCATTACAACCGCCCTCGACAGCAAGGATGTTGCCGAGCGCGTGCAGGAAATGCTCACAGAAACTGGCATGGACAGCGCCGCCTTCGCGGAAAAGACCAAAGTTCCTCATGAAAGAGTGGACTCGTGGCTGGCGGGCGCTCCGATCAGCGTTGAAGACGCTGTCGCGATCCAAACCGCTTTCGGCTACAACAGCGCCTGGGTGTTGGCGCGCGTGGGCCAAAAAAAGGCTGCTATCCAGCATAACGATGAGTTCCGCCCCAAAGGCCTAGGGAAGCGGAAACGACTAGCGGTGGTAGGAATGGCGCAACTTGGCGACAACGGTTTCTGGGCCGACATCGAATATCCGGTGGGCCACGGAGATGGTTACATTGACTGGCCGACGTCCGATCCGGACGCATATGCAATAGAGTGCTCGGGCGACTCCATGAGGCCTCGAATCAAGCATGGGGAGTACGTCATCATCGAACCGAATCACCCGATCCAACCCGGCGAAGAGGTGATGGTCAAGTCGAAAGACGGCCGCGTGATGGTCAAAGAATTGGCCTACAAATCAGCCGGCCGCTACACGCTGCTCTCAATAAATGAGTCGCACGGCAAGATAACGCTGAGAGACGACGAGATCGACAAGATGCACTATGTGGCGGGTATCGCCAAACGATCAATGTGGCGCCCAGACTGATCTAGCCCAGAGAGGCTACAGTACTTTCGACAAACCATGGGTTCCAATCGGCTGCATCAACACATGTTTGCGAACCTGACGCACCAGTGTTGACGTGTGGCGCCAGAGCGCGCAAACGACGGCCGCCCTTCACCGCAATGCGCGCCGCCGAGCCCAGCAGATCAAAGAGATGCAGCTCGATCACAAATATGTGTTAAAGTTTTCCCGAAATCGTGCGATATAAGATCAGAGAGTGGATTGATCCACGAACGAAAATTGGAGTCTTCCAGGAAGGCTACGATGCTCTCGTCGAGCCAGGGGACTCTAGATGCGACGACCGCCTGCGGTACCTTCGCGATCAACCGCCTCATATGTGGCGTGACCCTCATGCCAAGAAACTGAGCTGGGAATATGATGAAGACTGCAAAGACATCTACGAAATTCGCTTTAAGTCAAACAACCTTCAACAACGTCCCATGGGTTATTTTGGACCCGGCAAAGACGAGTTCACTGTTGTCATCTGGGTCACCCACAAAGAACGACACAGTGTCAGCAACTTTTGCTCAAAAGCCAAACAGCGTTGGGCAGATGTTCGAGCAGGACGTGTCGCCACTAAAGAGGTTGAGATCGACTAAGCCGAGCAAGCGCCTACTGAAAATGCGCTCAAAGGCATACCGCGCAGGCATGGCCGAAGCGAACGCGGGCAATAGAATTGCGTTCCAGATCAGGCTCTTGCGGGAAGCTGCGGGGATGTCGCAGACGGATCTCGCGGAAAAACTTGGAACTCGCCAAAGTGCTGTGGCACGCCTTGAAGATCCAAATTACGGCAAACAATCACTGTCCGCTCTGCACAAAATAGCAGCAATTTTCGATGTGGCAACGTGGGTTGAATTTGTGCCGTTCTCCACTCTCGTTCAGCGAACGGCCGATCTGTCACCGGCGGCATTGACCCCAGCGTCATATCCGAAGGAGTTTGATGAAGACGGCCAGCCTAATACGTCTGTAAGCTTGGCGTTTGACGGGAGCGCGATCTGCGCCACAAACTTTGTACGGACGGCCGGGAGCGCCGCTTCACTATTCATTCAAAGTCCGCAGGTCACCCACACGAAAACGTTTAGCTTGGACATTGAGAGAATTTCATGAGCAAGATAATTAAGTCAACTGAGAACGGAATGTCAGTGGTGACGGAAATCCCGGATGATGCGCCGCGGATTAGCGGGAACGGTTTCGGCCCTGCCCTCCTTGGATTTCCTACGACTATCGTTACTATTTTCCAGCAACAGCTCTCCGGACACTCGAAGCCGGACCACTTAGAGCGCAAAGTCGTTGCCACACTGGAGATTCCGACCATCTCCCTTCTTGAACTGGCGCAGACAGTACAGAAGGCGTTGCGAGAAAACAAAGCTGCGATGCAAGGTGCGATGGCACAAATGGTAGCATTCGTCGATAAAGATATTTGATTCACTGCTTGCTGCCAAACGCCCTGCCATTGCAGGGCTTTTTTTTGGCCGCAACCAGTAGAACCCGCAGGCATAGGTGCGGCTGAAGCATACGTGCTCGCACGGTCAGACTGCGAATTTACGGTTCTTTCATGTGTCCCGCCGAAGCGCGATCCGATCGCCTCCTGCCAAGGCCTTCTCGTGCAAATACCCCTTACGTTACAAATTTTCTGGACATTCAAGTCAAGTTTTTCTTGACCTATCTTGTCTAGTTTTTCTATACTTCATCTCATGCACTCACCGACCTACCGGGAGACCTTGAGATGAGCACCCTGCAAGTACCGGCGCCGCGATTTACCGAAGCAACGCGCCCGACCCACGAGACCCCGCAGTCCGAGAAAGCTGGCATGAGCGACGCCGAGCTCGAGCAGTACGCCCGCCGCACGACCAAGCGCCCGCTACTCTGCTTCGCGCTGCTAGCTGCCTCGCCGTTCATCGTCGAAGGAATCTGCCGCTTGCTGGGTGCCTGGTAATGCGCGATCTCAAATTCTGCCTGCGCATGTGCGCCGCCTTTGTAGTGATCATCCTGATTCTCGGCATCACAAAGAAATGGGACGACGCTGATACCGAACGTGTTCGCGTGTCGATGCGTAACACCTGATCCCGTAAAGGCTCACCAATGGTCTCGATCATCACATTCTCGTTAGCAGTCCTCTCTTCTATATGCGTTGGGGCGGCGATCGGGAGCATGGTCGGCGGCATGAATCGCGCAGCAAAAGCGCACCACGAGGCCTTTGGCGAACACAAATTCGATGCGCAGTATCCGCGCGTCGGTGATTAACCCACAGTCCTTCAAAGAACCGGAGTCAACCAATGAAGAAGGCTTTCACACAAACCTTGATGGAACTGCGCGGGGGCGCCGTCGTCGAGGAAGCGACAAACGAGCTCAACACGCTTGTCGCGATGGTCCGCGACACCGGCAAGGCCGGAAAGATCACGATCACGGTCGAGGTTAAGCCGTTCGCCAAAGTGCAGGACGCGCTTGAAGTGACCGGCAAGGTCGTTGCCACGCTGCCGAAGGAAAAGGAGTCGGCCGAAGTGTTTTTCCCGACCGTCGAAAACAATCTGTCGCGACACAGCGAGCGGCAGACCGAATTGCCCGGCATCTCGCTTGCCGATTCCCGATCTGTTGCGCACGGCTAACGCCCGCACAACAACCTCACCATTTACATCACACGGATAACCCATGCTTAAAGACTTCCAAGGCGAAAAAGACGCCGCCGCTATCCTCGCAGCTGGCATCTCGCTCGCCGGTCCGCACAAGAGCCCGCTCAACGACGGCGTACCGTTTGTGGTCGTTCCGGAAGGCTACAAGGTCGAACACCTGCTCGAACGCGACGAAAGCCCTGCACGTGCTACTGGCGTTGTGAAGCTTCGCGACGCCAACAGCTTCGTGTCTTACTTCAACCGTCAGAAGCGGCCCGAGAGCCTGATCTATGCATCGCTGGACCCGGCGAAGATCCTCGGCGTGATCGATGACCACCGCGCGTTCGATGCGGCGAACACCGGCAACCATGACGGCGCAAACTGGCGCGGCTATCGAGTCGAGTTCGCTGTGCCCGCGTCGCGTGAATGGAAGACTTGGACCGCCAAGGACCGTCAACCGCTGAGCCAGTTGGAACTCGCGGAGCTGATCGAGGACAACTTGCCGGACATCGTCAACCCGGATGGATCGACGATGCTGAGCATCGCCCTGAACTTTGAGGCGAGCAAGGAAGGAAATTTCGTATCGGCGTCCCGCCTGCAAGACGGCAGCACGACGTTTGTGTGGAAGGAAGACGTCAACGCCACCGGCAACAAGATCGCCATGCCGTCGCAGATCACGCTGTCGATCCCCGTCTTTGAGAACGGCGCGCCCTACTCGATCGACGCGCGCCTCAAATACCGCGTCAAAGATGGCGTGCTGAAGATCTGGTACGAGCTCGTGCGTCCGCACAAGGTGCTCGAAGTCGCGTTCCGCGCGATCTGGTCGCAGATCGAAGAACAGACAGAAACCAGAATCCTGCTTGGCTCCCCGGAGTAACGCCCGTAACCGCCAGGCGAATAAGGGGCAAATATTCGCCTGGCACATATCGGAACCCTGACTGGAAACCATCATGCGTTTTTTCATTGTGGGCGACGTCTGCCTTGAAGAAGTGATCGGCGAGCCGGTCGAGTTTGCGGAGGCACCGGGCGAGGTTTACGCCGTGCACCGCCCGCACATCGGCGATACCGATGCGATCTGCTACTGGCACGTTTCTCATGTTGAGACCGGCGTTCGGCTCAGCATGGGCGACTCGATCGACTTCGCAATCGAGAACGGCCGCCGCATCTTGGCGGGAAAAGCGCCGGATCAGATCAAAGGTGCTCTGGATGCTGCGCGCGCCCGCACGGCTGAAGCGAGGAGTCGCCTGCCGATTGGTCCGCTCGTGGGCGGTATCGCCATGAAGGTGGCGCCGTGAAGGAACGCCCGATCCTTTTCAGCGGACACATGGTGCGCGCTCTGCTCGACGGCAGCAAGACACAGACGCGTCGCGTTGTGAAGCTGCCGCACAACAACCCGCTCGGCCAGTGGGAGCCGACAACCATTGGCGGTGAGAACGGCGGCCGTACGGCTGCCGGTGAAGCTCTGCCGTTGCAAGGCGGGATCTGGCACACACGCACGGGCGATAGCCTGATGTGCCCGCATGGCCAGCCCGGCGACCGTCTGTGGGTGCGCGAGACGCACCTGAACTGGTGGAAACGCGACGAGGCGAACCCCGACGTCGCGCGCGTCTTTTCTCACGTCGCCGCATACGCCGCTGACGGTTACGAGCTTGAGCTCGGCGAGAAATGGATCCCGTCGATTCACATGCTGCGCGCGGCGTCCCGCATCACGCTCGATGTCACCGGCGTACGTGTCGAGCGACTGCAAGACATCTGCGAAGCCGACGCAATTGCTGAAGGCATCGCCAAGACGGCTGCCGGCTTCTGGAGCACCTACGGTCGAAGTGGCGTAGATGGCACCTACTCGCCTGTTTCGTCCTACCACTGTCTGTGGGACTCGATCAACGGCGCGGATTCGTGGGACGCCAACCCGTGGGTCTGGGTGGTCGAATTCAAGCGAGCCACCTGAATGTCCGGTCTCGAATGGTTCGCTCTCTCTGTATTAGGAGCGATAGCGGTGGGCGTGGGTTTGGGTTGGCTGAATGGACGGAGGAAACCATGAATCGAATGACGCAGTGCGAGCCCCGTAAGCATAACTACGAGTTCAAGGGCAATAAGACGTTCACCAGCATGACGATGACTCAGACGGGCACGCGCGTGCGCATGTCGGTGAATGCAGTCTACAAGTGCAAGGTGTGCGGAAAAGTCCGCAAGGCAGCGCCGAAGCATGGCGCGCCCGGCGACAGTCTCATCTAAGCGCCGAGTCCTGACGATGCCAATGAGAACGCAACCGGCATTACTCGCAGTCACGGCGACCGCTACTGCTGCGTGTCTGTCCATCCTCGCAGGCTGGCAGCGCGGCGGATGGGTTGCAGAGCGCGCGCTGTGGATCGCCGTCGGCGTCGTGCTGGTTGTGGCCGCTCACCTGTTCCCTGCCTTGTGCCGTTCGCATGGCTGGCGCATCCGGGTGCTTGGCGCCGTGCTGTGGCTCGCCTGCATGGCGGCTACCTGCTACGGCCATGCGGTTTTCTTTGTGATGGCGCAAAAGCATGCCGGCGAGCTGCGGGCCGGGGCCGTCCCGATGCTCGTGACTCACAGTCGCGGCCTGGCTCAGATCGCCGTCGACCGCGCCGACGCCGTGGCGCGACTGGCTCGTGTCGCCGAACGCCGGTGCGGCGAGCACTGCGCGACTGTCCGGATTGACGGCGCAACCCTGACCGCCCGCCTCAAAGCGCTCGACGTGGAAGCAGCAGAAGCAAAGCGCGCCGAGGCCGCCCAAGACAGCGCCGCCGCCGAGCGCGCCGCAGCGATGGCCGATCCGGTGACTGGCGCCCTGACGGCATTCGGCCTGCCAGTCGCGCACGCCGATCTGGTCGCGGGCCTCGCGTTCGCCGCCGTGCTCGAAGGTGTCGCCTGCTTCGCCTGGCTGCTCGCGCTCCGACCGGACGACGTGACCGAGATCACGGCAACGCCCGTCCAGCAAGGCAGTAACGCCGAGTCAGTCACGGCAGTAACGGACGCCAGTAACGCAGTAGCGGCGACGGAGTCAGCTGAAATCGAGAGTCCTGATGACGTTACCCGTGTGCGGGAAGCAGTCGCCGCTGGCACGCTGCGAGCGACCGTGACCGAGATCCGGAAGTTTCTCGGCTGCTCGCAGACCAAGGCTGCGGACATCCGCAAGCAGGTAGTGCCCACATGAAACTGGATTGCTCGGATTGCATACACAGCACGAGCGGCGAGCACCCGAAGTGCCGGCATCCGAGAAATCTCAGAGCCGACCTGTTTGACGAATACCCAGTTTTCCTGCTTGCCGAATCTCACAGGGCATTCGGCGGTGAAGATGAAGAACGTATGCCATCGATCTGCGGGAAGTCCGGGCGATGGTTCGATAACGGGGAGAAATTGAGGACACCATGACCACTAATACAGACGCTATGCCGACTACTGGAGAAAATACGTGAACTCATTTGTCCGGAAACCCGTTCGCGATTGCTTCACGAGCCCGCTCTTCAGCATCTCTGAACACTCTTTGGGGATCTCCGAAAGCATCCCCCCGCTCGATTTGGTACATGACGAAGTTTTTATACACGGCCGCGCCATCGAGCCTCGTGATCACCACGCGGGCGTAATAGCAGCCGCTCGGATCAGCATCACCCGGTCGGTATTCACGTTCGGCGTTAATGACGACCCTATATGGCGGGGCCTCAACCTCTTTATGCAAGACAGACATATCCGGCTCCATCGCCCTGACGAAGGGCTCTCAACATTATGCGCCGCTTCTTTCGCCAGGGATCAGGAGGCTCGATCGTGAGCGCCGTTATCAGCCCTTGCGGCACGTATCGCTATCGGCTGACGCGTGCCGCCGATTCGCTCGCGCCCATCAGCTCGACGGCCCTGTTCGTCATGCTCAACCCAAGCACCGCCGATGCGCAGCTCGACGACCCGACGATTCGCCGGTGCCGCGGCTTCGCGAAACTGTGGGACTGCAACGGCCTCGCGGTCGCGAACCTGTACGCGCTGCGCTCGACGAATCCGGCGGCACTCTGGACGCACCCCGACCCAGTCGGCCCCGAAAACGATGGCTACCTGTGGAACTTCGCCCGCGAGTGCGGCGACGTTGTATGCGCCTGGGGGTCGAACGCCAAGCCAGAAAGGGCTGCGCGCGTAGCCAGCATCATGCGTGACGCTGGCGCGCACCTTTGGTGTCTCGGCACGACCAAAGACGGATCGCCGCGCCATCCGCTGTATGTGCGCGCCGATCAACCGCTGATTGAATGGAGCGCGCGATCATGAGCGACGAGATTCTTGTGATTAAGCGTTTCAGCAAGGACGGCGGCGACTGGTGCATCAAGTGCGGCCACTGCGAAAGAATCATTGGGGTTGAGGACGGCGAGGAAGATGGAACGCCACGCGGCGAGCACTACAACCATCGCGGCATCCGCAGAGAATGGAGATGCGGCATGAGAGGCAACAAACGCTCGCTGTACGGGGCTATCGGGGGCGACCCAGCACCGTCAGTGGCACCCTCCCCCAGTCATCGTATTCAGCAGGCTTGCGCTCAGGGACTGGCTCGGCGGGCATGCTCGACTCGCATGCCGACCAAAGGCCGGCCGGTGATCCATTGGATGTGTTCTGCTTCATCCAGCAACCGCAAGAGGTGCATCGGTAAAGCACATAGCGTGTTATCGGCGCTTTTGGCGAGCCAAAAACACCCGATCCAAAGCGCTGGAGTTTTTCGTGTGGGAGGACGGTTGAAGCCTTTCGGATCAACGTCTCGCAAGCAAGACACCGTTCCATTTCACCCTCCTTTCGGAGACAACAGACCCATGCAATAAGCATAGGTCATTCCGGAGAGGGTCGAAGCAGAACTATCGCAAAGCGTCAGGATTGATTGAGCGAAGGCAGGAGCACAACGAATGATTGAAACCACGCGCAACCACTGGGGCGTGACATGGCGGCAGTTCTAGACCGACCGATTGACCTGACCGAGGAAAAGATCGTGCGCATGACCGGCTACCGCCGGCCGGGCAAGCAGATGGAGACGCTGAAGGCGCTCGGCATTCCGGCGCGCCGTCGCCAGCGTCCTGAAAGACGCGGGCGCATATCTCTGTTGTCTCGGCACGACAAAAGACGGCTCGCCGCGTCATCCACTCTATGTTCGGGCCGATCAACCGCTGATCGAATGGAGCTCACAGCCATGACTGCCTACAGCCTCACCTGTTTTCGGTCAGAGCTGATCGATATATACACGCGCATACGCGTCGGCAGCGTCTCGCGCCTCAGGCTCGGTATCGAAGAAGCCCGGTACGAGGTGCCGGTCCAAAATCGTCTCTTCGGTTCCGTCCAGCGCTTCTCTGACGAGCCTCAGCTCACCCTGCCATTGCGAAGCATCCGGGCCCGCCGAAGTGGCCGAGATTTCATACCAATAATTAAAGTACTTCGTGCGCGGAGTCATGTCGCCCTCCCTGTTTCACGGATGATGATAGTACCGGCGATAAGTGCAACAACCCCGTCAATGCTGCCCGGCGTTCAGCAGCATCCCAATCTGGCGCTCCGGCGGCCCGGCGAGAACGCGCGCAAACACGCCGCCGCAGCGCAGGCAGGTGTAGTGCTCCTCTACACGTGCATCCTTCACGGCGCCCGCGCCACTGAGCGTCAGGTCTTCGTGTGGCGCTGCGGCGGCCGGCTGCCCGTAAAGGTCAGCGCAAGGTGGGTAGGGTTGAATCCAGAGATCCATTTTGAACAACTAGAGCTGTGGTCAGCCGTTGTCGGCACCGGAAGCGCCTTTGAGAATCATGTCGACGCGCCGCTTGCCTTCGACATACCCCGCCTCTCGGGCTGCTTCTTCACTGCGGAAAGTGGTGACAAGTTCCTGGAAGCGAATGCTCTGCCCAGCGAGGTGGGCATCGGAACCGTGGCGACAGATGTAGCCCGAGTAATGCCACAAGGTGGTCGGGGCCGGGGGACCGTATGCAAGGATCGGCAGGACCCAGACTTCGTATCCGTTGTGTTCGATCTTGTCCCACATGGCTGTCTCCATCGTGATTTTCGAGAAATCGCAGCACGCTGCCTAAGCGCCATGCTCGTCGCACCACTGGATGGCCCAACGCTGCGCCGCCTCGAAAGCGTCCGCGTCGGAGCGATAGTCCCCGAGGTCGCCCGAATACTTCACTTCGACGAAATCGCCACCCGCGGAGACACGCCGGGAGATCTTTGCGCGAGCGTAATAACGGCCACCTTCATCGAGAGGCGAAGCGTCGATGTGGAACTCTTTGTAGTCAAACTGCATGGCCGTCTCCAAAAGATTGCTCTACTCGTCGTCGCTCCGGACAAGCTTTGGCCGCCCCGTCGCGTCTCCATCGACTCCGGATTTGCCTCTCGGTTCGAAGGTGCCGATCCGGACGCCCGACGCAATGGCTGGGACGCTAACCGGTGGGTATGGGCCGTCGAAAGCAAGCGCATTTTGAACTGAGCCACCTGCAAGGAACTGCTATTTACCAGTCTGACGCAGGACAAGCGCCCCGCGCTGACGCCCAAGGCTCTCCAGCTGGTTGCGTCGCTTGCAAAAAGGGCAAATGAAATAGAGGCCGAAGTCGTCGAGGCCGGGCTCAACCAACTTGGTCGGGATCTCTTGATGGCAGCGGATACATAGCCAGAACCCGGTGCCGGTCATGACCGCCTCCCATAGGGCAACAGGACACGAGAAATCAACGATAGGACAGATTCGCAGAATATCCAAGACACAGCGGATTAAAGGGCGCTTGCCCGTCCACGAGGAGTAAAAAACAAAATGAACTTACACATTACCGAGAAGGCGTTGAAAGATTTCGTCATGCCGGCGGGCAGGAACAAAGTAGTGGTGTTTGACCAGGAGCAGACCGGCTTTGCAGTCAACATCACTCACCGGGGCACCATGAGCTATGTCATCGTCTACCGCGATGCCCAAGGGAAGCAAAGACAGGAGAGGCTGGCCGGCGTGGGCGATGTCTCTGCGAATGCTGCGCGCGCCATGGCCCGAGTACGCCTAGCCGAATTGACAACGACCAGAACCCGAACAGTCGGTCCACGTCGGAGCTCTTGCCCCACCATGGACAGCTTCTTTTTTGAGACGTTTTTGCCAGCCGTGAAAAACATGAGTCGTTCGTACCGGGCACACGCCTCGATTTATCGCAACCATATTCAGCCGACTTTCGGTAAGAAACGACTGGACGAGGTCAGCGGGCAGGACATCATCGATTTCAACACAGCGCTGAAGGAAAAAATGGTGGCGGGCGGACGCTGGAAGACACAGGCCGACAAACCCCTGGCTGACGCAACCGTGAAACGCATCCTGATTCTGGCCCGCCACATCTTCAATGAAGCCATCCGAGATAAGAGCAACACCTTGAAGGAGAACCCGACGCACAGCTTGCAGCTCACGACCGTGCGCAAGGTCACTGGCAAGTTTCTGACATCTGGCCAGCTCGGCGCGCTGCTCCGCGCAGCTGGGGACTCGGATAACAAAAGCCTGCCCGACATCATTCGGGTGATGGGGGCTACGGGCCTGCGACGGGAGAACGTGCTGGCAATGGAGTGGGCATGGTTTGATGAAGCCCGGGGCACACTGACCGTGCCGGCTCCAGCCGACAAGGCCAAAAAGGGCTTCGTGCTGCATTTGTCGACGGGTGTGTTGGGGCTCTTGCGTAACCGTCGGCTCGCCGTGGACGGGCGGTGGGTGTTTCCCAATCCCAAGACCGGCAAGCCATACCATTCCTGCCGGGATGCTTGGGTCACTGCCCGGAACAAGGCCAATCTGCCCGAGTTGCGCATGCACGACCTGAGGCACACCTACGCATCGATGATGCTGGACTCCGGGTCGGATATTGTCGATGTGCAACATGCACTGGGACATACGCAACTCAAAACGACGGCCGTCTACCTGCATCTTACGGAGGCCCGCAAACGCGTACACGCGAATGCAGCCGCCAACGCTACGGGACTGTTTGCGTGAGCCTCAGTCCGAAAGTCATTCACCCCGCTCCGGCGGGGTTTTTTATTTGCTGCATCCGCAAGCCCCGCGAGCCACACAATTTCAAGCCTTGCTGACCTGCTGACTCGTGCTGTATCTGGCAAGCAGCTCCAGTCGGCGTGCCCTCGCCGATGATTTCCTGGTTGCCAGCCGCCGATACGAGTCAGCAGATTTGCTGACTCGTATAAAGAATCGATGGAAAGGTAAGGAAAACCATGAATTTTCGCAGTACTAATTAGAACGCTCACTACGGGTGTGGATAGCGCCACGCTGACGGGCAATGGCGTTGTCAACGGTGTCATTGGCTCGGGCACGACCAACGCAAACACCAGCACGTTCTCGGCTGGTGACAAAATTGCTGCAACCGGTAGCAACAACACGTTGAACATTGTGGATTTGTCGAGCGGCCCCGCGGGCACCAGCCTGCCTGGCGCAACGACGGTCAGCGGCGTGCAAACGGTTAACCTGACTTCTGGCGTGGCTACTGGCACGGCTAACTTCTCGGGCTTCACCGGCCTAACCACGTTGAACGTGGCGGAATCCGGTGGCGCAGCCGGCATCACCGCCGCAGCGACGACCGCAGTGAACCTGGTGGACAGCGCGGCCGCAGCCACGACCATCAATGTTTTGGGCGGCCAGAACGTTGCAGTCACGGCTAATGGCGTGACGGCTGGTGGCACCATCAACGTCGGCAGCTCGATCGCAGCGCCGGCTGGCACTGTGACAATCACCGAAAACATGCTGGCTACGCAAAGCGGCGTGAAGATCGCTGATGCGATCAACGTTACGGGCGGTACGACGGTTACCGTGAACGCTAACCTCAACGAACTGGCTGGCGCAGGTAACACCGTCACCGGCGGCGCAATCGGCGTTACTGGCACGGCATCGACAACCTCGGTCACGGTGAATCAGACCGCTGCTGCTACTGCAGCTGCTGCAACCACCGCCGTTCCTGGCGTTTCGCAAAACGTAAGCGCAGCGACCGCAGCGCCGGGCGTGCAGGCAGCAACGGCTGCAACACAAACAGCGGCAGTTGCTACGACCGCGGCAGTGGCAGGCGTGGTGGACGGCGCAGTTACGATCAGCGACGCAAACGCATCGTCGACCACCGCTACTAACACGATCACCTCCGTGTCGCTGGCGAACTTCGGCGCTGGCTCGGCCATCAACGACAACGCGCTGAGCTCGCTGTCCCTGACGGGCGGAGCCGGCACGCTGACCCTGACGAACAACGCAGCTACGCCGACGAACACCGCACTTGCACTGTCGCTGAATGGCGTAGGTTCGGTTTCCGCGACGACGGGCAGCGTGACCAGCGTCACGTTCGCTGATGCCAAGAACGAAATCACGACGTTGAATGTGACGACGGCGGGCAAGGATTCGTATCTGACCGTCACCGACACCAAGCTGGCCGCAATCAACGTGTCCGGTACCAACACGCTGAACCTGAGCACGGTTCCGACGACGGTCAAGACGATTACCGTCTCCGGCTCTGCAGGCTTCAACGACGGTGGTTCGCTGGCATCTGACACCGCGCTGACTTCGTTCACGACGACTTCGAGCGGCAAGATCACAGCGACGCTGGGCTCGAGCCAATCGTTCGTGGGTTCGACCGGTCAGGACGTGATCACGATCTCGACTGACGCGACGAAGGCGATCACTGGTGGTTCCGCAACGAACAACGAAATCATCTTCAACGCTGCCGCGACTTCGTTCAATACAACTTCGGCGAAGCTGACCAACGCCAACGTGACCGGCTTCACCACCTTCGGTCTGGGCGCAAGCGCCTCTGGTACCTATGACCTGAGCACGTTCAACTCGGGCTTCAAGGTCATCGACATCACTGCAGGCAACTTCGCTGCCGGCGTGAGCGATTCGATTGTCAACGCTGCTACTGGCACGTCGCTGAACATTTCCGGCCCAACCAGCGGTGTCACCGTTGGCGGCACGTCCAGCGACGCTGGCACGATCTCCGTTGCTTTCGCTGACACTACGGGTGCCTCGGACGCGGTCAGTCTGTCGATTGGCTCGGCGTTGCCCGCAAATGTCACCCTGGCCGGTTTGACGCTGGCGGATGCCAACGGCGTTGGTATCGGCACGTTGAACGTGACTACGGCAGGTAGCGATATTGGCAACCTCGGTGGCGCGCTCGACACCATTACCACGCTGACCGACAATGGTCTGTCTGTCCTGAACGTGAGCGGCACTGCAGGCCTGACGATTGGCGGACTGAACGAAGCATCGACGCAAGCCACTTCGTTCACTATCAACTCGATGGAGTCGGGTCAGAACGGCACGACGATTACCTCGTTCACTGATGCCAACCTCGGCAACCTGACGTTCAAGGGTACCGCTGCTGCTGACGTCGCCACGCTGACGACCGGTGGCGCAACTGTTACGTCACTGACGATTGCTAACTCGGGTACGGGTACGGCAACGGTTGGTGACGCCGCTGGTGGCGCAGGTCTGGGTTTCGGCACCACGCTGAAGTCGTTGACGCTGACGGGCAACGTTGCACTGGGTCTCACAGGTACCGGCGCAATGACTGCTACGGGCGCAACGACCGGCTTCACGCTGTCGGGTGCTACCGACAATGCGCACGTCAATATCAACCTGAGCGGCGCAGCAGCGGGCAGCACCGACGCAATCACGCTGGGTAATGGCAACAACAACATCGTCGACGGCTCGACCGCTGGTAAAGTCAACGTCACGGTGGGTTCGGGCCAGAAC
Source organism: Paraburkholderia suaedae (assembly GCF_040812055.1). Taxonomy (NCBI): domain Bacteria; kingdom Pseudomonadati; phylum Pseudomonadota; class Betaproteobacteria; order Burkholderiales; family Burkholderiaceae; genus Paraburkholderia; species Paraburkholderia suaedae. The sequence goes on along the minus strand of NZ_JBFOAH010000052.1, from coordinate 5,924 downwards.
CTGATCGATGTGTCGGGTGGCGTGAAGGTATCGGGTTACGCAGCAACGGTTACGCTCGGTGCTCATACCGCCGCTGACCAAGTCAACGTTGGCACGATCACTGCAGCCGCGACTGCTGCAAACACGACGATCACCGGTGCTGTTAAGGGCGACATCCTCTTCATCGCTGACGCAACGTCCGTTGCACAAGCGACCACGGTCCAACAGACGTCGATCAGCGCTGCGGCGAACCTTGGGGCAGCTATCAACGCTGCGGACAGCCTTCTGACGGGAACGCACGGTGCACTTGCGTTCCAGTTCGGTGGCAACACGTACGTCCTTGAGTCGGCCGCTGCTGGTGCCGGTGCAACGACGGCTGCTGATACGCTCGTCCAGATCACGGGCGCGCATACGGTATCGTCGACGATGGTGAACACGCACGGCATCGTCCTGGCATCGTAATTCTTGCATCGTGGGCCCGGGCCGTTTCCGGGTCCATGGATGTGAGATGCATACGCAGGCGATGTTGCGCTTGGTCTAACCCTGCCTAGATTCATCGGGCAGGGTTTTTTGTTTTTGCCAATAACTTGGATAGCTAAGCAAAGTTTTCCGCAGCCACATAGGTCGGCCCTAAGAGGCTTTTATACTTTTCCAATTTACACATGTCGCTCAAAGAAAGACCCGGTGCACGGGCAAAAGCATGATGCCGCGATTACTCATCCCGACAGGCCGCTGGAAGATTGATGTCGACGCGGCCAACGAACAGTCCACCATCCGCCTGTGCGGGCGGGCGTTCCCCAACGTCTGGAGAGTCGAACAGCGAGTCGAGACCGTCGTGCTCACGCAGGACCAGGCGCAAGAACTGGTCTCCTCGCTGAACATGGCGTTGCTGGAACTGGAACTGCAACGGGCGGCTGACCTAGCTCGGGCCGCCGAGGGTGCCGGATACCCGCCGTAATCGCCGCACCGTCTGGAGATGCTGGCAAAGCTACAAACCGATCGGGTTTGAGAAAGTTAGGGACAACGAGGAACAACGTCGCGGAACGACCCCATTGCCGTCACTTGTCCTTTGGGCTGTAACGTCCACTTCCAACTCTCCAGCCGATCTTCGTGCATGCGGGGCAACACCGCTTGAGTTGCCGATGATCGCTCGTCCTTTCGGTCTGTCGTCGTGACCCCCGAGAAGACGGTGGCTTCTAAGAGAAGCAAACATTCGCGTGCCGATGCGAACTGCATCAGGCCCCTCATGAGATTTTCGGGCGTCTTCACTTAAGCGGCCCACTTCTTGACCGCGTTCAACTAAAATGAAGCGAAAGAAGCAAGGATCAAAATCAAAATAGTAGAGGAAATTCTTCATGTTCAAGCCGGCAACTTTATTCACCGGACTATACAGCCGTAAAACTCTGTTAGCACATCTTCTTTCCTTTGCCGTGGGGCTAGGTCTAATTCTAAGCTTAGGCCCGTCCCTGCAAATGTATTCATTTGCTCTTTTGAATAGCGGAGAGCCTTCGGTTTACTCATCTGTTTATGGTGAAAATTTAGTTGCGGTTCAACGATTTCAGGTTTGGCTTGTGAACATTCAGACACTGGAATTAAGCGTCGTCGCGCTGGTATTTGTTGGACTCGCCTATCGCATCAAAACAACAAGAGATATTTTCCTTCTCGCTGTCGGATATTTTTTTCTTGCGTTGACCGCACTTGATGTGTGGGGGTACTTCTCCACCGCGCCGAATATAGAAAAAGCAAATCTTTGGCAATGTGCAACCGCTAATCTCGTAGGCGGAGCACTGATAGGCGGCATTGTCCTAATCCTTCTCAAATTCAACGAGTGGATTCTGACATTTAGCCAAAGCGCGCGCTGGGCGACACAACTGCTGTCCCTCGCGATGCCACCTGGAATCGGTTTGCTGTCTGTTTTTGTGCTGTTCAATGTCGTCACACTCTTTTTTAAACCAACGCCGAGTCAGCTTGATTTAGTTCTATCGAAGGACATCAGTGCCTTATACATGGCAGAAGCAAAATCGTACGAATCACGAAAATCATCAGAGAAGTCCGAGGATAAGCCATTTGGCGTACTTTCTCAGCGTGCGAGTCTTCACTCGGATCTAACGGCAACGACCATAGGCGCTCCGCAGGCATTGAGTTGGAGTAAAGATGGGAGACCCGGAAAGTTTGATATTTCGCTGAGATTTTTCTCGGGATGTATCAGTTTCGATCAAGCGGCCAAGATTAATGATGCGGAAAATCGTTTTGAGTTAAAAGACGTTAGTAAAATACAGATAATCACGGATGCGGGAACAAGTTCGATCGAATTCAGAAAGAATGATGGCTTGCAAACCCAACTTATTAATAATGAAGGCACTCAGTTCTGGCTAACATCAGAGACAAAAGACAAAAAGGCCTTGGACATTTTGGCTCGCGATAACTCGATTCTTCGAGTTTTTAGCACCAACAACAAGCTCGACGCATTTATCAATCTTTACTTGGTAGAAATTGAAAAAAATGGAAATGTCAATAATTATAATAGAAATATAACTTTCACGGCGGATGGTCGCAGGTTTTCAGTCATACTCGCGCCGGGAACAAGAATCAGCCAGACAAGGAAGTCATTGTGTAAAGCTGTAACGGTGACGCGAGACATTGACGAGACCAAAGTTACCGTGAATACCGATACTATTTTGTCAGGGATTATCCTTGAGTTGAAACCCGAAGCGGAGTCAACGGTTTACTACGATGATGGTAAAGCTCCGCTGAATGTCAGCAAGGTGCATGGCAATATTCGCCTTGGGAATGTGCCGCCTCGCGACTTGTTGGATATGTCCGGCAGCGGAACGATCAATGGTTTGATCGTACGTAACGGCGTGAAAAGCTTGTTAGTCAACGATGTCAAACAGAAGTTGGCACCTCTCGAAGTTCTGAACATTCAGGAAGCCGATTTGCAGGCTTCGTTCGACGAAGTAGGTCAGCTACACGTCACGGGGCAAGCGACGGCTGCATATCGCGGCAAGAATCGGCTTAATCTCACCCGGTGGGAGCGCTTGGACACCGCTGTTAAAACTGCACTTCTCGCTGGAGCGCTCGCGCTCTTCGGGTCCGGCTTCACCTTCGTGTTCGCAATACTACGAAAAAACCCAGCGCCCGTCTGGAAATAAACGCGCGGGGTGCGGGCGTCGAAAGACGGCTCAGGGCTTCGAAAGGCGGCACCATTGCTACGCATAGAAGCCCCGGATGAACCGGGGCTTTGATTAGCAGCGGAAGTTCATGCGGCGCGTATCAGCGTTTCGGCTTGTTGGCTGCGGCTGATGCACGGCGGCGGCTTCAGAACGCTCACAAGAGTCGGCCAGATGCTCCGGCGCAAGTAACCCGAAGGTCTTCGGTGCTGGTCTGATCAAAACGCACAGGGCTTTCGGCGGGTTTCCTTCGCGTCCAAGTAAGTGAATGACCGCAAAGCGTCAGTCGCTGCCAGACGACGTTCGGCGGCATGTGGCCGTTCGCTGCCTTATGCGAACAGCATGCGCCGCCCGAGTCTTGAAGGGTAGCCATCGACGGCGGTCGATTTAACTGCGCCCATCGGCCCATTCTTTTTGCGATGACAATCTTCAGAGTGCTACGGACGTTGACATCGGCGCATTGAAAAGAATTAAACGCCGCTTTGAGTAATCAACGGGACATTTTTTTCGTGTCATGATAGAGGTGGTTTGGCTGCCCCTGAAGGCGCAGGGGCGAAGGATGTCGCCGTACCAGCCGGCGTCCCCCCGAGGACGAAGAAGAAAGAACCTCAGTCACAATAGATAGTACGGGGGCAATAATGACAGTCAGGCAAAAGCTTCGGGCATTAATGATCGTAACGGTGATTGCGATCGCGGGCGGCATCGTCGCGACGTGTCTGGGATTGAGCGCGATCAGCCACGCCCAGCACGACGTGCAAAGACGTGCCGTCCAGCTGCGAGGCCTGACCGAACTTAAGGCAAGCCTCCTGGCGACGCTGGAACTCGATCCGACTTCAGCCGACACCAAAAAGGTATTCGAGGATTCGGAGCAGAACGTCAGCCAATGGTCGAATACGATCGGCCCGATGTTCGCGACTCAGGCGCGCCGTGATCACTTCAACCAGGTGGCCAGCGCATGGCACGCCTACGATCACCAATCGCAACAGATCATCAGGCTGGCCGCGACCGATCCGAAGACCGCCAACGACCAGGTGACCGCCCTGTATCACTCGCAATTCCAGCCGCTGCAGGCTTCACTACAGTCGCTGATCAACGATCTCAGCACGGTCATGGAGCAGAGCAACGAACAAGCCGAAAGCACTGGTCAGCGCACGGCTTACACGGTGATCGCGATTCTGGTCGCCGTGCTGGTGATCGTGCTGGGCGGGGTCGTCGTGCTGTCGCGCTCGATTCAGCAGGCGCTCGGCGGGGAACCCGACTATGCCGCGCATCTGTGCAGGCAGATCGCGGGCGGCGACCTGAGCATCGCGGTCGAAGCGCCGACCGGCAATCAGGAAAACCTGCTGTCCGCAATGCGTGACATGAAGCAGCATCTGACCACTGTCATCCACCGCATCAAGCATTCGGCGGAATCGATCACCACCGGCGCGCACGAGATTGCGGCAGGTAACAACGATCTGTCTCAGCGTACCGAGGAACAGGCAGCCTCGCTTGAGGAAACCGCATCGAGTATGGAGCAGCTAGCCGGTACGGTGCGCCAGAGCGCAGAAAACGCACGGCAGGCCGCGTCGCTGGCCGAGAACGCGTCGGGCGTCGCACAGCGCGGCGGCGCCGTGGTCGGTCAGGTGGTCGAGACAATGCAGGGCATCTCCGAAAGCTCGTCCAAGGTCGCAGAAATCATCAGCGTGATCGAAGGGATTGCGTTCCAGACCAACATTCTCGCGCTCAATGCGGCGGTCGAAGCCGCGCGGGCAGGCGACCAGGGCCGCGGGTTCGCGGTGGTCGCAGCCGAGGTACGCTCGCTCGCGCAACGCAGCGGCACCGCGGCGAAAGAAATCAAGGAGCTGATCGACAGGTCGGTGTCGCGGGTGGATAGCGGCTCGCAACTGGTCGCGGAAGCGGGTCGCACGATCGGCGAGATCGTTGAGGCGGTGACACGCGTCACGGGCATCGTGAAGGAAATCGCGGCCGCATCGGAAGAGCAAAGCAGCGGGATCGACCAGGTCAACCGCGCGGTCAGCCAGATGGACGAGGTCACGCAGCAAAACGCGGCGCTGGTCGAACAGGCATCGGCTGCGACGCAGTCAATGTATCAGCAGGCGCAGGCGTTGCGGGAAGCGGTGTCGGTGTTCCGGGTGAGCGACGTTTTCGTGCCGCAACCGGCTCACGCGTCGGCGACGAAAGCATTGCCGACGCAGCGCCGCGATGATGCTTCGGGCAGGTTGCTCCAGGCGGCACGGCCGACCGCGAAACACGCGGCATCCCGCGCCGCGAGGGCCAGTCCTCCAGCCCTTCCCTCGATGCGTGCCGCACCAGTGGCATCTACCGCCCCCGCCGCGCCGGTCTCAGCGGCGGCTAACGCAACGGCCGACTGGGAGACCTTCTGACCGCGCGTCGCGGATTCTCCACCATAAGGGACTCTGTCGCCCGACTTGGGGACCGATACTCGCCCCGCCTTCATGCGCTTTTCTTCCTCTTTCCCCCATGGCACGGGACGTGTGAGCATGCGTCGGCTGAATCTTTCATTCTTCGGAGTGCAGTGAATGTGGTGCCATTCATCGCCAGCGCCGTTTCTTTTGCATCCGCAGTGACGTTCCACCGGCCTCGAGAAACGTGAGCAGAAGACTAATGACCATGGTTCGACCATAGAAAAAGCCCTGCCCGAAATCGGCTCCCGACTGGGTGACCACCGTATGATGGCTGGCGCTTTCCACGCCCTCCGCAACGACGGTCGCGCCGAACGGGCGAGCCGCATCGACTACCGCTGCCAGGCGC
>NZ_JBFOAH010000051.1:0-24386 GCF_040812055.1 Paraburkholderia suaedae | reverse complement strand
GCGGATCTCATCAAGGCTGCGGGCGTGCTTCGGCAACCGCCCACCGGGCAAGCCGGATACATGTGTGCAGACCGTTTTGACATCGCGAAAAGAAGCTTGCAAAAGGCGTCGGGTCCATACATGCAATAAGGCGATCCGCTATGATGTGCGGAACAACATGAACGACTGAAAGCTTAATGACGACGCTGAATCCGGCGATGGGCCGAGTGCTCAAGCGCCTGCATTACCCGCTCGACGTGATCCTGATGTGTGTACGCTGGTACGTGGCCTATCCGCTGAGCCTGCGTCACATTGAAGAGATGGTCGCTGAGCGCGGAGTCTGCGTCGATCATTCGACCGTGCATCGCTGGGCGCTCAAGCTGTTGCCGGTGCTGGAGAAGGCGTTCCGCCGCCGCAAGCGGCAGTCGGGAAGAGCTGGCGCATGGACGAGACGTACATTCGCATCAAGGGCGAATGGAGGTATCTCTACCGGGCCGTCGACAAGGAGGGCAACACCATCGACTTCCTGCTACGCGCCCACCGGGATAAGACCGCGGCCCGGCGATACTTCGAGAAATCGATCGCCCGGAATGGCGTGCCCGAGACGGTGACCATTGACAGGAGCGGCGCCAATCTCGCCGCGCTCGAAGCCATCAATGCTGATCGTGAAGTGCCCATCAAGATCCGCCAGTCCAAATATCTCAACAATCTCGTCGAGCAGGACCATAGGGCGATCAAGCGACGCACACGACCCATGCTCGGGTTCAAGACTTTTCGCTGTGCCCGGATTTTGCTCGCCGGCATCGAACTGATGCATATGATCGCCAAAGGGCAGATGACGTGTGCTCGCGGAACCCATCCTTCCGCCGCCGTTCAATTCTACGAACTGGCAACATAAGCAGTACTTCGCATATCGATCACCTTTTCTCCTTGAGCCTTACCGCGACAAAACCGTTCGAACTCGCGCAGCGCGCGTTCCGGCGCGCGCAAACGAAGCAACACAGTTGCCCGGGCGTAGTGCGCCATCGCGCTGTTGGGTGCCGTCATCAGCGCCTTCGCGGTTGCCGCGTCGGCTATACGGACCTGCTCGCTCACATTGAGAGAGACGAAGCTGCGGCGTTCAAGTTCATACGTCTCTGCTAATCCGACCAGTGCATCAATGTTCCCGCCGTCGAGGCGCAACGCCGCTTCAAAATCGGCCCGTGCTCGACGCGCGTCGTCTAATGAAGAGGGTTGATTTATGATCGCCCAGCCGCGCATCGCAAGGTCTGTGGCATCCATATTGTCGGGGCGGTCGAGCGCGGCACGACGCCCCTCCGCCGCGACGAGTTCAATGCCAATCATGCGGGCAAGCCTCGCGATAATCTCGTCCTGCATGTCGAAAACATCTGCGCGAAGCGTGTCAAAGCGCTCGGCCCAAAGATGTGCCCCCGTGCCCGCGTCGACGAGTTGAGCATTCACGCGGACGCGATTGCCGATGCTCTGCACGCTACCTTCCATGACATACCGCACGCGAAGCTCACGCCCAATCTGCCGCGCACCTACTGGCTTGCCCTTGTAGCTGAGAGCTGAATTGTGGGCGATGACGAACGCGCCAGGGATGCGAGAGAGATCGGTGGTCAGGCTGTCGGTCACGCCATCGGCGAAATATTCCTGCTCCGGGTTGCCGCCGACATTGGCGAATGGCAGGACGACGATGGAGAATCGCGGCGCCCTCGATACCCACCGATCCTGTGAAGACCGCTGATTGTTGGCGATCTGAGGCGTTGCGCCGGGTCCCGGATTCGTGGTATTTCGGAGACGGTTTCGATAAAGCACATCTCCCACGATGATGGTAATCCCGATAAGGACTATCGCGACCCTGACATCGAGGGCTAAGGGTATCAGGCGATGGACGTCTGCCGGCGACGCAATCTGATGGAAAAACCGGGCGATCCACACCTGCGGCGCAAAGCCCGTGATGGCGATGATGATGCCTCCAACAGCCCACCCGCTGACCGGTCCTCGCAGCGTCCTCGACAGGCGCTTTAACGTTCGAATGGATTTTACCGAGGGCATGAGATGCGAACATCGCTAGGACGAAAAGCCTTGCTCCTGACGGGATCGTGCGCAGCGTCTCTGGATCTGAAAGATAGGTAGCCAGGTCCGACGAAGCAAGTGACATGAGGCAACGGTCCGGGCCAGTATGTGCCAAGCGCACATCTCAATTGCCTGCAATTAAGTATGCAAACGACACATCATGGGCCGCACTCGGGCAGTGGCTAACAATCGACGGTGCTGCTGGATGCTAGCTTGACTGAAAGCCTGTATGCCGATGACTGCTGTGCCTTCGGCAGCGGTCCTTGTCGTGAAGCCACGCCAAACGGCGCAATCGGGTCGAGGGCGTGTGAAAACGCATTTATCGCCTAAACTGAATCAACGCATTGAGACCGGGTGACTCATGAAGCGATTCGTTGAAGGCGATGACCGCAAACAGGTCGCACTACTTCCCGAATGTGTCGATGACTACATCGGACAGGATAACCCAGTAAGGGTGATAGATGCCTTCGCCGACGAACTGAACCTTGCGGAACTCGGCTTCAACGGTACCACGCCGGCGCTCACAGGCCGCCCGTCCTATCATCCGGGCGTCATGCTCAAGATCTATATCTACGGGTATTTGAACCGGGTGCCGTCTAGCAGGCGTCTTGAGCGTGAAGGCCAACGCAATGTGGAGTTGATGTGGCTGACAGGACGTCTGGCGCCAGACTTCAAGACGATCGCCGACTTTCGCCGCGACAACGGGCCGGCTATTCGCAACGTGTGCCGTCGTTTCGTCGAACTATGTCGCGGACTGAAGCTGCTATGCGGCGACATGGTGGCAATCGACGGCAGCAAGTTCAAGGCTGTGAACAGCCGTGACAGGAACTACACGGCAGGCAAGATCGACAAGCGTCAGCAGCAGATCGAGGAAAGCGTTCAGCGATATCTCGACATGATTGAAACCGCAGACCGGATCAGCCCGACAGGCTTCGATGTGAAGACCGTTCGCCTGTACGAGAAGATCGCGCTCTTACGTCAGCGCATGCGTGAGCTCGAGCAGATCAGGGAGCAACTGAAGAAGGAACCGGACAAACAGTTGTCGCTTACTGATCCGGATTCCCGGTCCATGACCAGCGGTGGCAAGAGAACCGGCACCGTCGGCTACAACGTCCAGACTGCCGTGGATACGAAGCATCATCTGATTGTCGAACACGAGGTGACGAATATTGGAGGGGACCACGGCCAACTCAGCAGGATGGCTCTGTCGGCGAAGAGCGCGATGGGCAAGCTGAAGCTGAAGGTGCTGGCTGACCGCGGCTACTTCAGTGGTCCGGACATCCGCGCGTGTGAACTGGCCGGGATCACCACGTACGTCCCGAAACCACTCACCTCAGCGTCGAGGAAGAAAGGGCTCTTTACCAAACGCGACTTCATCTACGTTGCCAGGAACGATGAGTATCGATGCCCCGCCGGCGAGCGCGCAATTCTTCGATTCAAGACCGTTGAGAATGGCATGAATCTGAACGTGTACTGGCCCAGCGCATGCCCGCGTTGCCATCTCAAGGATCGATGTTCGCCAAGCGACTATCGCCGCATCCGGCGATGGGAGCACGAACATGTACTCGAAGCCATGCAGCGTCGACTCGACCGCAAGCCTGATGCAATGACCATCCGAAGAAGCACCGTTGAGCATGTATTCGGCACCCTCAAGCACTGGATGGGTGCGACACACTTCTTGACCCGGACGCTCGGACGGGTGAGCACCGAAATGAGTCTCCAAGTATTGGCGTACAACCTGAAGCGCGTCATGAAAATACTTGGGGTTGCCGGGACAATAAGGGCGATGAGAAAAGCTCAAACCTAAGGCCCCGAGGGGCTTTTTTGCGCTTGATACGTTACGCTAGCGCGCGCCCGATCTGCCAAATTCGATTGATCGGGCTGGCGAACTCGCTTGCAGTCATCAAAAAGCAGTTTCCACACGCCCTCGGCCGGGCTGCGTCAGTCCGCTCTTCAAGTTCATCGCTGGAAAGCGGCCAGTGGAATTTCGCTGCCCGGAAGCGGCCAGTCGCCAATGCGTACTGCCGACCCACAGCGGACGGCCAAACGGAATTGACGCCAATGGCCGCTTCCAAGGGGCGGATTCAACCGGTCGATGCAATAGTTTGCTGGAAACGTTCGGCGGGCGTCTCGTAGCCCAACGTCTTTCTCGGACGTTCGTTGAGTCGTCTTGCCACAGCGTTGAGCTTGGCCTGCGAATATACGGACAGGTCGGTGCCTTTAGGAAAGTACTGTCTTAGCAATCCGTTCGTGTTTTCATTTGATCCGCGCTGCCATGGATGCTGGGGATCGCAGAAGTAGACCTGTATGTCGGTAGCCATAGTAAAGTGTTTGTGCCCGGCCATCTCCGTTCCCCGATCCCATGTCAGCGACTTATAGAGTTCCTGCGGCAGTTTTGAAGCGTGTTTGATGAGTGCATTGGCGACCGTCTCGCTGTCCTTGCTGGCTATCCTAACTAGCATAACGTAACGCGTCTGGCGCTCGACGAGTGTCGCAATCTGGCTGCTGCCGCTACCGCACAGCAGATCACCCTCCCAGTGGCCCGGCACTGCACGATCCTCAACGCTCGCGGGGCGTTCGCTGATCGACACTGTGTCCTTTATCCTGCCATGATCGTCCGTTTTCTGAGTGTGGTGGCGGGAACGACGCATGGCACGGGTACGCCGCAGGTGCTCCAGTAACTCCTTCTTCAGGGCACCACGGGCCTGTATGAAGAGACTGCGATAGATGGTCTCGTGAGACACGTGGTATTCCTCGTCGTCTGGATACGCCCGCCCGAGCCATCCGGCAATCTGCTGGGGTGACCACTGCAACTGAAGCTTACCGGCGACGATATGCGCCAGTTTCCGGTGCCGAACCAGTTTACAGACTTTGGGGCGCTGCGCGCGATCCCATGCGAGTTGATCGGCGTGGCTTGCCCGATAGCCGTTTGGTCCGCTGTTACGTTTGATCTCGCGGCAGATGGTAGATGGCGCTCGTGAAAGTCGCCTTGCAATTGCCTGAATAGAATCATCGGCCACGAGCCCTCGCGATATCTCTTCGCGCTCCTCAAATGTCAGCGCCCATCTCGATCGGTACCTTTGTGGTGGCTGGATTCCACCTGTCTGCGCCAGAATTCCCTGCACCGACGAGTGGTTCCGATCAAACAGTTGGGCGATCTTCTGCAGGGATTCGCCCTTGCGCCAGCGTTCCCACATCAGCGCCTTCTGCGTCTCACTATAGTAAATCCGGCGTCGCTGTTTCATTTGCAACACTCCCGCTGCTCAGGCAGCCTCTAGTGTGTTGCATAGACCGGTTGAATCCGCCAGGTAGATCAGTCGTTGCTCGACCCAGCACACAGGGATGCGCGACGATTCAGGAATTAATGAACGCGAGGAGATCCGCATTGATCGTATCGGCTTGCGTGGTGGGCATGCCGTGCGGGAAGCCCTTATAGGTTTTCAAGGTGCCGTTCTGCAGCAATTTCGCGCTCAACGGCCCAGAGTCGGCATAAGGTACGATCTGATCGTCGTCGCCGTGCATCACTAACGTGGGGACTGTGATCTTCTTCAAGTCTTCGGTGAAATCCGTCTGGGAAAAGGCCTCGATCCCGTCGTAGTGCGCTTTGGCACCGCCCTCCATTCCCTGACGCCACCAGTTCATGATCACACCTTCGGACGGCTTGGCCCCTGGACGGTTATAACCGTAGAACGGCCCGGCAGCGACATCCCGGTAGAATTGTGAGCGGTTGCTGGCAACCTGCGCTTGAAATCCGTCAAAAACATCCTTGGGAAGACCTTCCGGGTTATTAGCGGTCTTAACCATGAGTGGTGGCACAGCACTGATCAGTACCGCCTTGGCTACGCGGCTCTCGCCGTGCCGCGCGAGATACCGAACGACCTCACCGCCCCCGGTTGAGTGGCCAACGTGGATTGCATTTTTAAGGTCAAGATGCCCGGTAACGGCTGCAAGATCATCGGCATAGTGATCCATATCATGACCGTCGGCCGTCTGAGTTGACCGCCCGTGACCCCGACGGTCGTGCGCAATGACACGGAAGCCGAGGTTCAGGAAGAACATCATCTGGGCGTCCCAATCGTCGGCGCTCAGTGGCCATCCGTGTGAGAAAACTATGGGCTGCCCTGTTCCCCAGTCCTTGTAGAAGATCTGAATGCCGTCTTTGGTCGTAACCGTGTTCACCGTCATCTCCTTGCTAAGGCAACGTGACAAAGAAAAGCGAACCAACGCCGTGAACTCGTGCGCCGTGAGACATTGCGACGGGATAGGTAGACCGTCGGCGATCTGTTCTGGAAACCTGCTGGGACGTATCAGCTGGGTAAAAGCGCCTTCCAGACCGAGAGCCTATTCGACTGTCAACCGATCTTACTTGCGCGTCATTCCATTGAAGCCACGACTTCGTCGGTAGTCAAGACGCCGTGCGCGAGAAACGCGTAGTTGATCATCGCCGCCTTATATCCGTCGCCCCAAACGGGATGACGCGGTCCGGCAGTGGCATCGCTCACAACATGAACCTCGAAACCCTGTTCGAGTAGATCACGCAGATGTGACTCCACGCACATATTGGCAAGCATGCCTCCCAGTACCACCTTTCTCACTCCTCGCTTGCGTAATTGAAGGACGAGATCGTTGGTCTGCGGTCCGAAGACCTTGTGCGGACTCGCAACAACCGTCTCACCGTCGTTGATGTAAGGTTTGAATTCGTCGAGCCAGTCAGCGCCGGACCCTTCAAAACCTTCCAGACTCAATTGACCACTACGCGCAAACGTGCCGGTAGCGAATTCATCCGCCTCCAATGGTCCATTGAATTTCCATACTCGATCAGTCGGGAAAAAGTAGTGTGGGGAGATAAAGACCGCGAACTGCGCGGACTTTGCCGCCTTGAAGATTCGCAGCATGTTTTCTACCGTCTTGTTCTCTGTCACGCTTGCTCCCACCGCGCCCCAATTCTTGCCCTTTTTGCTTAAAACATCGACTTGCGGGTCGATGAAAACCACGGCTGTCTCAGTTCGATCAAAGGACACTTCGGACCTCCATAGTGCGTGACGGCTAGCCGACTTCGTCGACCCAAGCCTGTCCGATCAGATTAGGAAACGGGGGACTGAAATGCAACGACGGTCCGACAGATTTCGACGGCGCATCCAGGTTCTTGGGCGGGGGCGACGAGCGACAGGGCGTTTGGAAGAATTCTGGATGTTGGCGCCGCCTGCATGCTATTAACAAGCTAATGATTAAGAAGCCAACGCGACCGATGGGACCAGGCCGCAAAATGCAATCACCGAGTTAGCCTTTCTCTGCAGAGGAACGCCGCGAAGAGCCCCGCCAGCCCTCTCCGTCTGCAGGCAGCACTGTTATTCCCGCCCGTGCCCATTTCACGGCGCGTCCGTTCGGACAGGTGCCCGCAGTCAAAGTCTGCTCTCAGGCGACGAGCCGACGTTCGAAAAAGCGACAAATCGCGCGAACGAATTGCGGCAGATGGCCCGATAACTGCCTCATGTGAAGGGCACGGACTTCCGAATCCCGAACGGTCGCGATCGGCAGCACGGGACTCACAACGGCATTTCGAGTTGCCATGTACGAATTGGTCACTTCCTGGCAATACCGGTCATTCGCGCGGGCCGGAGGCTTGAGCAAACCCGTATTGCCACTTGAGGAAGATTGCTTCGATAACCTGGTCGCCTTGTTTGAAAGGCGGTGCAGCGAAGCGGACGCAGATCAGGCGGAGGCACTGATTGCCCACCTGACTCAAACGTTCGCGAGCGCATCCATCGTTGCATCCACAAGTGCGCGCAGTCGCGCGACGCGGCGTAAGTCACGGTGAAAGCCGAGCCAGACATTGCGACCCGGCGGCGCTTCGCCCAAATCGATCCGCCGAATGCCCGGTGTCGCATCGCCAAGAGGACACGGCAACACGGCGAAGCCAGCTCCTTGAGCACACATGCGTGCCTGCACGCCACGATTATTGCTGCCGAACGCGATCCTGGCCCGAGGCAGCATTCGCTTGACCCACTCGACGTCGGGTAGCGAACCGAACGCGCTGTCCATGCTGATCAGCGGGTAGCCGTCACCCTCCCCGCGTGACGGCGGGACGAGATCGACGTGCCCATACAACGCATAGTCGATGCGCATCAGCTTGCGCTGGATGATGTCGGGTTCGTCGAACGGCGTTATGCGGAACAGCAGATCCGCCTCGCGTCGCGCAAGGTTGTAGAGGCGCGAGTCCGTGACGAGCTCCAACGAGATGCCTGGGTGCTTCCCCAGAAAGCGCGCGAACACCGGCGTCAGTATGTGCTCGCCCAACCAGTCCGGCGAGGAGATGCGCAGCAGACCCGTCAACTGGGTCTCTTTCCCGGCAAGCGCGCGCGTGAAGCCGAGCGCTTCCTCCTCCATTCGCTCGGCGTAAGCGAGCACCGCCGCGCCCTCATCCGTCAGGACAAAGCCATCGCTCGTGCGCTGGAACAGCGTATGCCCAAGCGCTTCTTCGAGTGCACGCAACCTGCGCCCCATGGTGGGCTGGGTCTGGCCCACGCGCTTCGCTGCTGCCCCGAGCGTGCGGGAGCGGGCAATCGCCAGAAAGATCCGGACATCGCTCCAATCCAGATAGGCCTCATTCATCCTTGCATGGCTCCCGTGCAGAAACTTTGATTTACATGCGTTTTAGCATAAATCATGATGAGCGCATTGACCCGTTCGCTCGACGGGAAAGCAACGATAGGAACCCACCATGACCATGCAGGCGCTCGTCCTCAACCGCTACAACGGCCCGCTCGAACTGACCGAGATCTCGATGCCCGAACCCGCACACGGCCAGGTGCGCGTGCGCATTGCCGCCAGCGGTCTCAATCCGCTCGACACCAAGATCCGCGCTGGCAGCGCAGCGCATGCGAAGCATCCGCTGCCGCTAGTGCTCGGCATCGATATGGCTGGCGTGGTAGATGCCGTCGGGCCGGGCGTGACCGCTTTCCATATCGGCGACGAGGTCTACGGTATGACGGGCGGCGTCGGCGGCATTCAGGGCTCGCTGGCCCAGTATGCGGCGGTTGATGCCGACCTGCTTGCGATCAAGCCGGCCAACCTGTCGATGCGTGAATCCGCGGCGCTGCCCCTCGCGTTCATCACGTCCTATTCCGGCATTGTCGACCGGGCCCATCTGCAAGCGGGCCAAACTGTGCTGGTGCAAGGCGGAGCCGGCGGCGTCGGACATGTGTCGGTGCAACTGGCGCGCGCACTCGGTGCTCAAGTTTTTGCAACAGCAAGTTCACGCGACCACGATCTCGTTACGCGTCTGGGCGCTACGCCAATAGACTACCGGTCGCAATCCGTCGAACAGTATGTCGCATCCTTGACGCACGGCACTGGCTTCGACCTCGTTGTGGACACCGTCGGCGGCCCATCGCTCGACGCTTCGTTTGCTGCAGTCAAGCATTTTGGCCATGTTGTCAGCGCGCTGGGTTGGGGTACGCATGCGCTGGCGCCGCTGTCTTTCCGGGAAGCCACGTACTCAGGGGTCTTCACCCTCTATCCAATTCTGACGGGCATGTATCGCGCGCACCACGGAGCGATGCTGCGCGAGGCCACACGGTTGATCGAAGCCGGTAAGCTCACGCCGAACCTCGATCCCCGCCGGTTCGACTTGCGGTCCGCGGAACTCGCCTATGACGCCATCACGAACGCCACCGCGCGCGGGAAGATTGTGGTGGACGTCGCGTGAGATCGAACGTCCCAGCTTCGCTGTGTCGATTTACGACTGTCCGACGGGATATAGGCTGATGGCCGTCAATCTACTCAGAAGCATAAGGTCGCGATCCGAACAAACCGGACATCCGAGTGTCCGTCGCAGCGCGCGAGCGAATGACTGAAACTGGCCGATTTTTGCACCCGTCTGCATTCGGGGCGGCATTTCTCCTTAAGTTGCGCTCGCGTTGCGTGGCGGTCGGGCTGCGATGCGACGGGCGTGCGCCGTGGGTGGCACGCCGGTCAGGCCCCCTATCATCGAATGCGCTCATAAAAATAAAGCTGCTCATCAGGTTTCCGCTGGAACCGGAAAAAACTTCGGGCATACCCCCGAACTGGCAGCCGGCGAGGCAGTCACGCGACAAGTTTCAGGGGAGCATCGCCTGCCTTTCAACGATTGGAGTGTCGCTGAATACAGGCGAGCATCGGAAGCAACGAGGCGGCAGTCGTGAACTTCTCGCGAGATAGCGAGCGCTGTAAACCCGAAAACCGATGCTGCGATCAAGCAAACGAGATCGGCGTCCTGTACACAGCCTTCGAGGGCTTCGGCCTCGGCGAAATCGGACATTTCAATCTCAGCGTATGGACCGCCAATTGGGGGTCGACCGCAGACCGCGGTTGGCCTGCTAGCGACCAACTCGAACGCGAAGGCGATGCGGTGCCTCTGCGCCTAAAAAAACTCACGTTGAAACCGATACCTCCTTGACGCCAAACTGTTATATGGATATCGAAGTTGGCCGCCGTTCGCGAGGGTGGGCGGAGGCGGGTCCCCGCTGCAGCATCGCTACGCGGTCGCTGACACGCGCTTGACCCCGGAACGGGTCAGTCGGCTGCAGCCGCCTGCACGAGCACGTCGATACCGTCGATGGCTTTCATCAGCTCTGCAGGCACGCCATGCCGCGCTTGCAGATAGCTCGTCGCGTTATACGAGAGCCAGACACGGCCGTCGCCGTCCTGCCACACCAGCACCTTAAGCGGCAGATCGAGCGCCACGGTCGGCACGGCTTGCATCAGCGGCGTCCCGGCACGCGGATTACCGAACATGAGCAACTGCGACGGCTGCATCGCAAGCCCCGCGCGCTGCGCATCCGCCGCGAAATCGATGCGGGCGAACAACACGATGTGCTTCGCTTCAATCAGCGATGCGAGTTTGTCAGCGGCTTGCTCGACCGAGTGGTGCGTGGGCACGGTGACGATGCCGTTATCTGCCGCGTGAGCGGACATGATTTCTCCGTATGCGGTCCTTTAAGGATGCCCTAGCAATGGACGAGTGATTCTCTGATGCTACCCGTCCACGTGGACAGCTGGGATGAGAGTACATGACAAAAGATCAAGATTTGCGTAGCCGCCTGGTAGTCGCCTTCCTGGAAAATGCCCGCAGATCTCCGCTAACCTGCTTCGGTAAGACACCTCACGCGCTCTGTCACCTTACTCCCAAGGGCGTCGTTCGTGGATCGCGTACATTTCTCCGAGCAAAGGCGAATATGAACGCGATGTGTTTCATCGATCGCTTTTCGAGTGCCATTCTGCACGATTTCCAGTGTGCCCTTCGAGTTTAGCGGTTGG
Organism: Paraburkholderia suaedae; assembly: GCF_040812055.1. Lineage (NCBI taxonomy): Bacteria > Pseudomonadati > Pseudomonadota > Betaproteobacteria > Burkholderiales > Burkholderiaceae > Paraburkholderia > Paraburkholderia suaedae. Next base: position 13,031 of record NZ_JBFOAH010000051.1, on the reverse strand, counting down.
CCGCAAAATGCGCTTCAGCGGACGGCAGGCCCTGCTCAGCTCCGAGTCACCAATCTAGAGCTTGGTCAGTGGCATGCGAACTCGTGAATGGCTGCCGCCGCGTTCCCAGCGTTCAGCCCCACTACGCGCAAACGTGCCGGGTAGCGAATTCATCAGCCTCCAACGGTCCATCGAATTTCCATACGCGATCGGTCGGGAAAAAGTAATGTGGCGATATAAAGACCGTAAACTTCGCCGACTTTGCCGCCTTGAAGATTCGCAGCATGTTTTCTACCGTCTTGTTCTCTGTCACGCTTGCTCCCACCGCGCCCCAATCCTTGCCCTTTTTGCTTAGACATCGACCTGCGGGTCGATGAAAACCATGGCTGTCTCAGTTCGATCAAAGGACACTTCGGACCTCCATAGTGCGTGACGGCTAGCCGACTTCGTCGACCGAAGCCTCTCCGATCAGAGTAGGAAACAGAGGAATGGAAAGCAACGGCGGTGCGATGGCGTATCAAGATTCTTACGCGCGGGCGCCGAGCGACGGGGCGCTTGATGAGTTCCGCATGTCGGCGCCGTGTGGGTGCTATTAACAAGTTCCCGCCAGTGCCAATTTCGCGACACATTCGTTCGGACGCGTGCACGAGTCAAGGTCCGCTGTCGGGTGCCAAGCCGACGTCCGAATGACCGACCGATCGCGCGGACGAATGGCGGCAGATGGCCCGGGTTGAGGCACTGCCCTTCGCAATTTGGCGGCCGGAGAGCGGCCATTGAGCAAGGGCGAACGAGACCTCGGCCAGCCAAACTAGACGACGACCTCGACCGGCGGCTCATGGCCCGAACTCGGTCGGATGCTGCGCCGACGGCGTGGTCTGCGGTCGCGCGGTTCCCGTTCAACAGGCAACCGGTAGAATCATGCCCTGAGTAGCTCTGCCAACCTTTCGTTCGACATCTGCGTCTATCCCGCACCCGCCCGTTGACACCGATGCTGCCCCACAGCACGAGGCTGTGGACAGCCGCCTTACGGCGGTTACCTCGTTGGCCACCGTCTCCCCGCGAGTTTCGCCTTCGGCCTGACCACCGTTTCGGCCATGCGTGACGAGCGTCATGCGCATAAAGTTTTATAAAAGTGATTACGCGAGAAACCTTTCGACGAGGCGCGCCCAGTACGCCGCGCCGACAGGAAGGTTGGCATCGTTGAAGTCGTAGTTCGGGTTGTGGACCATACAGCCGTCCTCGCCCGCGCCGTTGCCGATGCATAAGAACGAGCCCGGGCGCTCGTGCAGCATGGACCCGAAGTCTTCGCTGCCCATCAGGATGTCCGCGTTCGCGACCACGTGTTCTTCCCCGACAAGTTCGCGCGCCACATGCGCGGCGAATTCCGTCTCCGCGTCGGTGTTTACGACGACCGGGTGGCCCTCCTCATAGGCGACAACTGCCGTCGCACCGTAGCTCGCAGCCTGCGCCTGCACCAACTCGGCGATGCGACGCTTGAGCAGCGCACGCACGTCTTCGCTGAACGAGCGCACGCTCAGCTCTAGCGTCGCCGAATTGGAGATGATGTTGTTCGCGGTCCCTGCATGTAGCGAGCCGACCGTGACAACCGCCGGCTTCGACGGTTCGACATTACGCGCGACGATCGTCTGCAGCGCCATCACGACGCTCGACGCCACAACGACCGGATCGACTGTCAGATGCGGCCGGGCCGCATGGCCGCCGACGCCTTCGATCGTGATCGTCACCGTGTCGCCCGCGGCCGTGAACGCGCCCTTGCGGAACAGGAACATACCCGGCGGTAAGCCTGGATGGTTGTGCACGCCGAAAACGGCGTCGCACGGAAAGCGCGTGAAGAGGCCGTCGGCGATCATCTTCTGCGCGCCACTCGGGACGCTGCGCTCCTCCGCCGGCTGGAAGTACAGGTGCACCGTGCCGCTGAAACGCTGCATGCGCGCGAGATGGCGCGCGGCACCGAGGAGCATCGTCGTATGACCGTCGTGGCCGCAGGCGTGCATCTTGCCGTAGGTGGCACTGGCGTAGGGCTTGCCGGTCTGCTCGACGATCGGCAGCGCGTCCATGTCCGCGCGCAGGCCGATGCTGCGCGTACCCTCGCCCACCTTCAGCGTGCCGACGACGCCCGTCTCGCCGACTCCGCGCGTCACCTGCCAGCCCCATTCGGCAAGCTTCTCCGCGACGAGAGCGGCCGTATGCAGTTCCTCGAAGGCGAGTTCGGGATGCTGGTGTATGTGATGGCGAATCTCGCGCAGGGAGGCGGCGTCGTCGGCGAGATCGAGGATTTCGGTGTAGCGCGAAGCGAGAGTCATCGGGGAAGCCCTCGTGTGTCGGGTCGGCGCGGCGGCTTTTGGGTCGTGTCAGCATTTAGGGGCTGCAAGAGCAACGTGCGCACGGCGAACACAGTTGTACCGACGGTGCTCCCGCGACATCCGGTGCGGCACTTACCAAACCGCGGTCAGGCATCCGTCCTACCGTGCGACCAGGGCTTTCCGGGGCAAGCCAAATGCGTGCACCCCGCTACCAGTACCATCGTTCGTATTTCCCGAGCCGACGAACACCATGTCGCCGACCGGCGTGGCTCCGGAATTAACCGATCCAGGCATCTTAAAGCTCGCCAGCAATGCGCCAGTCCCCGGATCATAGGCGTTCAAGGACGGCGGCGGCGAGAGCCCAAGTGTGCCCGCAAAGACAACATCGTGAGCAAGTGTGGTCGGCGCAAAGCTGAAATTATTGTTCTGCTGCCACAGGACGCCACCGCCACCGACATCGAGGGCATGCATACTGGGCTCCTGGATGAATGTATCGCTGGAGTTTGATGGATTGCACAGTCCACTGTGCGTAACCGGATTACCATCACCGATTCCTGTCGCGCTGAAGAGCCGCGAACCGTTAAAGGCAGCAGCACCGAAAAAGCCGCCTGACATGCCACCGAAGACGACGTTCCTCGACCATACAAGTCGTCCTGCCGGATTGGAGCTAAGGCGGTTGAGAAGATAGTAGGTACCATCCTTTGCGCCTACGCCAACGTACCGGCCCTGGTCAGCGTCAATTAGATTGGCCGACGCGCCAAAGTCAAAATCGCAGTGGTTTGGGTCACTTGCGCGCGGGCGAAAAGCCCATTTGAGTCGCCCCGTCCGGGTGTCCAAGGCGATGACGGCTTCGTGATAGGGTGTGGTTGCATCTTGTTTGCAGTCGCCGGTGTCGAAAAAGACCAGGTGGTGATCGACGTCGATCGCCGCAGACGACCATACGCTGCCGCAGCCCCGATTCTGACCGCCAACAACGCGCCCATGCACAATTAGCGGCTGTCCCTTCTCGTTTAAAATCGGGTCGACCTCGAAACGCCAACGAATCCGCCCAGTCTCACTATCGAGCGCCGCGAATCCACCCCGGTAACCGGCCACGCCATCGGCGGTCCAACCGACGAAGATCGAGTCCTCGAAAACGGCAGGCGATGAGAAGATCCGCGTCGGATCTTTTTGATCGGCGGCGCAGTTCGGCTGATCGGGATTGCCGCAGATCACGCGCTTCCAGCGCAGCGACCCGTCCTTGGCGTTCAGGCTGTAGAGGGTCTTGCCGGCGGCGAAATAGACCTTTCCTGCAATGACCGCCGCGGACGAGGTGATCAGGCCGCCGTCGGTGAAGAAGCGCGGGGGCGGCGTCTGCCCGGGAGCAAGGCATTGCGACGGGACGGGAACTACCGAGTTCTGGCAATCCACGCCGAACTTCCATCGAAGGCCTCCCGAGCGGGCATCGAGCGCATAGAAGAACCCGTCCCACGAACCGATATAGACCACATCATCGACGACGGTCGGCGATGCGCTGACCGCGTCGCCGGTAACGAAGGTCCACGTCGGTTGAAGGCTCGCAACATTGCGTGGATTTATTCGGGAACCCGGATTACTGAAGGTATGTTCCAAGTTCCGTCCATACATCGGCCAGTCGTCGTCACCGTGCCTTTCAGCGTATGCAGCGGCAGGTAGCATCAGCGAAAGAAGAAATATGACTATGCAGACTCGCATGATTGATTCCCCATGCCGCAAGGTTAAACAGCAATCGAACGTCAGATAGATTTTGCCGCTTGACACGCGGCCACGTCTTCACTAGTTAAAATAGGAGAGGCACAAATGAAAGCAAGATCTCTTTTTAACTTCCTGACTTGGTGGCATGCGGCGCCTCACGTGGTGGCTGTGTCCGAATTTAGCTAAATCTGTGACCGACGCCACCGCCTTTAATCACCCGCCGCACTTTGCCTTACATTGCGTTTGATCCTGCGTAGGACGTCCGGTTATCGCTATGGCAGGGCTTATGCGTAGCCGCGCTATGATTCATGCGGGGGTGCCTCAAAGTTCATGCTACAGGCATACGTCCGCGCCAAACGCCAGTTGTACGGTGCTGAACCAGGTACATCCACCTGTGATAGCGAGCGTCATTAAACAGGCACGGGATTATAGAAAAAACCGGCCATCTGGCGAGCGCGAATCCCGACCGCGACGTCACTCGCGATCATCCGGGCCAGCAGCGTGGCATCTAAAGTTTCAATTCGGCCGAATAGGGGTGCCGTCAGAATTCGGATTTTCGTGGATAGACTAGAGATTTCGTACGTCAAGCGAGCTGGAAAGGTGATCCGCCGCACAGCGTGGCACCCTTCCTGCCGCTATCCTGGACCTGCAGGAGACCGTCGTGAAAATCGAAGACGTCAAATCGCATCTGTCGATGCTGCTGCGGGACCAGCCGATAGGCACGAGAGCGGATCTGTCGGATTTCGCAGTAGCCTGGTGGAACGGCCATAGCGTAACGTATGCGATAACTACAAGCGCCTTGCCTCGATCAAGGCAAAGTACGATCCCAGCAACCTGTTCCGAGTCAACCAGAACATTCAACCAAAAGGGTTGTGTCGCGATAAGGCGGGCGGGACGAGCAAGTCTCGGACTGCACCTCGTGAGCAGCAATTGCCACTCGCTCGACCGCCTTTGTTTCTGCAACAAGGTTCTTCGCGATTGGTGGAATGCTGCGGGCGGTTGACTGGAATAACTCGTGACCGAGGAACTCCTGCACTTCCGCCGGCGAGTACCGACCACACGTCAGTGCGTTTCGTGCAAAGGTATTGCGCAAGATGCCCGCGCCGTCTCGCTGCGCTTCTACGTTGGCGTCTTTGAGCCAACCGGATACTCGCCGATACAGCGCTGATGGTGAGTAAGCCGTGCCTTTGAGCGTGGAGGGGCAGAGCAGCGGACCGGGGATAGGAAGACTTATGCGCTTCATAAGCCACTGCTCCAGCCATTCTCTCCATGGCCCGTCCGGAAGCACTAGCGTGGTGTGTGCGCGATGCACACCTTCCGGTTCAACTCGCACGACGTAATGACGCTCATCCAAACAACGCACTGGCAGTTGGATCAACTGATTCGTCCGCAAACCAGCGCCAAGAAAAAGTGCGGCCATCGCTCGGTCCCGCCCTCCCTTCCATCCTTTAATCTCACGCAGCCTGCAAATCAAAGCATCTTGCTTCGCCTCTTCCAGCCATGCCGGCGGCGGGCGGTCGAGCGGGTTCTCCTTGACGATTTCGAGCGAAAATGGATTCTTCTGCTCCAGTCCGCATGAGCAGAGATAACGATATACCTTGCCTAACAGTTGGACATAACGACGACGCGAAACTGGCTCAAGGATCCGCGTGGCAAAGAAGGCGGTGGCGTCCATGGGCGTCGCTTCCAACAGGCTTAGTTGCCGGTCCGCCAAATGCCGGAGCCAAGGTACAAAAATTGCAGCATATACTTCCTGCGACGATTCGCGGAGCTGCCGTTCAGCGACGCGCTGACCGCCGAGCCAAGAGACAAATGTTTTCTCTGGCTCCTGAACCCAGTTGGCAAGCCTATCCTCTTGGCGCAATTCGATCTCCACGTATTCTCGGGTACAGGTAAAGCATAAGTCGTCGCGCGACCTAAAGGCGAGTAAAACGCTGGTTCGCAGCTTCAAAGCAAGGATCACTCTTCAAATATTCGAGATAAGAGAGAAAAACTATCTTGCGGTCCGACTGACTTAATTGTTTTCCGACCGACTTAATTGTTTCCTTTCACTCGATTAGTGCTCGCATTGACGATCGTTGATCAGTGCTTGACATGCAAGTAACTTCTTGCTTATCCTACATGCAACAGATTACTTGCATATAGCCGTCCATGCCCGAGCGCCTCGATGACACCGACCTGCTGTTCAAAGCCCTCGCCGATCCCAGCCGGCGCAAGCTGCTGGACTTGCTGCACGCACACGACGGCCGCACCCTCAACGACTTGTGCGAGCACCTGGACATGACGCGGCAGGGCGTGACGCAGCACCTGGACCTGCTGGAGGCGGCGAACCTGGTCGCTACCGTGCGGCGCGGGCGCGAAAAGCTGCACTTTCTCAATCCAGTACCGCTCCAGGAGATCTACGAGCGCTGGATTGCCAAGTTCGAAAAGCCGCGCCTCAAGGCGCTCTCGGATCTGAAACAACGTTTGGAGAAAGGCAATGACTAGATCGACCTTTGTTTACGTGACCTACATCCGCACCACGCCGGAGAAGCTGTGGTCAGCACTGACCCACGCGGAGTTCATGAAGCAGTACTGGTTCGGCATGCACTGCGAAAGCCAGTGGACCGCGGGATCCTCGTGGAAGTTGGTGTCCGGCGACGGTCAGATCTTCGACGCCGGCGAGATCGTCCAGGCCGAGCCGCCACGACGCCTGGTGATCCGCTGGCAGCACCAGAACAAGCCCGAGCTCAAGGCCGAAGGCGAGTCGCTCTGCACGATGGAACTGGAACCCAGTGGGACAGCGGTCAAGCTCTCCATCACCCACACCATTGAGCGCGAGCCTTCGAAGCTCATCGAGGCGGTGTCCGGCGGCTGGCCGAAAGTCATCTCCAACCTCAAGTCACTGCTGGAGACCGGCTCGACGGTTCTGCACGACCCCTATCCCGTTGAGAGCGCCCACTCTAGAAAGGAGTAATCAGGACAAAGGTCATGTTCGGAAACCATTCCAGCCTTCGCCGAAGCGGTCGGTGGCGAACGGCAGTGAAGGGTCGATTTTGGGCAAGTGCATCGATTACTAGGCGGCCCCGAAGCGGTCATACGTATGCGGCCGCTCGGCCGTCAGGTGTCTGAACGGTTTGGCCGATAGAATGGTTGGCCACGACGGCATGACGGTCGCGGGCCCTAAAGCCGCCGCGCCGTGAGTGACTCATATCATGCAGGTTATATCGGAGAGTCTATGCGTAACGTTCGAAGAACACTGTGCGCACTGCTGCTTGCTTTACCTTTCTGCGGTATGGCACAAGCCGACACCATCGCGTCTTGGAAGTCAGTCCCAATGCCCTCGCCTCCGGAGTTGAAGACATTTGCCGTTACCGATCCAAGTCACACCGCGCTATTGTTGCTCGATTTCGACACCAGTACCTGCAACAGCAAAGAGCGTCCCAACTGCGCGGCCTCACTGCCGTATGTCGCCAATCTGTTGAGCAAGTCGCGCGAGGCGAACCTGATGATCGTCTACAGCCTGACCAGCACGGGCACACTGGCGGCGGTGCCGTCGGTTATCGCGGCCAAAGGTGGCGAGACGGTCGTGCAATCCGGCGTGGACAAGTTCCTCAACACCGATCTCGAAACGGTTCTGAAGAACAAGGGCATTCAGACCGTGATCGTTACCGGCACGATGGCACACGGCGCAGTGTTGTACACCGCAAGCGAAGCGGCGGCGCGCGGCTTCAAGGTAGTGGTTCCGACTGATGGCATGTCGAGCAAAGACCCGTTCGGCGAGCTTTCCGCCGCGTGGATTCTAGCCAATGCGCCGGCCGGCGTGAGCAAAAACGTTACGCTGACTCGCTCCAGCATGATTAAGTTTTCACAGTAGGTGATTCTTCATCTGCAAGAACTGTCAGCGCGATGCGGAAGAGTGCCGTGAGTTGCTTCGTTCGGAAAGACCACTGCGTGGGATGAATGCCCTAGGGTGAACTAGCAGTAGACATCTTCGAGGACAGTCGGGACTGACGGCGCTGGCTGACCTACCCGGCCTAATAACTGACCGGATTGAGGCGAGCGTCCACAACGGCGGCAATCACACGATTGAATCCGGGTCAGTGGTGCCGACGCCTGCAAAAGCTGCATCGTTCGCATACGGAGATTCGCGCGCGATACTTTGCCGCGACACTTTGCCGTCAGCGATGGTTCCGGTACCTCGCGAGTTGAGGCCAATCTGAAGGACGGCGTGCTGAAGCTCACCATCCCACGTCGGGAGGAAGCGAAGCCGCGACCGATTGAGGTCAGCGCAGGCTGGCTGCGCATCCGCGATGCGGTGCCAGAAGGACGGACCGGCGAGAAGGCGTTCTCGTAGTTGAAACGTAACGCGCTTCGGCCATTCGGCGATGAGGATGCGGTCCGCCGCATCTTCACCGCTCGTTGTCAGTGCTCGGCCCACTGCGCTAACTTAGATTCGACCTGCTTGCCATCAGTTGCGGTATGCTCAGCGCGTAACAAAGTTGAAGGCTTTAGAGTGGGCGCTCACGACCTCGGCTGAAAAGTCGCAGGACAGCGAGCAGGATGACCGCGCCGATCAGTGCCGTAATAAGTGAGCCGACTATGCCGCTTCCCAGGTGCAGACCCAGCGCCCGGCCAAGCCACCCCCCTATGAAGGCTCCGATAATTCCCACGATGATGTCGACGATGATGCCGAAGCCGCCGCCGTCGACGATACGACCAGCCAACGCGCCCGCGATACCTCCGATAATCAGCCAGAAAATGATTCCATGCGAGACCGGGTCCATATTTCTTCTCCTGTAGAGCTGAAATCCGCGTTAGCGGCGAGCAAGCATTCCGATGATGAGCCCGCCATGAGCGCCATCGCGACCGCTTTCCACGGGGCCTCATGAACGTAATCGTCGGTTGATTCAGAGACGACGCGGTACTTTGTCTTGACCATGTCCTGTGCGCCTGCAATCCTGTCCTTCAGGTCGGCCAGCGTCGGCCCGGCTGCGGGGGCAATGAGTTGATGCGACTCAGTCATTTCAACCTCCATCTGTCGTTTAAATGGCTCGGGGTCAGCAAGTCGCGTGCCTCAGCGAGATTGTTGAACGCAAGTGAAGGTCGCCATCAGCGGCGCTGGCGGCGGTTGGCCTCACGACGTGAGGACTTATCGTTCAGCTGCAAGCGGAGGTTCAGGTCGCCGTTGCGGGCATAGTGGGTGCCCGCCCGTAGAGCAGCTCTCGGCGCGCCATTCGTATTGAGGAAATCAATTCTTCCCCAGTGCGACGGCTACGGAGCGAGCGGCACAATCACAAGCGGCCCGAAGTTAGTAGAAGGCTCCGGCGTCCTAGCGACGTGCAAAACCGAAGAAGAGGCGCGAGCCGTCGGGCTGATTTGGGCTCGAGCATGGGTGGATAGCCACGGTTAAACCGTGACCGGTTCCCAACGCAGGTCGTTCGGACGTTGCGCCCCCAACCAACGTAACCTTCTCGCGACGCAAACCGTGTGCGTTCTGCTGCCTTCGGACGGCTCAATCGGAGCCTCGCGTAGCGTCCGGGTCTGATATTTGCGGCGACAACCGGCTTCGTGGCCATCACGCCAAATTGACGACATTCCAGTCGCATACGAAACTACCGGTTCCACAGAACGGAAGGCGGTGTCTATGCTGGTGAGAAGCGACGACCACGGATGCGCGGGGTGGCGCGGCGAGATGGCCCAACGGATTCGTGAATTCGACTGGTCCGCGACGTCTCTGGGCCCAATCGACCAATGGTCAAAAAGTCTCCGAGCGGCTGTCCAGATGCTGCTTGCGTCGCCCGTGCCGCTTGTAATGCTGTGGGGGCGCGCCGGGTACATGGTCTACAACGACGCATACTCGGGTTTTGCCGGCGGTCGCCATCCATTTCTGCTCGGCTCCCCAGTTGAAGTAGGCTGGCCAGAGGTGGCAGCTTTTAACCGGAATGTTGTCGATACGTGCCTCGCCGGCGGAACGCTTTCTTACCGCGACAAGGAACTTGTCCTCTTCCGGAACGGGGCAGCAGAAGACGTATGGATGGACCTGTATTACAGCCCGGTTGTCGAGGACGACGGGGCGCCAGCGGGAGTTATCTCTATCGTTATCGAGACGACAGAGCGTGTCACTGCTGAGCGTCGCCGGGAGGAAGCTGAAGCGGCCTCTCGTGCTGCCAACGAGCGTACCCAGCTTGCACTCAATTCAGGTGCTGTCCTTGGCTCATTCGTCTGGGACGTTAAAGCGAACGTGTTGTCTGGCGACGAGCGGTTTGCAAAAACATTCTCGTACCCAGTCGAGTCGTCGGAACGCGGATTGCCGATTGAGGTAGCAAGCGAAATTATCCATCCGGACGACATCGAACGAGTGAACGAACAAATCGCGAGAACCCTCGCCGATGGCGTTGCCTATAACACCGAATACCGTATAAAACGTCCCGAGGACGGCCAGTACCGCTGGGTTTTGGCGAGCGGTCGGTGTGACTTTGACGCGCAAGGTCAGCCGACCCGGTTCCCAGGTATTCTGGTCGATATCCACGAACGTAAAATTGCCGAACAGGCGCTGCTCGAGCTGACGCGCAACCTTGAGGAACGGGTGGCCGATGCGGTGGCCGCGCGAATTGAGGCGGAGGAGCAACTGCGTCAATCGCAGAAAATGGAAGCTATCGGCGCACTGACCGGCGGCGTGGCGCACGACTTCAACAATGTCCTGCAAGTTATCTCGGGCAACTTGCAGGTACTCGCCCTGCAGGAGCGAGGGAACGAAAACGTACAGAAGCGCGTCAATGCGGCCGCATCGGCTGTAGAACGGGGCGGGAAACTTTCTTCCCAGCTACTGGCGTTCGCTCGCCGGCAGCCGCTCTCACCGACGGTATTAAATCCACGGCGTATGTTCGACGGCCTTGCCGAATTGCTTCAACGAGCGTTGGGAGAAACAGTTTCCGTCCAGATGTCGCTCCCGGCTAATCCATGGCTCATCCAGGCTGACCGCAACCAGCTTGAGAACGCGGTGCTCAATCTCGCAATCAATTCGCGTGATGCGATGAACGGCGACGGTCGGGTGAACGTCATTGCAGAGAACGTTATCCTGGGGACGGCCGACGTGCAGGGCACCGGAGCCTCGCCGGGGGAATACTTGCGGATTACGGTTCAGGATGATGGTCCAGGCATGACGCCCGAGGTCCTGGCGCGTGCGTGTGAGCCATTTTTCACCACCAAGGAGGACGGGCGTGGAACGGGTCTTGGGTTGAGCATGGTGTTTGGCTTTGTCCAGCAGAGTGGCGGTTATCTTTCCATCCTCAGCAAAGTCGGCAATGGCACGTCAGTACAGATGCACTTTCCTCGCAGCAACAACACGGAAGTCGCGCCGTCCGAAGTGAAGGCAGCCTCGGAGCTTGGTGGCAGCGAGACGATTCTCGTGGTCGAGGATGACGCCGCCGTTCGGGCAACTTCCGTCGACCTGTTGCGTGAGCTTGGGTACGAAGTGCTCCACGCTGTCAATGGAGACGCCGCCATGTCGATTCTGAAAAGCGGCGTCAAGGTTGACCTTATTTTTACGGACGTTGTAATGCCCGGGGCCGTTAGAAGCGCGGACCTCGCCGCCTGGGCGCGCAGTCGCATCCCGCCAATACCGGTACTTTTCACCTCCGGGCATACGCGCGATATCATTTCGAAAAACAACATCCTTGCTCCCGATGTCGTACTCTTGCACAAGCCATATCGCCCCGACGCGCTGGCTCAGATGGTGCGGCAGGTGTTCACGGAATCGACACCAAAGCGCCAGAACGACCCGGTCAAGGGCGTCGAGTGACGCGAAATGTGAGGTATTAGACTCATCGAAAATGTCGGGCGTCCCGGCGACAATGTTGAAGCCGACGGTGAGGCGCGAGCTGCTGGTCGGACCACGGGTCGACGACGCTGTTGTTGACGCGTTTGGCGTATTTCGGCTCGCCAGTCGGCAGCGACGGGGAAGGTCATGGATTGTTGAAGTATCTGCATGGATGTAACGCAGCGGCATTCCCCGCCGAACAGGCACCTTTTTCGGAACCGCCCTGTGGATGCACGTGGTCGCAAGCCTGCCGGTCAGTGGGTGTAGGTAGAATCCGAGACTCATAAGTTGAGAAACTTATGGGTCTTTTTTTTGATAGTCAGGCTCATGAACAATACGTCAACGCGGTGATAATTACGTGCGCGCTTCTCTTCCCAGCTCACGGAGGTGACATCCAGGCCAAACAGCTCTTCCTGGTGTTCTTCGAGTTTTTGTTCTTTTCCCGCTCAGAAATCAACGGGGCGTCATCAGGTCGCGCGTCTATCCGGCTTCGGCAGCCCAGCCCTACCGGAAGGCGGGCGCGCCGACCGCGCTCGGCGACTCCGGACGGCGAAAAGCGACTCGAATCCTCGTCTTTCTGGACAGGAACGTCCGGCGAATCGATAAAGTGAACTGCCCTCTGCCCTCCGTCGTCACCGTCTGTCATATCCCGACAATTCTGTCATTTGCATTGCATTCCCGCCCAGACCGCCTATAACGCTGCATAAATAACTCTGTCCGTACTCAAGGAGAGGGCCATGTTCGCAAATGTGAGAGGCTTGCCGTTCCTTTTGCTAGTCCTTGTGCTCCTTTGCATTCCGCGAGCGCCCTACGCACAGGTGGCGCGAATGGAAGTCATTCCATTCGAGTCAATGACGCTGACAGATGAGGATTTCTTGGCTGGAAGGGAAGACGGCAAGCACGTCACGATAGCCGGTGAATTGCGACTGCCTCACCCCGGAACCGACAGGCTACCCGCCGTCATACTGCTGCACCCGTCCGGGGGTATCGGCGGCCAGATAACGGACTGGGAGCAATGGTTCCTGTCGTTGGGCGTTGCCACTTTCGTTGTCGACAGTTTCACGGGCCGAGGCATAGCAAACACAATCAATGTAAGCGCGCGATTTCGCACACCTAGCGTCCATTATTGAGAAGGCTCACGATTGCGTCCGCAACCCAACTTTGCGGACGCAATCCATGACAGAAGATGACCTGAGTTTTTTGCCTTTGCGCGT
>NZ_JBFOAH010000050.1:0-26918 GCF_040812055.1 Paraburkholderia suaedae | reverse complement strand
GCATCATGAAGGCGGTTTGGTCGGTGCCTGGAGTCGTCTGGCAAAATTGCTCCCGGAGATCAGGTGACAGAGAAACTTAGGGTAGGCTAAAAATTACTAATTGTCAGACAAATGTACACCATCCCGCCCCAATGATTCCGGTTGTTGGGAAATTTTTTTACAGTCTTGTAATATGTACTTATTTACTCACGACGACCCACGTGTAGGGCAGGCGCATGCCGGCCGGCAAATTAGCCCAGCCCTTGGAAGGACAGCCGTCCACCGGCAGTCCAGTGGGCGACCTTCCGATCTTTGACAATGTCGATCACACACAGGCTGGTCATAAAAAAACACAAACGCACTGCGGGCTGTGGTGACAGAGCCCATGTCTGGGCGAGACGAATGCGAACGGATCGCTCAAACGGAAGTCACCGTCGGGCGTAGGTGAGTCTGCCGAATCATCGGTCGTGGCTTTACAAAATGGCGGCTCGTCGCTCGTCAATAGACGGTCGCCAACCGACTGCGAAAGACCGCTCGTGGCCCGAAGTGAGTCCGACGCTGCCGCTGCCCGCCCCTCGTCTTGGTCGACCGAAGGCACCTATGCCGCGAGCCGATGTTCGTAATATGGACGGTCGCGATCGTCGAGGATCGCGTGCAGCGCCGCCAGATTCTTAGAGTCCGGGTTAAGCCACGCGTCAATGTTCTTCGGCTTGATCGGGACAATACAGCGGTCGTGGCCCGCCGCAGCAACCTCGGGTGGCGGCTCGTCGGTAATCGCCGCAAATGAAAGGAGGTCCGGCTCGCCCGGTGCCTTCCAGTGCGACCACAGACAGGCGACCAGCATTTCCCCGCCGGCATTGGGTCGAAACTCCAACACCACGTTTTCGTCCTTCTCGCCGTCCTGCAGTTCGCGCCCTTCCATCCTGGCGCGGCTGACGTTCTCAAAGAACGCGTTGACGACCATCAGCCCGTGCGAGTAGCCGAAAAGATCGCGCCAGAAGCCTTCGAGATTGTCGCGGCGTGCATTGTAGGTGCCCGGAAACTTCGTGTCGTAGAACTTGGGCTTGCCCGCCGGCCGGCACTGGTAGCGCATCGGCTTGATTACCCGCTGGCCGTTCTCCATGACCATCACAGGTGCGTACGTGCCTGGAAAGATGCGCGAGTCGCGGCCCTGTAGTTCCGTCCGCCTCAGATCGTCGAGGCGGCGGATCGTCGCGTCGATCTTGTCCGTCGCGATGCGTTTGCTTTCTGTGGCCGCCTTGGTGGCTTTCGTTTGAAGCGTCCGTTCAGCGTCCGCAAGCCGTGTCCGCTGCCTGAACAATTCCTGCTCGAGTGCGGTGGCCTGCTCGGCGTTGAACCGGTCGATCGCGGCCTTGATCTCGCGCTGCTCCTCGGTCTGGGGGTCGGCGAACGCCGCGTCCATCGCCTTCGGAATCTTTGCCTTGCTTCCGTTGGCGCGCTCCCAGTACAGCTCCGCGAACTCCCGCAAGCTCAGCCGCGCCCCGAATGCTCTCACGAATTTTCGATAGTCCGCAACGATCTGCGCTGAATAGCACATGGCCGGCTCCGGGTTTTGAGACGGTTCTATGATACCGCCGCAAGTCCGGGATACACTGTACGTTTATACAGTGGTTATCATGGGTCTTTTCAATTCTTCAGAAACCGACCGCCCCTGCCGTTCATGTGAGCATTGGGGCGGTGACATTGCCGGCGGATCTCATGCGTTGTGCGTACGCCGTGATCGCCGGCAGGTCCAAGCGGACCCCGAGACGGGCTGCGTCTACTGGGTCCACGCAATTGGATCTGATGACGAATCGCCAAGGCCGCAACGTTTATTTCGGACGGCGGTTGTATTGAAGCGACACTGAGCGTCGTGCCGCAGTATGAATGCGTAAAGCCCCGAAGTTAAAGGTTTGCTTAACTCGTGCCGATAATCAAGAGCCGCCGCGATAATGAACCGCACGACGCCTCACAATGTTTTCCCAGAGCGTCAATGCGCGGGCGACGCCAGCACTTAACGCAATTAGCTTATTGCATTCCTCCCAACACAGAAACCATGCGCAAATTTATCCTCACAGTCGTCGCCGCGCTCAGCCTCACGGCATGCTCCGACAAGCCGGCGGTCTATGTGGCAGACCATCTGACCGCAGCAGCCACGCCGGCGGGCACCACCGTAACGCTGACGCTAAACAAGTTTAGCGATGTCAAAAATGCGACCGGGGACGGCACGATGGACATCGTAAAGACGCCGGGAAGTCAAGCTAACGTAAAGGAGGGGCACTACCAAGTCCAGTGGCAGGCTTTGCGAAATGTCGGCCAGGTTATCGTCAAAGTGCCAGAAGCTCAAGACAGCATTGTTCTCGGGCCGCCTCTGCTCCCGCTGAGCGACTCGTTTGACTGTGTGAACTGTGAGGTCGCCAATCGCGCCGGTCAACTTGGGTTCCTTCCCGGGTCTTTCGTTCACCAAACTCAATAAAATCAAACTGGCCGAGCTCCGATCCGCGTGACTAACGGCAAGTCCACTGATCGGATCCGTACGGTCCCGCCTCCTGATCGAAGGCAACGGAATAGATGTCAGAAAAGCCCTGCCGGCACCGCTGCGTCATCCCAACTGAAGATGATCACTTCCTTGCGAGCGGTCTCCCGACCGCCACCTCCGACTGTGTATTTGATGTCGACGGTCTCGATATGGAAGCCATCGAACGCCCGCCTGACATCCGGATGATCGTTCAGACTGACGATCGCCCTTCCCTTGATCGCCCGCAGACGTCTCGCCATTTCCTCGTACTCAGCATAGGGAAAGGCCACGCCATATCCTTCTGTCTCCCAGTACGGGGGGTCCAGATAAAATAGCGTGTGCGGCCGGTCGTACTTGTCGATACAGGTTTTCCAGTCAAGCCGCTCGACGAACGTATTCGATAGACGCAGATGCGCGGCCGACAACGTCTCTTCCAGCCTGAGCAGATTGAGACCGGGAGGCGTAGTCGTCGCCGTCCCGAACGACTGACTCTCGACCTTCCCACCAAAGCAATTTTGCTGCAGGTAATAGAAGCGGGCCGCACGCTGGATGTCGGTGAGCGTCTCAGGAACGGTGTCCTGCAACCACTTGAACACCTGGCGGCTCGTAAGCGCCCATTTGAACTGGCGCACGAATTCTTCCAGGTGATGCTGCACGACGCGGTACAGGTTCACCAGCTCGCCGTTGATGTCGTTGATCACTTCGACCTTCGCCGGCGGCCTCATGAAGTACAACGCGGCCCCGCCCGCGAAGACCTCGACGTAGCATTCGTGCGCAGGAAAGCGCGGAATGAGATGGTCCGCGAGGCGACGCTTGCCCCCGATCCACGGGACGATTGGTGTTGCCATGAATGAATTGCCTTTTCTTTTTAAGTTAGAATTCGGCCCGCCTACCGGTAGGTGTCAGGGCCTTGGCTAATTCACTGGGCTGTTCAGTGGAAAGGCGACCACGAGCATGCGCTAACATGCTCGTGGCCGCCCTGTCTTTTTACGCGTAACTGAGCCGGGTCAAAACTGGCCTTGGTACGGCCGCAAACTTCATCCGCGGCTGTCGCTCGGCACGCGCGGGTCGCTCTGCATTTTCCCGCGGAACCAGGAGGCGATGCCGAGTGGCGCCGCCATGGTAGTCATCACTGCCGCCTCCGCGCCGAGCATGCCGGGCAGCTGCGCGAGCACCGCCGGGTCGATGCAGAAGAACATCACGCCCGCGTACGCGGCGCCGACTGTCATGCCAGCGGATAGGCCCAAAAGTCCGAAGCAGAAGCCGATGAACGGGCGCCAGGTGTACGTCGGCCAGTGATCGGACTTCGCCTCAACCTGCATCGTCTGGTTGACCACCGCCGTGTTGGCCTGATCCGCGGCGAGTTCGGCCTTTTCGACATCAGCGGCGATTTGTGCGAGCTGCGCCTGCTGGTCGAGCACCGCTTTCTGATACTGCATCGCCAGATTCGGATCCGACTGGATGGCGGCAAGCGCGGCGTCGGGCGCAGACTGCCCTGTCACAGTCTGGGCGATGCTGACCACTTTGCTGGCGACGTCTTCGGCCTTCGAGCCGCCGAGCCAGCCGGCGATCATCGGTACGAAGTGCGCGAGCGCCATTGCGATGGGGATAAGCGGCATCATGCAGCTCCTTTCATGAGGTTGTTTGCAATACGGTTGACCCAACCTTTGCTAAAGGTGAGCCAGGTCCGCAGTGATGTGAAATAGCGCAGGCGCAGCGCGTTCCAGCGCAGCATGAACCGCAGTGGATCTGTGGCCTGCACAGCTGCGATGGTTGCTGGCCCAATCAGACCGTCGACCTTCGCGCCGGCCGCGCCCTGCATCCAGATCACCGGATGGCCGCCGTTGTAGTTCGCGTCGAAGATCTGGAAAGCCACGCGCGGGTCGAGCTCGTCGAGCCGCAGCGGATCCCAATACAGCTTCTTTGCGATCGCCTTCGCCGTGTCGCGCGGCAAGTCCTTCATCTGTCCGGTGAAGCCAGCCGCTCGTGCGACGCGCGCAGTGACGCCCCACATCGTTTCGCCGCCCGGATCAGCCGGGTTGTTCGAGTAGCCGCCCTCGTTGCCGATCAGCGCATCGAAAGCGTCATCAAAACTGCTCATCACCGCCCTCCTCATGTCGCAGAATCTTGTCGCGAATCAAAACGTATAGCTGAAGAACGGTGTAGACGGCCGTAACCCAGAGCACGAAACTCGGCAGCGATTCGGTGATCGCCTGTATTGCGCTCACTGCGACGGGAGGTGCGACTTTTACAACGCTGGCGACCGTGTCGTTTTGAATCATCAAGGCCTCAAATAGAAAAACCCGCCAAATGACGGGTCAGAGAGTTGGTGAGCCTTTGCGGGATCAGTGAGGCAGTGTTGCGTTAGCCAGGCAGTGCCCGGCCCCGAACAGTGCGTCGATACATGGCGCCGCGATCTTCGCCCAGCGCTTGCCCTGAATCAGCGCGTTACCGGTGCGCGTCGAGATGGTCTCGCCTCGAGCGCCGCCGAACAGCGCATTGCCGCACTCGTCTTGCGCAACGGCCATCGACAGCGCGCGATCTGTCGAGCCGAACGCCGCCTGACACAGCATCGCAATCGACAGGATCGGCGCGGCAAGCGTGCACAGCGCCCATACCATCAGCAGCTTGAGTCGGCTCATGATCATGCCGGCCATGCGAGGGTTGGCAATTCCGGCTCGATGTCCGCATAGCCGGTCGGAGTAGCGCGCTTGCCGGAAGTAACATCGGCGAGGATCGAATACAGCGTGTTCCACGTCGCATCGCGCGCTGTCACTGCATAGCCACCCTCTTTCGCAAACTGCGCGACCGATGACGCGGCATAAGTGCATGCGCTCAGGATGCCGTCGTAGTTGCGCGTCTTCGCGAAGTCGTCGAGGCGTTGCTGGGTCCGCTGGACGACGGACGCCTGTAACTGCTGCTGCGAGAACGCCTGAGCGGCGGCGACCTGATCGGCCGTCATGTCAGTGACGACCCAAGCCGTCACCCAATTGCCGCCTGCGTCCTGCGTCACGCCATTGCGCGCGACCGTCTGCGTGGCCGTCACCGTCGGCGCCGGCGCCTCAAGCACAGCATCAGCGCCCGCAAATTCAAGCGCGTCAGCCGTCAAAGGCGACGGCAGCACACTGTCAGGATGCGCCGCGCGCAGTTCCGCTTCAGATACGACTGCGCCAGTGGCGCGGATGCGATATTCCATGATGGTCCCTATGCGATGGCGAGAAAGATGTAGGTGCCGCCGTTAGTGTTGACGAGCGCGTTTGACGTGAGCCCGAAGCCGACGGATTGCGGCGTGAGCAGATCGGTGGTCGAGTTTTGGCTACCTTGGGGCCAATCAAGTGCGCCGTAGGGATCATTGCCGACCACTATGCCGCTCAATGAGTTGAGCACAAGCCAATCGCCGGTCGCATCTGTCCTCTTGATGAGCAAAAAACGCACACCGTTTGTAAAGCCGCAATTGATCGTCTGCGTTGCGCCGTTCCCGGTATAGCTTCCGATCTTGCTGACGCCCGCTACTTCGCCAAACAGGTAGGCGACATAGTTCACACCGCCGCCACCACCGATGCTGAATTGCGTTGATGTCGGACCAGTCCCAAAGATGCCCGACGACGCCGCCTGCGCCGCACCTGTATTGAGAACAACATAGTTGTTTGGCCCAAGTGACGCGTGATAGGTATACCAGTCTTGAGTAGTACTGCGCGCCTTGGTTATGACCAGCTTGGGGGCTACTCCGAGACTGTGGGCGTATGCCTGTGTTGCTCCGGTTCCTGCATAGCATACGATGTCGAAGACGCCGGGGGCGCGACGGAATAACCAGTCGATATACAGGTAACTATTTGAATTGACCTGTTGCAAAGCCGAATCCGCGCCGAACGTGCACCCATTCTGGTCGAATGAAGTCACTGAATCCGCTGCGGTAGACTCACCACTTGGAGACCCAGGTGAGAGACATTTATAAATCCCCCTTAGCCGATCAAATATACCCGGTGCGGCGCCTCCATTAAACCTTACATACGAGATCAAAAGGTCTGGCGGAAATCCAGCCCCTGTCAGGCTAACCGGTGCGCTCTGTCCAACATTAGTAACCGCGTTATATACACTCGCCCCGCTCGTCGGCGTGCGCATCGGGCCGCGTCGGATGGCGAGGTAGATGTAGGTGGTAGACGCAGCAAGACCAGCACCGCCGCCGTCAATCGTGAATCCTGTCGAGTTTGGATGAAGGCCAGCTTGCCCCGTTGCTTCGTTAGTGTTTGAATTTGCATAGAGAACGGAGTTTCCGTTTCCCGTTGCAACGGATCCGCGGGCGCTATCTTGGAGGATCCAGAAGGTAGAAGTGCCTGTTGCACCTTTCACTAGCGTGAACTGTGGCTCCCATCCTAGAGTAACCGTTGCCAGCCCACTTGCATCCGTCGTGAACGTCCCACACTGCACGATCCCATTGGCGGTATCGGGGTCGTGCGCCCACACGTAGGCGACATAGGTCGCGCCGCTGAGATTGGCGTTGCCCGACACCGAGAACGTCGTCGCGCTCGTGCCCGTAACCTGCGTGAAGGAAGCGGTCTGCGCGGCGGTCTGCTCGAGATATAGATCGCCCGTTGCCGAGCGGTGCCACACGGCCCACGGTCCAGTCGAGTCGCGGCGCTTGGCCGTCACCATGCCGGGCGCGATTCCGAGTGCGTGCGGAATCTGCCGGTTGCCGGTGCCGTCGCCGGTCCAGGTCACTACGTCGAAGAACTTGGGGGCGCGGCGGAAGGTCCACCCGACATAGTTCGCGCCGGAAGAATTCGTATATCCGCCACCAGCATCAGGTAATGTGTATCCATTGCTGTTGAACGACAGAAGTGTTTGCGAATTTTGGGCGCCCGCGGATTCCGTGTTTAGAAATTTCGCATTACCACACACTGTGTCCACCAAAGCACCATTCATCGATCCGAATGCACCACTTCGCCATTTGCTCCAAACCAAGCCACCCTTCGTCAGATCGATCCCGTTTGAGATCGTCTGCGTCGCTCCGTTCCCCGTATAGATAGAGGCCGAAAACACATCCTCCACACACGCCTTGCCCAGCGCCCCCGCAGCGGCCAATAGTGCGCGATGACTCATGCGACCGCCTTGCCGAGAACGAACACGGCCCACGCCGACAAGCCGGCGTCATACGCCACGCCCAGCCAGTCCACGCCAGAGGATGTCAGCGTGCCGAGCGAGCCGCCGGGATACTTCGTGCCTGCCGGGAACGAAAGCGTGAATGCCCCACCGTTCGTGACCTTCAGCAGGATCACTTGCGAGGTGTTCGCCGCCGGCGGATTCGTGAACGAGAGCGTGACCGCTGCGGTGGGCGTGAACGAGTAAGCTTGCGCCGCCGAGCAGTCGATTGATACTGCGCCAGTCACATTGCCGAGCGCGGTTGACGCGGTGTCCATCGCCGTGAAGTGCGCCTTGCCTCCAAACGTCGCGCCGCTCACGAGCAGCTGCGTGAGCGTCTTCCAGATGGACGTGCTGCCATCAGTCGACAGGATCTTGCCGGCGTTGCCCGTGACAGACGGCAGTGGCGCAGATGCAGCTGCAGCCTGCGCGCTGGCGAGCGCATTGGCGGCGCTCGTTGCTGCGGCCCCCGCGGAGGTATTTGCGTTCCCGGCCGAGGTCGACGCAGCGGACGCCGAGTTGAACGCGTTTGTCGCGCTCACCCCTGCTGCGCTCGCCGTGCTCAGGATCCAGTTCGCGATCGCAATGATCTGCGTGAACATCGGCAGCAAGCGCACACGAAAGCCGCCATTGGCGAGGCCGGTCGTCGCGTTGCTGTCGTCAGTGACGGTCGAGCCATCGCCGCCGACGTTGGTCGGGAAAGTAACTTGGTTCGTCATCAGGACGTTTCCTCGATTTCAAATGCGTTGCTGTTGTTGTTTAGAAACACGGTGGTGATCGGATTGAGCGCGCGCATGCGGCCAACGAACGACTGGCGGATCAGGTTCAGTGCGTCGGTCGGATCCCAGGCGACAAGAAGCTCGCCGTCCATGCCCAACGTTCGCTGCATCTCAAACACCGTCGCCTTCGCCTCTGCATCACTCAGGAACCCAAGCGAGAACTTGTCGACTCGACGAGGGCTTTTCCGGTCGAAGTACGGGGTGCCGCCCAGCGAGCGCGCAACCTTCGTATCCGTTTCCCAATTGAAAGACGCGCCGTATGACATGTTGTTGGCGGGCTGCCAGCCGGGCGACAGGAACAGCCGGCCGAACTGCAGATACCCTGCAGCGTTCGTCGCATCGCTGAACAGCACCTTGACGTAGCGCGCGAGCACAATGCTTGGCAGAAGGTCGAGCAGGATGCCCGGATAGCCCGCGCGGGCGTCCTGCGCGATCGTGCCTTCCCACCAGTTGTCGTCTTCCCATTCGAGCGTGCCGAATGGATAGACGACCGGCCATGCAACCTGCCAGCCCGAGTCGTATTTGTTGGACGCGAACGTCGGATCGTCGCCCATCAGCACGCGCCACTGCCCTTGCGTGCTCATGTTGTGGCTCACGAGCGAGACGACCTGTAGCTTGCGATCCTTGCCGAGGTCGATGCTGAACTGCGTGTTCGCCGTCGCGCTGTCGGTCGTGCGGGCGACGCGCGCGAGACGCCGGTCCTGCAGGTTCGTGAGCGGCGCCTGCCAGTTGCCGCCCGACAGCGTCGCGCCGTCCGTCAGGTTCGGATATGCGAGTAGGACATTTGCCACATCATCCCCATAGCGTGAGTGTTGCAAGATGCGTATCGGCGCCTGCGTCCACGCCGACCACCACCATCAGCTTCGACGGCAGGCCGTACCGCGGATACGTGAACGCGACCACCGTGCCGAGGTCGAGCGTGCCGAGCTGCGAGAGGTCAATGTCGACGGTCAGCAGCATCCGGCGACTGAACAGCGCGAGTCGTCGGTTCGCTTCTGCCAGCGCATCGACTGCGTTGACGAGCACGGTGCCAAACGACTGAGCAGTCGCCGACGGCCATGCGGCCTGCACGGTTGCGCTCGTTGCGATCTGGCTGCGAGAGTCCTGCGAGATCCACGTGCGCCGGTCGACGGTGACGCTGCCGGCCGGTTGGTTCTGCACCGTGTAGTTTTTCGCGTAGGTGATCGTGACCTGATAGAAGGGAATCCCTGCCTCCTTCACGTTCACCTGCTCGAGCACGACATCATCGAAGGTCGCCGCCGGCGCGCCGGTCGGCGCAGTCACGCGCCCCATGTGCAACGCGCCGAACCGGTCGAACGAGTAGTACGCGCCGATGCTGCCCGCGATGGCATCCATCAGCGACTGACTCGTGACCTGGCCGTCAGCCCACACGCCGCACGGCGCCGCGGTCAGCGCGTTGAGCGCGGTCACATCTGTCGCGCTGATGTCGGCGGACGTGAAGCCAGCATCGAGCGCGATCTGCTGCATGAGACTGGCCGCCGCCGTCGTGCCACTGGTCGCATCGCATGTCACCTGCGACGCGGGACTTGCGCCGAGCCGGAAATAGCCCTGAAAGCGCCGGTAATGGCCTGACAGGGGCTGCGTCGATTGCAGCGTCGCGAGGTCGGGATAGTCCGCATCCTGGGTGAGCAAGACGCCGTTGTCATACACCGCCGTGATCGAGCAGTTCGACTGATCGGACGCCTGGTAAATCAGGTTGGACGTATTGACACATTTCGGCGCGATGTTCAGCACCGAGCCATAGACTCGCGGCTTGTACTGGCCCGCGAGGTCGTTGGCCGTTCCGTCGATGCCGTTCGGCAGCACATTGGTGCCGCCGTACGTCGGGCGCTGCTGCGTGAGCGTGAGCTTTTGCAGGCGATCATTGACCACCAGGCTAAGCGTCGTCGTGTTGCTGACCTTCACGTCGCTCAGCGTGCCGGACGCTGTCACCGTCCATGTGCTGAATGGCGTGCCACTCGCGCCGACACGCATCACGAACGCCCGACCGTCGAAGGCATAGTCGGTCAGCAGGTAATCGATCCCCCCGTCGCTGTTCTCCAGAACGATCTCGCCGGGTGTCGACTGCGACGCGCCAAAGCTCGCCTGTGCGGTGTTGAAAAGGGACCGCGCAAAGTGCGGGGGTGCACTCAAACGCGGCTCGTAATAGGCGTTTGCCGGCGTGTCGGATGGCAGAGTCATAAACCCGTCGTCGGAAAAGCGAAGGGTCTGCAACGTGCCGTCCGACAGCCTGTAGCCAGTCGCATCAATGGCTATCGTCACTTGATTTTGCTCGTGTGATTGGCGGTGCGCGATGCCGCATCGACAGCGTTTTGCAGATGCCGCGACTGCTTGCTCAGCTCCGACTTGCTCTCCCCGTGCTGCTGGTCTGCCTGCTGCAAACGGGCGACGCCTACAGCAACGAGCTGCTCCATCATCTGCGCCATCTCTGCGCGCATCGCCTTAACCTCATTGATGAGCGCAGCGTTATCGCTATTTCCGAAGCGCGACCAGTCACCGCTCAACATCCGCGACAACTTCTGATTGTTCGTCGACGTCACCACCGCCTCGCCCTTGTGGAGCTCGGCGCGGTATCCGTCGAACGGCACGCTATCCAGACCACCGGCGTGCGATCCGTTGACCGCATTCCAGCCATACGTACCGTTCGCGCCGATCGTCATGCCAAGCGCCGCCTTGGTCGCATCAGAAACACCGCCCGGCATCGACGCCTGCCAGTCGCCAACGCTGTAGCCGCCCATCGGGCCATACGGGTTCGCAGCGCTATACGGGATCAGGCCATTGACGGCCGTCGCCTGCACTTGCGCCGCGTTCAGATTGCCTCCCGCTGCGCCCCCATAGGTGTTGGCAGCCGCCGTGCTCGACGCTGTGCCGCCTGCTGCGAAGTACTCCTTCAACGCATCAGCAAGCGATTGCGTCGTCTGGTTCAGGTTCAAAATCCCCTGCACCATCTGGTTCGTCGCATTGAGCTGCTGCTGCGCAGCGCTCAGCTGCTGCTGCGCCACCGCGATGTTCGCGCTGAGCGCCTGCTGGACCTCGTTGTAGTCATCGACATAGGCCTGCGAACTTGCGTTGTATGCCTGCGAGGCCGTGAGAAAGTCCTGAGCGATCTGCGGCAAGTTACTTTGGGCCGTGGCATCACCAGCGGCCGCGCTCGCCGACGTCGTTTCGAACAACTGTTTTTCGGCGAGGTATTTGTCCTGCGGTGAGAGCGTCGACAGAGACCCGAGCGACAACGACTGTTTCAGGCTCGTCAGCGAACTGATGAACTGGTTGATCGAGTCGATGTTCGCCTGAATCGCCTTCGACTGCGTGTCGTAGGCAGTCTGCACATCGCCAAGCGCCGTTTGCAGGTTCTGTGTCGCCGCCTGCTGCGCTGCCTGCGTGGCCTGATCGGCTGCCGACGTTACCTGCGCAAAGGATGGTGCAAGCGCAAGCAATGCGTTTTGCAGATCCTTGGCCGGCTGCGACGACGTGTCCATGTGCTCGACCAGCGTCTGGAAATCGGCGTTCGTCTTCGGCATCGCGACACCAAGCGCGTTGAACTGATCCTGCAACTGCCTGGTGTTCATCGCCAGCTGCTGCGTCGGCGTGTAGACAGCGCTGAAATACTGATTCCACAGCGACTGTTGCGCATCGGCCGCCTGCTTCATTGCCTGCGTGTACTGGTCGAAAGCCGGTGCCAGCGCCATGAGAGCGGCAAACGTGTTTTGCCCTGCGGTTGTCGTCAGGTCGAGCGACGTAACCACGGCGCGAAACGCATCCTTCGATTTCGGCAGCACCAGGCCAAGCGACGCGAAAGTTTGCGTCATCTGGCTCTGCGCCTGCGCAAGCTGCTCCGAGCCGCTGTAATACGCCTTGACGTAGGCCGATACCTCCGAATTGAAACTGTCGATGCCGCCGGCCGCGGCAATGAGGTTCAGGCGAACCTGCGTGCCGGCAAGGCCCACCGCACCGAACGCCTGCGTCATCGTCTTGCCGAGCAAATCAGCAAGCGTGTTCGTCGACGTGAACACGCCAGTCAGGCGAATTGCAGTTTGCGTCAGCGACTCGCCGGTCTGCTGGTATTGTTCAAGCGGAACGACCGCGTCGACCAGGCCATTCGACAGATCCGTTAGCGACTTCGTGACGTTCGTCTGATCGCGCCAGTCGTTGCGGATGCTGTAATTAAACGCCGACAACTTGCCCTGCAGGCCATCAATGCCGCCGATGGCACCGGAAAGCTGATTGATGACCGCAACCGTGCCCACGACAGTGCCGTTGATGAGGTCGAGCTGATCTTGCGTCGCAGGCGTATTGACAGTGCCGTGAGCATCGCTACGGAAAAAGCCGCCCTTCGCGGTCCAGTCCGTGAAGTCCTGCCCCTGGAAACCGTTGGCTACCGTCACATTGCCATCGACGCCAGCGCTGTCTACCGTCGGATCTTTGCGTCCGAACAGGCGTGAAAACGTCGACGCGCCGGTCAGAATATTTGCGATACCCGACGGAATGCCGATTGCCTTTGCCAGATCGTACGAGGCCATGGTTGCCGAGCCGAGCACTTTGCCGGTGCCGCTCATCGAGCCGTTGTCGGGATTCCATCCCTGCCCCATCAACTTCGCGTCAGCCGCCATGCCGGCCAAAATCCAGCCGACCACAGGAACCCAACCCATAGACGAGGCCGCGCTGGTCAGCCCAGCGCCCGCGCCGAATGTCGATGTGCCACTCGCGCCGACGCCTTCAGCAGTGGCAATGCCGGAGGTGGACGATGCCACCATGCCGCCAATGTCGGTAGCTGCACCGCCCATACCTGTAGCAAGTGTTCCACCAATCGCAGACGCCGCGCCAGAAGTCATCCCGGCCGTTGTCCCGCTCGCGCCGAGCATATTGGCGATGTAGCCATAGCCCTTCGTTAGTGCGCTGTATCCGGTCGACAGGTTGTTCATGCCCCCCATCGCCTTGCCGGCCATGCCGTTGTTTTGCAGAATCTGCGCCTGAAGATCGCTGCCGCCAGCAATACCAGCAATCTGCGCAATCACGCTGATCACCATCGGCTTCGCAAACGCCTTGTACAGCTCGTTCACGACCGTCGTCTCGAATGTGTTCTTCAGCGAATCCGTGAAGCTTGCCCAACCCTTCGCACCGTCGCCCAGCATTTGCAGGAAGCCGTTATGGAAATCCGTGCCGATGCCGTCGATCGTGCCCTGCCACGTCTTAACCAGATCATCCTGCTGCTTCTGGAGTTGCTTCTTGTCGTCAAGCGCAGCCTGATCGGTGGCGACTCCGCGCAGAGTTGCGGCAAGCTCCTTCTCTTTATTGATTCTGGCGTCGATAACCTTGGTATCGGCCATGTCGTCATTCCGAAGCCGCTCGGCACGATCGGCTTCCATCGTGGCGACTGCCTCGTCGGCGCGCGCGACATTTAGCTGGTCGAGCGCGGTTTTCGTCATGCCGAACGTATCGATCTGGTCCTGGAGCGACTGGTCCTGATTGTCGGCAGCGGTGATCTGCTTGTCGATCAAGTCGAGGAAAGCCTTGTTTGCCTTATCCAGGGCCTCCTGTTCCTTGCCCGCCGAGTCAGCGATACCCAGCATCCCGCTCTCGATCGCCGCCGCTGACTTCGCGTGCAGATCATCGATCTGCTTCTGGAGCGTCGCGTGCTGCGCCGCGGTAAGCTTGTGGTTGGTCAGCCCCCTGGCGAGCACGGCCGCCTCGTCGTCAAACGCTTTCGCCCGGTCTGACGCCGCCTTTACGATGTTGTCGCGCGACTGCGTGTAATAGGCGTTCTCGCTGATTCCGCCACTCTTGTACAGCGCATCGAGCTGAGTCTGTGCGCTCTTGACGTATGAAAGCTCCTGATCGAGCGAGTCCTTGATCGCCTGCACTTCGCCCTGCAGTTGTGTCCTGTCGACCAGGCCGGCGCTGCGCGACGAACCCGTCTTCTTGTCTTTGTTCTTGTCGTTGATCTTCTGCTCGTCGGCAATCTGCTGATCAGGACCGAGGCCGAGCGGCGTCGCAATGGTATCCATATACGTCTGGATCTCCTTCGCGCGCTTTTCCGCTGGCGTAGCAAACTGCGCGTTCCATGTATCGTACGCACGTCTTCCATCGATCAGCTGTTGCTGCTGGCGGTCATTTCGCGCCTTGTCCTCTGCCGTCTTCACGGCGGCCTGATAGGCGGCAACTGCCTTTTGCAACTCCGCCTCGTCATCTGGGGTCCACGACGCGCCAATGCCTGCAGTCGCGCGCTGCTTCGCTGATTGCCAGAACTGCATGTTTTGCGCAGGACTCTCTGACCCGAACTTCCCGACCGCCTCGATGGCTCCGTTGATCATGTTCCTGATTTCGCGCCAGCCGGAGAGAATGACGCCCTCATTCCTGGCGATCTCCTGGGTGCGGGCATCCATTGACGTCGAGAATGCTTCAACTGCGACCTGGGCGGCGCCGGTCGCGTCGCCCTGCTTCACCAGGGCATCGATCTGATCGTAGGTCGAGGCAGTCAGGTAGTGGTACGTATCGTTCAGCTTGACGGACGCCTTAACCGGATCTTCCGCAAGCTTCGTGAACTCGTCGACCATCTGCTTGACTGACATGCTGGTGTAGGTCGCCACATCGGCGGTGGTCCGCCCGAGATCCGAAATCTCATTGGCGGTCAGTTTGCCGGTCGCGGCCAGCTGCGTGACCGCATCGGCAGCAGTATTGAAGGTAGCGCCACCAGCAGTAGCCGCCTGCGCCATCGAACGCAGCCCGTCCACCGTCGTGCCGGCATAGTTTCCGGTCAGCACCAAAGCCTCGTTCATCGCATCGTTCTGATGCGCCACCATCACCATCGCGGCGCCTGCCGCAACAATCGGTACGGCAATGGCCGCGATGGCCAGAGCCGTGCCCGACGTGAGGGCCCCCAGCAGATCCATGCGCTCGGCGAGCACCATCGCGCTTTGATCGAACCGACCGAAGTTGCCGTTGGCGAGATCATTGGCGAGGCGCAGGATTTCCGTGCGCGCACCGGCCGTCCCCAGACCGAAATGACTCATCCCGGCGCCAGCGGTCTCCGCCGCGCCTGCGATTTCGCTCAGGGCGGTCCGGTTCGTGCCGATGTCGGCAAGCGCTTTTTTGTAGTCTGCGGACGAAACCGATCCGGACCTGAACGCCCGCTCGAGCTGCGCCTGCTGGTCTGCCAGACGCCGAAGCTCGACCACGGCCTGATCCGCCTTGATTCCGCTGAGCGCCTGCTGATACTGCTCCGTCGTTACCTGACCCGACTTGTAAGCATCGTCGAGCAGCGCCTGATCCGCAGAGAGCTTGCGCGTCGCCGCGCCAAGCGGATCATATTTGGCGGTCAGCGCATTGAGCGCCTGGAGCCGCTTGTCCTCGTCTTTCCCGAGCGCCGCGAGCGCCGCGTCGTATTCCTGCATCGAGAGCTTGCCGGTCGCCATCGCGCGATCGAGCCGGGAATACTGGTCGCCAAGCGTCGCGAATGTCGCATTGCCCTGCGCCATGGTCGTGCGCAGCGCCTGCATCTCATCATTCATGAGCACCGTTGCACGCTGGGTGTCGATCATCGCCTGCGTCTGGGCCGCCACATTAGCCCGCACCTGATCAGCGGATGCACCGAGCGCCCCCATGCCATCCGCGGCACTCTGCGACGCGGACGCAACCTGCTGCAACCCTTGCTGGGCTTCGAGTGACCGCGCGACCATATCCTTGATGCGGGCGGTCGCCTGGTCTTCCGACTCGGCGAGCGCCGCCGCGCCGGCCGACGCACGCGCCATTGATGCGCCGAGATCGTCATTGGCCGCCGACATGTCGCCGACGCTCTTCCTGTAGGAACCCATCGCCCGCGTGACCGCACGCTCGATGTCGTTGCCCATCTTGAGCGCTGCCTGGCTGCTGCGATCGGCGCCCAGCTCGAACTCAGCATAGTCGAGCGAGACCTTGGCAATCAGGGAACCGAGAGAGGGCATAGGCTTGGGATGTAAAAAAGCCCGCATGCAGCGGGCGTTGGACAACTAAGGAGATTGCTGCGCTTCTTCGCGCGCACGGATCACGTCGAGTGCTTCGGCCTCCATCAGCCGAAGCCAGGGGAACAGCTTGACGCGCTTTTTGGAGCTGAAGCCCATCAGGCGCAGCGCCGACTCAACGAGCGCGTAATCGAGACCGAGCGTTTGGGGCGGTCCCATCGGTCCCGCCAGATACCGCCACTGCCCCGACAGCGCGACGAAGGTCTCAAAGACCTCCCAGTTCTCCCGCCATACATGGCAATGCTCGGTGGAAGACTGCGCGCGCGCCGCATCGACTGCCTCACGCGGCGCGCCCGCCGCCTCGAGCGCGGCGACCACTGAATCATCGGCAGCGAAATCATCGGGCTTGTCGCCAGCCCAATAACGCGCCACCTCGATCAGTTTTTTTCGCGGGCCACCACAATGCTTTCCCAGAAGCCCTTGACCAGCGCGAACGACGCGGCGGGAATCTGCAGCAGGGCATCGAAGTTCTCTTCGTTGAACGCGATCGCCGCGCCGTCGTCATCGGTCACGCCCGACCAGCCGGTGATGACTTCCTGCAGCACTTCCTTGCCAGTCTTGCCGCGCAGATCTTCCAGCCTGTCATTCGAGCAGCGCCTGAACGTGACCTTGAAATCATGCTTTTCCACCTTGCCGTTTTCTCCGACGAGCTGGACTTCGATCTTCTGCTGGTAGGTTTCCGATTGGGCGAGTTTGAATGCCATGCCTGAATTCCCTTTAATTTGTGAGCAGCCCGCAGCGCGGGCTTGAACAGTGCGTACGGAGACGGCGCGGGCCGCGCCGCGCTGGTTTACTTGACCGTGATGACGATCTCGTCATTGCCGACTACCGGCACGAACGTCAGGTTCAGGCCCAGCATGGCGGTGCCGTTCTGGTCGCTGTATGCCGGGTTAGTCGCCTGCACAGCAGGACCATCGATCTGGACGATGTTGCCGGCGGTCTTGCCGTGCGTGATCGTGAGCGGGCCCGTGACGGCGTCGCGCACTGCAGCCCACCAGTCTTTTGTTGCGACCGAGTCGAGCTGGATCGTCGCGCTGCCCGCCGGCTTGCGATCGGTGATGTCGACGGATTCCTGCTTAACCAGATTCCGGTAATTGACCGAGTTGGCGACGTCGATCGAGAGCGCCTGCAGCGGCGAACTTGCCCCCTGGAAAGACCAGTTCGGGGTATTCGCCTTGTTCACGACGAGCGGCTTCTGGAACTGCGTGTAATCCACGCCCGCCGGCATGGCCTGATCGACAACGTCGCTATACAGCCCCGTGAACTTGAACTTCATCACCGGGATACTCTTTGCCGTCATGTCGATCGCAACTGTGCCGCGGCCGGAGGTCATCTTGTGGAACAGACCGTCCAGGAAGTAGTACAGCGTGACGGTCGGCAGGTTGTCGGAGATCGGCTCGTACTTGACGTTATCGCCCGCGGTGATCGTCTCCGAAAATCCGCACGCCTGAATCAGTGCACCCCACGCGGGTGCCGTGCCCGCCGCACCAGCGCCGGCGAGCTCGATCTCGAAGTCAAGCTGGCCGTGGATGGCGGTGGGCAACTGCTCGCTATTGCCGAGGTACGGGCGCATGACATCGCGGCTGGCAAACTCGGCGGTCGGCGTGTAGGTGCAGTTGCGCGCGAGAATCGCGTTCAATGCTGCGGTCGGGACTGCATCCGTGCCGACGACCGTCTCGATGACCGCCAGAATCAGGGTCTTGCGTGTGAGTTTAGACATGAGGGTCCTCAAATAAAAAAGCCCGCTGGTGCGGGCGCATAAGCGGGCTAATGCTCGGTTTCAAAAACGGCGGGTTCGCAGCTTCAGCAAGATCAGGTACGCGTACACCGCCGCGTTCCCCTCGTACTGGCTGTCTCCCTCCGATTCGATGATGATGAAATCGTCCATCTGCTCGAAGGTGGCGACGATCTGATCGCGCAGCACGCCAATCGCATCGGTATCGCGATCGAGAATCGCCACCGTGACGGTGTGCAGATCGTATCCACCGCCCAGCACCCAGCCGTCCTCTTCCTCGGTGTGCACCGAGTAGACGATCGACGGCCATGTCGGGTTTTGCGGCAATTCGACGTTGTAGGTGTTCGGCAGAATTGCGCTCAGGGCGGCATAGACATCTTCTTTCAGACTCATGCCGCACCGTCTGCAATAAACTTCGCGACTCGCGCGTTCATCGCGGCAAGCGCCTCGTCCGACTTGCGCTCGAACGCGGGCCCAATGAAAGCCATTGGCTGGATGCCCGGGTTGCGCACCTTCATGGCAAAGACGGCCTTGCCATCGGACTCGAAAGCCAGCTTGCGTGCCTTCGGTGCCGCCTGGTCGTGCGCCTTCGTGCCGAATTCCAGATACCACCAGTAGAACGGGTCATCGACATACGCCTTGCGGATACTGCCGTCCGCGCGCACTGAAAACTCGACCTTCGCCTTGCTTCCGAGCGCCCGGCCGTGCCGCACACCAAGGTTGTATTGCGCAACGCCCGGCGGCGGATTGCTCTCCCGCTTCACCGCAATGTTGTTGATCAGCGCGCCGGTGAGCCTCAAGCCCTTGGACGCAGCGATCGCTATCGCCTCGCGCTTGATCACGTTCGCGCCGGCGAGACACGCAGAGAACGCGACCTTTTTCTGCATATCGTCTTTCAGGGATGCAATCTTCGAGCTGAGCGCACTCAGCCCGGCAATGCTGTTGGGATTCGCCATCACGCTCCATCCTTTGCGCCGCTGTCGCAAGTAATGACCATCCGGTCGTGCGCATCGAGCACATCGTTTATGTGGACGATGCCGTAATACCTGCCTTTGAAAGACACTCGCATCGTCTCGTCGATGTCCGTACGCGGACGGATCGTGAACTCCGTACGGGCGACCGACACGATGCCGCCGTACTTTCCGGTCGCATCCTTTTCGACGCCGGAGAGGTGGCGAACACCGGCCCAGACAGTGGCAACTGCGACCCACGCCTGCACCGCCAGTCCCCCGGTGCGGTTCCTCGCGGCGCCCGGCTGTTCGATCACGATCCTGCGATTGAGGGTGCCCGCTTTCATTCAGAACCTCGGCGGAACGGTAATGGGAGCGAGAAGCGCGTCCGCGAAGCCCGACGGCATTTCCTCAATCGCCTGCCGCCCCAGCGCAAGCGCGAACAGCTCGCGCTGGTCGTAGGCCCATCCCGCGGCAAGCAGCATCCACCAACGAACAGTCGGGAAGTGGGTGAGATCGGCGCCTGCCTGATATGTAATCGTCACCGCCGACGCCTTCGGCCATGGGGTTGTGCCGATGGGTGCCAGACGCGTCTCGCGCCCCTCCTGGATGACTTCATACAGCGACGGATCAAGCACCACCGTGCCGCCCGATGCTGAACGCCACGTGACACTGTCAACGGCGGTGACCTGACCGATCGACAACGGGAAATCGCCCGCGGGGAATGCCGGAAGCCGCTCCGTGTATCGCGCCTTTCGAATGGCGGCGCCAGTCTTCGTTTCGGCCGCCTGCCGGGCGCCAGGTATCACGACCGACACGACGAAATCGCGTTCGTCTTCGCCGTCGATACGTGCTTGCGCCGCGACATCTTCAAAGCTGAGCGGCTCGGCGGCGTCAAGGTACTCAACGAGAACAGCGGCCATCCCGGTTACCCCTTGCCGGCAGCCGACTTCGACGCGTCGCCCCTGGCGGCCGCTTTCGCCTCTTTGGCGTCTTGCGCCTCCGGAATGTGTTCCTCGGCGATGCCCGCGTCGATCAGCCGTTGGGCGTGCGCCTCACCAAATCCGGTGATGTCGCCCGGCGTGTACTCCCGATGGTGGCGCCTGATTTTGACCAGCTTCATGCGTTTGCTCCGACGAACGGCCCGCCTGAACGAGCGCGGGCCAGATGATCACGATTGATCGCTTACGCGCCCCAGGTCACGCCAGTCAGCACAGCAATCGACTCGACGTGGCGCGGGCCGAAGTCGTTTTTCGCGATCACGCGAATAAGCGTCTGGTCGCGCTGGAATGCGCTCACGACATTGCCTTCGCTGTCCTTGTAGGTCGCCTCCTTGCTGTAGTCGATCTCGAGCGTCTCTTCCTCGCCGATGAACAGATCGCCGAAGTCCGCGAAATAGATTTCCGACTCATTGGTGCCGACGCCGAGCGTGATCGGCACCTGCGTGGTCTTGCCGACCGGGTAGCCCTTCAGCATTCCGCTGTCGAGTTCCGGGTAGACCTTGTTGCCGTTTCCGTCGCGCATCCCCGACAGGTAGCGGAAGACACGCGGCGCCATGATCCAGCCCGGGGTCGTCAGATTGGCATCCGCATTTTCGAGCGCGAGAATGGCCTTGTTCAGGTCAGTCTCGACCTTCTGCAGCGTCAACCCATCGCTTGCGGGGATGAGGTTGCCGGCCAGCGCCCAGAAGCGCAGGCCCTTCGGCGTGTTGGCCGTGCCGTCATCGCGGATGAACGCCTTGTCCTCGCGCGCACCGATGGCACCAGTCAGGTCGGCGATCACGATCTGATCGACGTTCGGGTTCACGCCCGCATACTTGATCAGGTCATTCGAGATGGGCACCAGCGCGGCCAGCTTCTTCGCCGTCAGTTGCAGATCATCGAACTGCTGTTCCGTCGCGGGCATATCGCTGTCGGCCCCGATATAACCGACGACCGCGCCACCTTTGAGGCGCGGAATGGTGATGTTGCCGTTCGAGATCGGCAACGTGCGGGCGCCGAGCTTTCGCACCACCGATTTCGGGCGCAGCAGCTCGATCACCTCGCTCGACAGGTTCGCCGGCACCAGAATGCCGCCCGCGCTCGACGTGAGCGTGTTCAGCGACATGGCGACTTCCTCGCCAAAACCGCGCTCGATGGCGAGCTTCGAGGCGAGCTGCGCATCGCCGCGCGCGGCAGCCAGCGCGCGGACCATGCGGGCCATCTTCGCGCCCTTTACCTCGGGTGCCTTCGGTTGAGCCGGAACGCTCGGGGCAGCGGGCGCCGCGATGGCGGCCGGCGTCGGGTCCACGGCGACAGCAGCAGCGGCCGCCATGCGCTCGGCGGCCTCGGCGCGCTCGATCTGAGCCGTGATGTCGGTAAATTTCGCACCCAGATTCGTGAATTCGGTGTGCTGCTCGGCCGATAGTGCTGTGCCGCCGGCCTCGATAGCGGCCAGCGCCTGGACCTGCTGGTTGATATTGGCGCGTTCGCGGCGAAGTTCATTGATGTTCAAGGTGATCTCCAATAAAAAAGCCGCCCGAAGGCGGCGGTACTCGACTGAGACGCGAACGCGCTCAAGTTCGAATCGGGTGGGTCTCAGGTTCGAATCGGGTGGGTCAGTACGTGGTCAGTAGGTGGTCCGCATGTTCATCGCCGCAGCCTGGGCGGCCACGCTTCTACGCGGCGCCGTCCGCGACTGGCGATCTGCCCGCGATGCACGGACCTCAGAAGCGATCCGGTTGACTGCCGCCTGCGGCGTCTCGACGCTATCGGCAAGCCCCGCGTCCACGCCCTGCCTGCCGAAGAAGATCCCCGCCTGGGTGGCCATGACCGCCTGCGTGCTCAGGCCGCGGAAGTTCGCGATCGCATCGACAAACTGCTGGTAGCTGTTCTGGACCATGCCGGTGAGGAACTGCAGCGACTGGTCACTGAGCGGCGCGTGCGGCGTCAGGTCATTCTTGTGGTCGCCGGCATAGACCGACGTGACCTTGACCCCCTGCTGCTCGTCGCGCCTGGAGACGTCAAGGTGGTTCGCAATCACGCCGATCGAGCCCACACCCGAAGTCTGGCTGACGATCACGTTCGAGGCGGCGGCCGCGATGAGATAGCCGCCCGAGAAAGCGGAGAAATTGACGATCGCCGTGATGGGCTTCATCTGCGCGGCCGCGCGGATGTCGTTAGCCAGCTCAAATGCGCCGGTCGCGCTGCCACCGTTGCTGTCGATGTCAAGGATGATGTGCTCGACCGCGGGATCTGCGGCAGCCTGGTTCACCGAAGAGCGCAGGCCTTCGTAGCTCGTCATCGGTTCGCACGGATTCATGTGCGCCGAGCGCGACACAAGGATGCCCGATACGGGGATGATGTCCAGACCCGTATCCGCTACCACGGCTCGACGCCGGTCTGCCGCTGTCGCCAGCTGCGCGCCCCCGGCGTAGTCGTCGTCCTCCATGATCTTCGGCTCGGCGCCATGCACGGACAGGTTGACGATGTTCAGGTGCAGCGCCTGATTGGCCCATTGCACGGCCAGCGACATCATCTGGTCGCTGACGAGCTGAGGCTGGTTGAAGATCAGGCTCGCGAGTCTGAGGTGAGGTTTCACGAAAGGATCCTTTGAATGTCGTCGACTGCGAGTTTGGTCGGCCCGCTCCCAGCAGTGGGCACCGGAATCGGCTTTGACGCGTCCACCATGTTGAGAGGACTCAGATACACGTCGCCACCCTTGACCGGCGGCATG
This sequence comes from Paraburkholderia suaedae, assembly GCF_040812055.1. Classification (NCBI taxonomy): domain Bacteria; kingdom Pseudomonadati; phylum Pseudomonadota; class Betaproteobacteria; order Burkholderiales; family Burkholderiaceae; genus Paraburkholderia; species Paraburkholderia suaedae. The sequence goes on along the minus strand of NZ_JBFOAH010000050.1, from coordinate 4,086 downwards.
TTTTCCAGACGCCGGATGTCATTGATCGACAGCCAGCCCCACTGCCGCCCCACTGCGTAGGCCGCATAGCGTGATGCCTGGTCACCGCGCAGCAGGCCGGCGACGTTGTATTCAATGAAATACTGCTTGCGCTCCGACGGCAGCAGCAGATCCCGCGTCTTCGCCTGCTCGTGGCGCTTGATCCACGGCAGCAGCGTGTAGATGACGAACTGGATTTCCTGATGTTCGATGTTGCTGAACGTTGCCCGCTCCAGCTCATTGACCATGTGAGCCGGAATCTTGTAGATCCGCGCGATGTCGATGGTCGACAGCCGCAGCGCCTCGATCAGGGCCGCATCCACATTGGTCATCGACAAAGGCTTGAACGTCATCCCTTCCTGCAGGAACGCCACTTTTTTCGCGTTCCCTGACCCGCCAAACTTGGCCGCCCACGCATCCGTGATCTTGTCGATCGATGCCTGGTCCTTGATCGGCGTACCGGGCCGCTCGATCACGCCGGACAGGGCCGTGCCGTTCATGAACGACTTCCCCGCGTACTGCTGGATGGCCTGCGCATGACCGATGGCATTCGCGTGCAGCATGACCGGCGAGAGCCCCGTGTATCCGTTGATCGACATCCAGCGCACGTGATGCACCAGCCGTTGCGGCATGGGATCCGACCCATACACGCGATACACGGGCATCAGGTCAGAGCCCTTCATGACCGTCACGGCCTCGTGGTCTAGCGGATACAGCCCCTGCACTACCCCGGACGAGTCGCGGTCGATAAAACTGTAGCTGTTGCCGCGCAAGCCGACGGCGATCTGTGCCTGCTCCTGATACTCAAACGGCGTCTGCCACGGATTAGGCTGATACTTCAGGATCGTGTACAACGGATGGTCGACAGCAGGAACGCGATCCTCGCCCGAGCGCTCATAGATCTCGATTGGCAGTTGCGCGATGCTTTCGGCCAGCAGCGAGACGCAGTTTTGCAGCACTGTCAGGGAGAGCGCAGAAGCGGCGGTGACGACCTGCCCGGCATCAGACCGGGCACTGCCCATCAGTGCGGACACCCAGCCGGACGAACCCATCTGGGTTATCGCGAGGCTCGATAGAAGCTGCTTGCTGAAGAACATGACTTATTTCTCTTGCGGCGCGGTGAGCGCAACGCGCGCGGCCGCACGGTCAGCCAGATATGCCCAGCACAGCAGCAATACGCCCGCGACGATCAATCCGGCAGGTACGCTGACCATCGCCACGCCCGCCACCAGCAGGGCGAAGCCGAGCATGCCGACAATCCAGGCCGAGATACCGATCAAATTCAAATTCCCACCCCCTGGTCGTAAATTGAGCCGGCATTGAGCTCCGACAGCATCGCTCTGCCGATCGCCATGATCAGTGCTACCGCACCATCAATCTTGTTGTCGTTGCCCTGCTTGATCGGGCGCACGACATCGTCGTTGCCCGGCAGGTTTTTGCCGACCACGTTACTCACGCACCACGTCATGATCGGGTTTCCATCGTGATGGAACCGGCCTGACGTAACCGCGGCCTCAAGTTCCTTCATCGGATCGGACATGTTTGTGTAGTTCTGAACGATGGTGACCGGCGTCAGCCCCTCGTCTTCGAGGTGATGCGCGAGGTTGGTTGCGCCGTGCGGGTCCATTGGGACGCACTGCACCGGGCACACCCGGTTCGCCTCGGTCGCCTCGTGCTGGATGTCGCGATAATCGATCTCGGCGCCAGCCGTTTCGAGCAGGCACCCCTGATTCACCCACTTCTGGTACCGCTCAGCCATCCGGCGGTTCTCGGTGTTCTTCACCGTGTCTTCGGGAACCCAGAACCGCGGTGCGACACTGTAATAGTGCCGCCGGCCGTCGATGTCGCGCCAGAAGAGCCGCGCCATGCTGTTCAGGTCGAGCTTGCGCGCGAGGTCGAGCGCAAGAATGCAGTCCTGCCCCTCGAACTGCTCGAGGGTTAGCGTCAGATCCTCGCAGCCCCGCCAGTCTTCGAGGTTGAAATAGCCGGTTTTGGCCGACGTCCACACGTTCAGATGCTTGGTTTTGAACGTGTTCGTGAAGCGTGCAGAGTTGATCGCGCGCTTCTGCTGGCTCTCCAGATAGTCCTGATAGACCGAGATCCCGATGTTCGGGTTGGCCTTCGCAAGCACGCGAGGGTCTGTCCACTCGTCGCCCTCGTCGATCGTCCAGATCCAGCCGAAAAGCTCATCATCGGGCACCGTGCCTTCCAGCATTTCGATGACCTGACGCCGCTTGTCATAGCACGGCCCTTCGATATTCGCGCCGGCGGTCGTGATGATGAACATCAGCGGTTGCCGCCGTGCGCCCATACCGGTCAGCATGGTCTCGTAGAGCGCCGAACTGTCATGTTCGTGATACTCGTCGACGATCGCGCAGGACGGCGATGAACCGTCGCCCGGGTTGCCGATCAGCGGCTCGAAGCGGCTGCCGTCGGCGGGCTTGTTCAGGTTCGATGCGTTCACCTCGATCCCGGCCGCATCGATTAACAGCGGCGAGCGCTTCACCATCAGGCGCGCGGGCCGGAAAACCTCCCACGCCTGCTTCTCGGTGGTTGCACCGGCGTAGACCTCCGCCCCAAACTCATCATCCATCAGGAACATGCCGAGGCCGACGCCGGCCGCAATGACCGATTTACCGTTCTTTCGGGGCACTTCCCAGTAGCTTTCACGAAACCGGCGCTTGCCGGTGCGCTTGTTCAGCCACCCGAAAGTGACCATCAGGCCGAATATCTGCCACGGCTCGAGCGTTACGAGCTGGCGCTTGAAACCCCACTCGCCCTTCACGTGCGGCATCAGCTCGATCAGCGCGATCTTGCGTTCCGCCGCCGCCGCATCGAATTTCCACCTGAATTCTTTCTTGCGGCTCGCCGCGATGTCGTCGAGGTGCCGCTGGCACGCGAGCACCACGAAGCGACCGGCTGGCTTCTTTCCGCGCACGACATCACGCGCGAACTGGAGCCCTCGCTCCACCCGCGAAATCGTTGTCGCCATCAGGTTTAGCCGCCGAGCAATGCGGCAAAAGGATTGCCGCTGTCTTTTTTCTTGCCGCCAGTCATGCTCTGCCGGCTGGATGGGTCAAGGCCGAGCAGTGAGCCGAGTGTCGCCATTTGCCGGACCGCCTCGTTCGCTACGGTTGCAGCGGGATTCTTCATCGGGCCGCCCTGCGCGCCGGCAACCACGATTCCGTTTTTCTCCATGTCGTCCTCCGCGAGCCGCAACCGGGAATACGCCATGCAAAACGCTTCGAGGTTATGCAGATCCGTGACCTGCATGATCTTGTTGGCACACAACGCTGGCGCCACCCGGTCCCACATCTCGGCCGCGTGGCCCCTGATCCAGACGGGGCACTCAATATTGGTTGCGAGACCAAAGTCGGGCTCGTCCTTGTTTAGCGCCCGCTTGCCGGGGTTGCCGGCCAGTTCCTTTATGGCCGTTGGCTTGGCGCGGCGCCCGGAGCGACCTTTGACACCGGCCATTTTCTTCTCCGTTTGCAATCGTTTTTCGCCAGTCTGGCGTTGTAACTATTACGCGTTGTGACCGCCCCGAGGCCGCAAACCCGATTTTCATTTTTCGCGGTCGTAAAAATCAAACCAAACACGCGGTCCTATGACCGATCCGCCCGAGGTTTTGGCACCCCCCACCCATGGCCGCCCGACCACCTGAGCGGGCGCCTCGTGGCCCTCCCAAGCCTGCGCGCATCCGCTCAAGACCCCTCCGCGATTCGACCGGCCACAGCGCCTGCACGTCGCTCCGTCGCGGTCTTCGCCTTATGGCAATCGATGCAGATCGTCTGCAGGTTCGAATGGTCATCAGAGCCGCCGCGCGCCTTTGCTGCGACGTGGTCAACATGCGTGCCGCGCGCGACGCGCCCCGCGCGCAGGCATGGCTGGCACAGGCCAGCGTCGCGCTGCAGGATCTGCTTGCGGAGTTTGTCCCATGCCGTGCCGTATCCACGCTGGTGGCGATTGCCCCGCTCCCGATCTGCCTTCCAGTTGGTTGCCTCGCTCGCATGTGAGGCGCAATAGCTTGAACCGCCAGGAACAAGTGCCGCGCATCCGCGATGCTTG
>NZ_JBFOAH010000049.1:0-28896 GCF_040812055.1 Paraburkholderia suaedae | reverse complement strand
TAAAAGAACGCCTCGGAACATGGCATGATTGGACTGTCTCTGCCGCAATCGAGACAGTTATCTGATAAGGATAACTACGCGTGTGCCGAATAGTTGACTTCCAGCCGCCAACTTGACAACGCCAACCCTGCGCTTCTATGCAAAAGAGAACTGTATGGCGTTCCGCTTGATCCTGAACGCCGCAATCATGCTCGGCGTCTTCGACTGCGAGTCCGTAGCGCGACAAGAACAGCCCGACGCAGTGCCCGATGCTCCCATCAGCGACATTAGCGACATCAGTGAAATCGACGCCGCATGGCACGACGGGCTGGCGCATTTGCGCGCACGGCTTCCCGCCGATGAAGAACCTGGAATTGCCGCGTTGATCGAAACGGAACTTGCCGCACTGGAGGCCGAGTGGCAGGACTTGCGCATCTCGCTTCCGGAACACGCCAACGACCAGGAACTGCAGCGCACTCTGTCCGACGCCGCGGCCGCGATCGCCCAACCTACTTCCCGCACCTGCCCCGAAGCAATGGTGCTGCTGGAATTTCCGGTTCGATTGTTGGCCGCGCGGTCGCGCATCACCCGATTCGATTCGATCCTAGAGACAACATGAAGAACTCGCTGGAGACAGCATGAAGAACTCGCAGGAAAAGTCCGACGTGCGCGTTGTCGGTGTGGAGAAGGAGTTTGGTGGAACCGTCGCGTTACACAGGCTCGATCTGAAGATCGAACGCGGGACGTTCTTCTCGCTGCTCGGCCCAAGCGGTTGCGGCAAGACAACCACACTGAGGCTGGTCGCGGGATTCGAGCAGCCCACGCGCGGACAGATATTCATCCATGGCCAGGATGTAACCGGCCTGCCCGCGCACAAGCGTAACTTCGGCATGGTGTTCCAGAGCTTTGCGCTTTTTCCCCATATGACCGTGGCCGAAAACGTCGGCTTTGGATTGCGGATGAGACGTGCCGACCGCGGCAGCATGCAGGCCAAAGTGGCGAATGCGCTCGAGATGGTTGCGCTCGGAAATTTCGGGGCGCGGTACCCGGATCAGCTCTCCGGCGGTCAGCAGCAGCGCGTCGCGCTCGCGCGCGCCATTGTGTTCGAGCCGGATGTGCTGCTTCTCGACGAACCCCTTTCCGCGCTCGACAAACTGCTTCGCGAGCAAATGCAGGTGGAACTGCGCCATCTGCAAAGGAGGCTGGGGACCACGGCCATTTTCGTCACCCACGATCAGGAAGAAGCGCTAACAATGTCCGATACCGTTGCCGTAATGAAGGACGGACGCGTGCTGCAGGCTGGCGCGCCGCGCGACATTTACGAGCGGCCGACCAGCCGATTCGTGGCCAGCTTTCTGGGCGCCAGCAATATTTTGCCTGCCACCATTCGCGGACGCGACGGCGCCGATGCGGTCGTCGATGTCGGCGGTGCGCTTTTAAAGCTGCAAATGCCGCCGGACACCGTGGCCGTCAACGGAAGCGCAATCCAGGTCTCGCTGCGCCCTGAAAAGATCCGGATTACTTCTGACGGCGCGGTGAGCGCGACGGTTAGCGACATTGTGTATCGGGGGGCGCAGACACACTTGTACATGGAAATGAACGGTGCGCCGCTCGCCGCGCATTTTTCCAATGCGAGCGTCGCACCGTCGACGCTCGCACCCGGCGATACCGTCCGGCTCACTTGGGACGAAGGCAGCATGGTGGTGCTGACATGAACGCACGCCGAAACCTGATGTGGGCCGCAGCGGCGCCGCCGGTCGCGTTGCTGACCATCTTCTTCGTCGTTCCGCTGGCGTATCTCTTGTACGTCAGCTTCATGACGAACTCGCAAGCGGCGCTCTATGACGCTTTGCCCACTCTGCACAATTACGTTGACATCGCCGGCGATCCGTTTTATCAGCTCATCATTCAGCGCACGCTGCTGGTCACGCTGACCGTATTGGGTGCGAGCCTGCTGCTCGGTTATCCGGTTGCATTCTATGCGTCGCGGCTCACGCCGAGGGGCAGGGTAATCATGCTTATGGCGATGATGTTTCCGCTGATGGTCAGCAACGTCGTACGAGCTTACGGCTGGGTCAGTTTGCTGGGCCGCAGCGGCGTAGTGAACGTGGTGATGGGCGAGCTCGTGGCGGGTCATCGCCCGGTGCAGATGTTGTATTCATTTAGCGCAGTGGCGCTCGGCCTGCTGACGATCATGCTGCCCTTCATGGTCGTCTCGATCACAAACTCGCTCACAGCTATTGATCACCGGTACATTGAAGCCGCGGAATCGCTAGGAGCGAGTCCGTGGCGCGCGTTTCTCAATGTGACATTGCCGTTGTCGCGGCCCGGGATCACATCGGGAATGATGCTCGTGACCTTTCTGACGTTGAGTGCATACGTGACGATTGCCTTGCTGGGCGGCCCACGGTTCAAGCTGCTCGTTAGCCTGGTCTTCGACAGCACCGCGACCGCGCGATGGCCACGCGCCGCCGCGCTTTCATTCGTGCTTCTCCTCCTTGCACTCTTGATTGCCGCGGTGCTGCAGATCATTTTGCGGCCACGCAGGACGCGCGGAGCACGGGCATGAAGAAGCAATCCGTCATACTTCGGCTGGCGACGACCATTGTGCTCGCGCTGATTCTCGGACCGATTTTGATCATCGTTCTGTATTCGTTCAGCTCTGCCGAATCGCTTGTGTTCCCGCCTCCGGGACTCACGCTGCGCTGGTTCCATGAATTTTTCGTTATCGCCGAGATGCGCAGCGCGTTCATCCTGAGCCTCGTGCTTGCGTTGGTCGCCGCGTCGGCATCCGGCGTGCTTGGCCTTCTAGGGGCGGTATATGTTTCGCGACGTACTGGCGCGTGGGTGAACGTGCTACAAACGCTGTTCATGGCTCCGCTCGTCTTTCCGACAGTCATTCTGGGACTTGCGCTGCTCCTGCTCTACAGGCAATTGGGCATAGGAACGCTGCCAGGCTTGCTGATCGGGCACGTCGTCGTTTGCCTGCCTTACGCTTTTCGTTCGGTCCTGTCCGTCCTGCAGAGTTTCGATACCGCGCTCGAAGAGGCAGGGCAAAGCCTCGGCGCTGGTCCCATGCGCTCCTTCCTCCTGATCACCGTGCCGATCATCTGGCCCGGGATATTGTCGGCCTGGCTTTTCGGGTTCATTGTCTCGTTCGGGGAACTGAATGCGGCCCTGTTCTTGACGGGACCGGGGGTGACGACGCTGCCTATCGAAACGTTCAGCTATCTTCAGTTTCAGGGCAGTCAGCTGGTCGTAGCGGCGGCATCGACCATTCAGGTCTTGATGATCATCGTGCTGCTCACAGTCGCCGCGAAGTTCGTGGGCGTTAAGCGGGTCGTGCAGCGCTAGACGGCTGAAGGGGACGGGAGCAGGCCACGACCCGTGCGCGGGCCCTCGCCGTCGTGTCGAGCCTGTTCCGCTGCTGGCTGCGGACCGGCTATGTGATCGCCAACCCCGCCGCCGAAATCTCGGGCAGTGCGGCCACCCGTGACAGCTGGACGCCGTCCGGATCATGCCGGCCAGGGTGCTGGCGCTGTGCGACGCGGTGGTCAGCGGCGCCGCGCCGGACACCATGTCGACACTTGTATGGGCGCGTCGCGGCGTGATCTGGTCGTTGTACCGCTTCGCTGGCGTGCGTCTGGCGGAACTGGTGTGGTCTGAAGCGGACGGGTTGCCCCGGCTCGACGTTGACCCGCGGGATCAATGGACCCTGCACGTGCTGGGAAAAGGCAACAAGCGACCGTCGATTCCGCTGCCTCGGTCTGCGTGCCGGCGCTACGCGCCTACCGTCTCGCGCGTGCCCTGCCGGAGCGCCCGTCGCCATTTGAACGGGTCGCACTGATCCCCAGTGAGAAGCGTGACGCGCTGGTTCACAGCGGACTGTACGACGAGGTCAAGGCCGTGCTGCTGGCCGCAGAAGCACAGATGCTGCCGGCGGGCCGGTAATAGTGCTCGAGTTCGAGGAATCCCGCGTCTGCCATGTATTGGCGCCATGCTTCGAGATCGTGGAAAGCGCCATAGCGGCCGTGGTTCCAGGCTTCCTGATTCGCACCGCGCGGATTGGAGCTGAATAGCACGCCGCCAGGCTTCAGGGTCGCGTGCAACTGCCGCTGCACACGGCCAATTCCTAACTCGGGACATGGAACAGGGAGGCGTTGGCGAAAACGCCGTCAAAGCGTGCGAGCGGCAAATCGGGGTGCAGAAAATCCTGCTGCCACACCTCGCAGCCGGTCTCGTCGCGCGCCATCGCGACGAAGCGTTCGGCACCATCGAGGCCGACCGCGCGATGGCCCGACGAGGTGAAAGCCTTTAGATCTCGCCCCGGCCCACAGCCAAAATCGAGAATCGCAAAAGGCGGCTCGACGGCGATATGACGCAGTAGCGCGTCGATGTTCTGTGTGATGTCGTGGTCGCTCGTGCCTACCCGGACATCTTCCACGTGCGCGTTGTAGTGCTGCACCGTAACGGCGCTGATTCGTTTGAGCTCGCCAACGGTGGGTGTCATGGCGACGGCTCTCCAATTATAGCGGGAAAAGCGAGATTCTCGACTCGGGTGAACCGAAGAGGCCGAATAGACGCCGGCCGAGCATGCCATGCCGGGATATCACAAGGTGGTCTCACAAGCTATGTATGACCGAGCAGCAGTTGAACCTGATCTCTGGTCAATGGGCGCTATCCGATCCGACCCGCTCTTGCGGTGCTGCGGCTCGCGTCATCAAACAGCTGCGCCTGGCGGCGCGCGATGGCGCGCGAGAAACCGATCCAATTGTCCCGCGAACGTCTTGCTGTCGCGCGGGCTGTATGGCGCCGGACCGCCCGTATCGACGCGTGTGCTGCGCAGTTGTTCCATCACTGCGTGCATCGTCAGGCGTTCCTCTATATTCTCACGGCTAAACCAGTTTCCACGCGGGTCGAGCGCATACGCGCCCTTGTCGAGCGTAGCCGCGGCAAGCGGTATGTCCGCGGTAATCACCAAGTCGCCGGCCGCGACCAGTTCGACGATGCGAGCATCGGCGGCGTCGAAGGCCGCCGGGACTTACAGTGCCTTGATATAGCGCGAAGGCGGCGTGCGCAAATACGGGTTCGCGACGAGCGTCACGCACACTTCGGCGCGAAGCGCTGCCCGAAACAGCATGTCCTTGATGACAGCCGGGCAGGCGTCTTCGCCAACCAAGACTTGCATCGTGAGTATCTCCATTAGGTGGAAGGAGCGATCATATTTACCGTCCGCGCTTGCCCTGCGGCGGACCCGGACCTGGCAGGGCGGGTAGTCACAAGGCCAGTTCGCAGAATGGTGGCTTTCGAGTGCGAAGCAGTCACTCGAATGACCGTGTGAACGCGATGGCGAACGACGGAAGATGGCCGATCTGTGACCGCCGCACTGACGCGCTGGAAGGTCACAGGTCCGATTCATTCCTCAAAAAGAATCTAGGGCGGCTCCGGCGCCGGAAATCTATACCTTTCAGTCATCCCGTCCGGGACGCATGCTGGCCAATACCGGATCCAAATCTGCTGCTTAGGGGACGAGTGCCTTCGTCAAGGGTCGACCCGATTTTCGATGTTCTTCTCGCAGTCTTCCCAGTATCGAAGCGGATCGCGATACCGTGGATAGCGTACGTCGAGCCACGCTGACAGTCTGGTCCAATCGGGATGATTGGTGCCGGTCTGCGCAGACCAGATTGACGACCTCTCAACAATTTGGCCGGTCTCCCGATCACGGACAACTAAACTGCCGAGACCGCTCGAACTGTTCTCTTGTGACTCCACCAGATACCGCGGCAGAATCCTGAGCTCAGCATCGTCGGCCCACCCGTATAAAGCGCGGACCACGCCGGTCGGACCTCGCAATTCTATGGGTCCGTTTGCCGGGCGGACGGCCGCCCACCCTTCAGGGAATTCAGTGACGACCTCGTTCTTGCTTTCCCTCACCCACTTCACACGCCATGCCCGCTCCATCGCCTTGCGCAAGTCGGGCAAGGACTCATAGCCGGCAGGTAACTCGATCGCCATCGGGAGAGTGACGAGGTTATCTTTCCAAAGTTTGGTTTCGTCGTCGACGCGCTCGACGTCGTCGAACGCCCCGCTTTCGAACGGGTTTTCGGGCCGACTCGATACTCTAACGTTCCCGTTGGACAGTCCCTCGAAAAGGCGCTCAGCGTCACGGCGGGTAAGTTTTGTGTTTCCTTTCTTCATTGAACTGCCTCTGCATTAAGGGTCGTCTTGCTGGCGCCTAAGCCCTGCCGACCGAAGTCGGCCGCTACTTCGTCTCACTCACGTTTGAAGGAGCTCCCGACCTCATTCTGCGCTATTCGCTTGTTATCGGCTCTGGCCGTTCCCGCGCATGGTCTGCGAAGCCTGGACGCTACCCCGCGGATAGCGGTGCTGGATCTCTAAGTCGTGTTGGCAGCTGTCAGAACCGCTCGCGCACGCACGCGCTGAGGGTGTTGAGATTCGGGTGACACGGACTTTTCTCAATGGTGGCGTTGTACTGTCCGAGGTGCCCTTCAGCAGCCCGCCCCAGGCGACGAGCGTCACATGATGCGGGTCATAGGCGACCGCGTTGACGCAATGCCCACCGCAGCTAGCCGGTACACATTGGCGCGCCTCCGAATCGCAGCCGTTTCGCGCATGAGCCCATCCCTATTCAGCCCCGGCGACATCCCCCGATCCGCTAGCCAGTTTCTCGAGACAACGGCGTATGCCTCTTCGAGATACGCGTGCAGCAACGCCGGCGTGACTCAGAACTGACAGCCTGCCGCCCGTATCTGCGGTCTACGGCCGGCGGATTGTGTTGCCATCTCGCGCGGCCAGGCGCGCCGCGTCAATTGTATTCCGGGCCGTCTCGCAATTCGCGTTGTACGGCTCTAGCTTCTCGGGGTCGCCCAATGGACCTCCCCAAACGTGATAGAAGCCATCGACACCCTCGCCAACGCGCGCTTCGTTTTTGATCAGGAAGTCGAGCCGTGCGGTTTCGGCCTCGAGCTCGGCCGCTGCCTTCAGAAGCGCATCCCTCCACATCACGACATCGCCGTCGAGCAGAGGTAAGCATTCGGCCATGTGCCGCAACGTCTCAACCGTAGTCGGAGGCGTTGTGGGACCACTCATCCTTGTTTCTAACGTCACACCGATCTCCCTCTCGCCACTGGTGTCGATTAATCCTCAACCATCCAAACTACAAATATAGTCGCACCGACAAACAGGCAGCCTCCCAAACCAGCACGCCGAGAACGACCGGCTGTCTTACGCCCAGGAGCCAAAGAGCCGAAAGGCCAATGCCTGCGTAGATCGTCTTTAGTGCGCGCTTCGCCATAAACTCCCCCCTCGCCTATGGCGACGAATCAATCAGGCCGCCTCGTTCGGCGGCGCATCTTTTAGCCGTCTCAGCACTTCATCCCGTGCGCTGAACTTCGGTGCTTCCACCCACACAGCGAAGTCTGGCTCCCACTGCTTCCATCCATAGTCGTCCAGGTCGAACTCCTCTTCGATCCGACCGCCTTCAACATCCCACAGAAACGCATACGTCACATTATGGCCGTTCCACCAGGCTACGGCGAAGTCTGACAGATCCGCTGTCGTGCCTATCGGCTGATCTCGCAGCAGCATTGACAGATGCGATTTGAAGTCTTCGATTTTCATGACGGTCTCCTGTAGGTCCAGGATAGCGGCAGGAAGGGTGCCTGGCCTGTGCGGCGGATCACGTTTCCAGCTCACTTAACGTACGAATCTATGGTCAGTGAGAGCGAGCGGAGCGAATGGAGCATGCGACCCACGTCGGACGATTATGCGCGAAAAGCCGGGCTAGATGCGTGGCGCCGCCGGTCGGATCAGCAGAAACCGCCGTGATCAGCGTCGAACTGCGCTCAAGCAACCGCGTAACGTTCGAGCCAATGCGCGTAGGGTGCCGGCAGGGTCCACGACGGTCGTTCGATACCCAGCTTGCGCGCCGCGTGGTACGGCCAATGCGGATCGGCCAAATGGGCGCGCCCGATCATCATCAGGTCCAACTGCCCGTTCTTGACGGAGCGGTCGGCCAGTTCCGGCGTATCGATGCCCCACGCCGATGACACGGCAATACCAGCCTCGCGGCGCACACGCTCCGCGATCGGCGCAAGAAACGCCGGCGCCCACGGGATGGCCGCCTGGGGCGTGGAAAAGCCCACGCTGACACTGAGCATATCCAACCCTTCGTGCTTGAAGTTCTTCGCGAGTTGAATCGACTCAGCCAAGGTTTCCTCGTCACGTCCGTCGTACTCGATCACGCCGAATCGCGCCGTCAACGGCAAATGCTCAGGCCATACCTTGCGTACGGCGGCCAGCGTTTCCAGCAGGAAGCGGCTGCGGTTCTCGAGGCTGCCGCCGTACGCGTCGTCGCGTTGATTGGAATGCGTGGAAAAGAAGCTCTGGCCGAGGTAGCCGTGCGCGAAGTGCAACTCGAGCCATTCGAAGCCGGCGTCGAGCGCGCGCTTGGCAGCGGCGACGAAGTCTTCGCGAACGCGTGCGATGTCGTCGAGCGTCATCGCTTCAGGTACTTTCGGCAGGCCACCCACCTATACCCATCCTGCCGCCGAGAACTTCACGCTCGGGCGGCTCTTCCATGCTCTTAGCGACCCGGTGCGCCTTGAGATCGTCCGCCAACTTTCAACGGTCGACGAGGCCACCTGCGGCGACCTCGACGGTGGCCGCCCCAAGTCGAGCGTCTCCCATCACTTCCGGATCCTGCGCGAAGCGGGCTTGGTGCACACGCGCGTTGCCGGCACCGTGCATCAGAATTCATTGCGGCGCGCTGAGTTGGATGCCCGCTTTCCGGGCTTGATGGAGGCGGTCATCAAGCAGATCGTCAATGAACCCGCATTGAGCGAATCGGCGTGAAAGTCGACTGAAGGTCGGTGGACGATGGACGCGAGCGCCACGGTGCGCGCCATGAAAGCCGGGACGACAAACCCCTTCCCGAAGCAGCGGTGTCCGCAACAGACGGCGCCTCACCGCGGCCCGATGTCAGGCACCGTTGAGTCGCTTGCGCTCCGCCCTTTTCCATCGCGCCACGAAGAGGTCACGGATGTCCAGCCCGCAAAATTGGCGCGGCACTCCGAAGGCCATGGCTTGGAGGGTGCATTGGTCCGGCAGCTCGGGGGCAAGCCTTGCAGTCGCTGAAAACGGTGCCCAATGTCCTAGGGCTCTGGTGCAAATAGTCGATATGGACAAGATATTTTGTTATACAAAGGATACCTGCTCAGGCAGACAGGACGGCCATCCAGACAGCGGGCGCAGCGGTATCTTTGAGGCGGAGTCTCGCGAGGCTGAATTGGCTCTTGCGAATACGATGTACCAGTTCAATACCTGAGAGAGTGATCGCTGCGTTCCGGAAACGTTTGAAGCCGAGCATGACTTTCGTCCGGGACTTGATGTTGCGGTGGTCCTGCTCGACCAGATTATTGAGATATTTCGAGGATCGGACCTTCGTGTCCTCCGACAGCAAGCCATCGGTCTTCATCTCGCGCACGGCGCGGTGCGAGGCGGCGTAGCCATCAAGCGTAATGGGCTTCGGCGGCTGACCTTGATGTTTGATTGCCTTCCTGAAAAACGCTTTTGCCGCCTTCACGTCGCGCCTGGCGCTGAGCATGAGGTCGACCGTCTGACCTGCCCGATCCACCGCCCGGTAAAGATAGACCCACTTGCCGCGCAGCTTGAGGTAAGTCTCGTCGACACGCCACGACTGGCCGGTGGGCCTGCAAAAGCGGTTCCACCGTTTGACGAATTCCGGCGCAAAGCGACGCACCCAGCGCAGGACCGTCGTGTGCGCCAGCGAAAGACCCCCGTTCCACCATCATTTCGACCAGATCGCGCAGGGTAAGCTTGTAGCGCAGGTATCAACGAACACACAGTATGATCACATCGCGGTCGAAATGACGGCCCGCGAACAGTTCCTCCAGAATCTTCAGCTTGCTCATCGGCGGCTCTCAGTTCGTTCAGACCGACACCTTAACCGATTCGCCCCCGCGGTATTTGCACCCGAGCCGCAATTCACGGCGAGCGCTTTCGGTCCAGAGGATCCGGAAGCTCACTGCTGCTTTGCTTCAGCAGCGGCGATGACTCCGCGGATGTCAGCCAAGGCCGCATCGTGCGGGACGAGAGGGCGCTGGGCGGAGGAATAATCAGTCGTGTAACCGAACGGTGTGTCTATGTGGCCCTTGCATTTTCATTCTCCTTACCTTAAAGTAAGGAATACTTGGAGGTCACCATGACAGCAGCAACCATCACATCGAAGGGCCAGGTCACGATCCCGGTCGACGTGCGCAACCAGCTTGGCCTGCAATCCGGCGACCGGATCGAATTTAGTTTTAACGAGGAAACGGGCCGGTACGAGGTCTATCCGGCCACTCGCTCGCTCGCATCGCTCAAGGGCGTCGTGAAGAAGCCTGCCAAACCGGTTTCGGTTGAGGACATGAACCGCGCCATCGCCGAGCAGGGGGCATCGGCGCGATGATCGGACTGGATACAAACGTGTTGATCCGCTACTTCGCGCAGGACGACGTGGCGCAGTCCAAGAAGGCCACGGCACTCATGGAGTCCTTTTCGACCGAGCGGCCGGGTTACGTTTCGCAGATCGCGCTAGTCGAGGTTGTGTGGGTGCTCGGCCGCTGCTACGGCGTCGAGCGAGATCAGACGAAGGACATCATCGAATCCATGCTTGGCACAAAGGAACTGGTTGTCGAGGGTGCGGACACGGTCCGAAAGGCACTTCGCGTTTTCGCTGCGTCAGACAAGGCGGATTTCGCAGACTGCCTGATCGAACGGTCGGGGCACGTCGCAGAGTGCGAGTACACCGCGACGTTCGATGTGACTGCATCTAAGGTCGTCGGAATGATGCTGATTAAGTAACGACGGCGAAAGCCGATAACCACGGAAAAGCGCTCACGCCAGTCGCGCCGGCTAAACAGGAAAACGGTACCGCATATGAGTCGTCCGCGCAGTGGGAGCTCGCTAGGCTCCGGGCTAGCGAAACAGTCTCGGCATAAGAAGGCATTGTTCTTGCCGATGGACCGCAGCACAGCAAATGAACTGGTCCTCCCAGTCAGGATCGCTTTCGAACGTGTTCGCTGCGGGAAGCCCGAACGGGACGCGGTTGTGTGCCTGGCGCAAACACTTCTGCTGCTCGGGTTCCTGACTGAAGCGGGCTTCGGACTGCTCGATACGGGAACGCTCGACGGGATTGAGAAGCGACTATTAGCGGAATTGAACCGGCCGGGCGACGGCGCCGAACGGAAATTTGCCGACGATCTGGTAGATGAACTGAATCTTGTCGTGAACGAATATGATCGCTTGCTGCACGAAACTCGCCTTCAGGCCATCGTTGAGGCGAACGAGAGCTTCGCGCGGCTGAAAGCCAGGGCGCAATGACGGTAGGCAACGTAGCCTTGGCGCTACACACGGGAAGAGCGGCGTTAGCCATGTCAAATTTGACTCCGGCACTAGCACTGCGCGCTGCGATCAACACTGCCGAATCGCGCAAGATGCCGTCAGGCGAACCGCTCGAGTTCGATTGCGTGGTAACGGATCGGATAACAGCGAACTGCGCAATCCGGAGCACTGGCAACCCGGCTTCGTGGCAATCGATGAGAAAGGCCACACTTGGACGACCCTCGCCGGCAACGATATTGCGTCAAGAATCCCTGGTCGCATCCGTAGCACGGGACCTCATGGCGGTCCCAACAAAGCCTGATAAAACATCCCCGTCGTTCGCGTCAGTTGCTCTTCGGGGACACCACCTGGCCGCGGATCTCGCCGTTCGGATTGTTTTTGGTGTGAACGTTGATGTACATGTCACCGGCTTCAAAGCTCTTGGCATCATCCGGGGATAGCGTGGCCTGACCGGTGATCGGGCTTGTCGCCTCCATGTTGCCCTTCTGGGAGAGCCAGACCTTCACGCCGGCGTTTTTGCCGGCCGGGGCGGGCCCGTGGAAATGCGCCATCGTGGCCGGACTCGACAATCCGCTGAAGGTGATGTTCCACGTTACGACCCGCGTGCCCGCGTCGTACGTGAGGTCGGCGCTGCCGCTGCCCGGAGTCTGCACCGGCGGGACCTGTTGGGTGCCCGTCAACGGCACCTGAAACGAGACCGGCGCCGCTTGCGCCCAGCTCAGCGTACCCGCTAAGGCCAAGCCACCGAACACCATGAAAGCGCGCTGCGAAATGGATCGTGACATTTAGTTTTCTCCTCTAGGGAACAACGAACGCGCGATGATGCGAATATATAAATCGACGGGCTGCGGAGCTTGAACCATGTGCTACCGCAGCGGGTAGGTCATCCATCCAACCGCGAATCGACTACATCGGCGGAGCGATTCCATCCTTTTCGACCACCACGCGTTGCGCGACGAATGCGCCCTGCGAGGCGGCCGTCGCGACCACAAACACCTTCTTGCCCGCGGTCAGGTCGGTGCGTGCGGCCGGCGCGAAAGTCACGATGGGTACGTTAGGCGGTACGGTCACCTCATTGCTCCCGCCTTTGTACGACAGCTTCAGATCCCGGCCGCTGGTACCCTGAACAACGGCGTCGACGTTCGCATTCGTCATCGTGCTGTTCGGACCGAGATCCCATGCGTAGTGACCTTCACCCATGCCGCGCGCGGATTCGGGGAAGACAAGCACTTCGGTGGCCGTCAACTTTCCGTCAGTGCCCGTCGTTGCGGCTGTGCCGACGAAGGAGCCCGGCTTGATGTCCGAAAGCTGCATGGCTTTGACGGCCGACACCGCAACCGCCGGTTTGAGCTCGATCGACACAGTGTCGCCGCTACGGCGGTGCACCTTCAGGACGTCGCCGTCGAGCGAGACGATCTCGCCGCGGATGCGCGACGGTTTGGCGGCGGGCGTCTGAGCGAGCACGACGCTGGCAAAAGCCAGCGTGGCGAGGGTGACGCCAACTTTCAAGCGAATAGACATGGATGCTCCGTAAAGGACTGTTGAGCTGCGAGTGGTAGTGAACATCAGGAACCGCCGAACCAGTTGTAGCCCTGGTTTTCCCAGTAACCACCGGGAAATTCGTTCGTCGCACTGATTGCGACGATATGCTTCGGGTTCTTGTAGCCGAGCTTGGTCGGCATACGCAGCTTCATCGGGAAGCCGTACTTCGGCGGCAGCACCTCGCCGTCGTATGTGAGTGTGAGCAGGGTCTGCGCATGCAATGCAGTTGGCATGTCGATGCTCGTCCAGTAGTTGTCCGCACAGTGCACTGACACGTACTTCGCCGTGATGTCCGCGCCCGCACGCTTCAGGAAATCGGAGAAGCGCACGCCACCCCACCGGCCGATCGCGCTCCATCCTTCAATGCAGATATGACGCGTGATCTGGTTTTCCTGCGGCAACGCGCGCAGCTCGTCGAGCGTCCAGAGACGCTTGCCGTTGGCAACGCCACCTACCTGCAGCCGGTATGTAGTGGCGTCGACTTCGGGCACATCATCGATGTCGTAGAACGCGTTGAACGGAAACGGCCGTGTGATCATCGACTCCGGATAGGTCGGTGCCATCTGGTTCGGGTTGAACAACAGGGCCTGCACGTCATCGTTGAAGAACGAGATTCTGCGCAGCATGGTGTTCACCGACTTGTCACTGGACAAATCGCAACCTGACAGCAACGCAATGCCGCCGAGCGTGAGAAGCCGCTTTCCGAGCAGGCGGCGTGCCGGATTTTTCAGCTCGTTACGCGCATCATTTATGATGGATTCGGCGTGAGACGAAAGAAACGTATTGCGATTCTGGGCCTTTTTTCGCAAAGTCATGGTCACCGTCCGAGAATCATCAAAACCAACGAGCGCGGCACGAGTGCGACCATGACGACATGCACGACAAAGAACGCAACCAGCACGCTCATTGCAATGAAATGTACGACGCGCGCATTGTCGTACCCGCCCATGAGCGTGCGCAACAGTGGGAACTGCACCGACTTCCATACCGCCAGTCCCGACAGGATGATGAGCGCAATATCGGCGATGACGACGGGATAGACCAATTTCTGTACCGCGTTATAGCGTGCGTGGTCCTCATGCACGAGCTTGCCACGCAGCGCGGCGGAGAGATCCGTTGTAAGCGACTTAAGGCTGATCGGCAGCAGTTTCCGGCGCAGACGTCCGGACGCCAGATTCAGCCCGACGTATGCAATGAAATTCGCGACGAGCATCCACATGACTGCGAAGTGCCATTGCAAGGCCCCACCGAGCCAGCCGCCCAAGGTCATGGCGGAAGGAAACCCTAAAGCTGGAAAGATCGGCGAGGCGTTATAGATCTGCCAGCCGCTCATGACCATCAGTACGACAGCGAGCGCGTTAATCCAGTGTGTGATGCGGACCCAGGCGGGTTGAATCGTTGTGTGAA
Organism: Paraburkholderia suaedae; assembly: GCF_040812055.1. NCBI lineage: Bacteria > Pseudomonadati > Pseudomonadota > Betaproteobacteria > Burkholderiales > Burkholderiaceae > Paraburkholderia > Paraburkholderia suaedae. Next base: position 14,544 of record NZ_JBFOAH010000049.1, on the reverse strand, counting down.
TCAAAGCGATCTCATGATTGATGACGTAGCACATGCTCGGACTCGTGGCCGGCCGCGACCAGGTCGGGTCGCCATGCGTAAACGCAACGTGCGCTCAACTATTCCATTGCGCGACAATTAATTTTCCTTCAAGCGAATATTCCAGCTTTATGTAATAGCCGTCCTTCGCCCCGCCAACTATCATCAGAAAATTGGCTCCATAAACCTCTCTCCTGGCTTCGATATCAGAGGTAGTTCTTTTCGGCACGACGGGCACGAAAATGAACAAACCCGCGGCTCTTTAACACAAGCTCTAGCCACGATCAAAACGAAATTCACGCCTGAGTCGGCCTCCATGATGGCTCGATTGAACGCGCCGGCCTGGATGGCGGGAATCGCGTGGTCATCGTCCCGCAAGGCGTCACGCACACGCCGAAGCAGATTCATCTCGAAGGCAGGTAGCAAGCTCTATTGGTGCGATCGAGAAGGCATGCGCGTGATGCGCGCCAAACTCGACGGCTCTCAAGTCGAAACGCTAGTCGAGACCGGACATGGCGACCAGGACCGGCTCGACCAGACGCGCTGGTGCGTCGGAATCACTATCGATACGCAGCTCGGCGAACTCTACTGGACGCAGAAAGGTCCCGACAATGCCGGCCTCGGCCGCATCTTCCGCGCCAACGAACATCCGGCTTGAGCTCCGTCGTGCCATCCTTTCCGTCCCACGAAAGCCCTCGTCGGGTAAATCAGGACTGTTTCGAACGTGAGTCCCTTTGACTCGCCGAAATTCATGACCGTAGTATCGTCGAACACGGACGTGCTTCGCGAGTACTTCTACATCCAGAACAACGCCGGTACGCTCGTGAACTATGGCATGCGCTATCACAAGGGGCTACCGATCAGCAGCGGCATTGCTGAGTCCGCGGTGAACCTGGTGGTCAGCCATCGAATGGCGAAGAAGCAACAAATGCGATGGACGGACGAGGGAGCGCTCTGCCTGGCACAGGTCAGAATTGCGGTTCTCAACGAAGAATTCTCGGTTAAGAAACTTGCCGTCTTGACCAAGACTTCTGCAACTGCAAACTCGCCGAGTGCGCGCCGAGCGGCGTGAATTGGCCTCCCACGGTTTGGTTCACTCTCGCCGGGATCATCCTGCTAGTCTCGGTGTTTTCAGCAAAGGGCGTGCGCCAAAGGCGTTGCTCGAGCCCACCATCCGCGTTGAAAGAGTACGAACAGCTTTGCAGGGTAGCGATACCCGGCCTCGGGCGGCATCTTCAACGCGACGTCCCTCAGGCGCCGGCCATTCCCGGCCAGTTCAACGAGCTGCGCCGCTGGTCGGCGTGCGTCGCCATTGTGACCTTCGGCGAAGCGCCGAATCAACTTCCTCCGCTATGGAGCAGCGCGTTCAAGCGTGCCATCGTGCCATCCCGCTGCGCCACCTCAATCCAATCGAGCGCCGCGGACCGACACGATCCTCGGCGGAAATCCTGATCCGTGTAAACTAGATGTTGTTCAACTCATCGCTGATGCGGGAGTCACGTGCGCTCAGTTTCGTCAGTCGCCTGATCGACAATAGTAGTATTCCTGAAGTCTCGCTTTCAAGGATCCAGCTCCACAGTAATGTGTCAGGGCGCGTGGTCGCCCGGCTTGGCGTCCCAAGCAAGCAAACAAACCAGGTGCGAGCTGGCGTTTCTAAACGGCTCCACGACCTTGGCGACAAGACGATGGATGCATGACTGAACGCGCATTGCAGCCACATCGAACCGCACCCCGCTGGCCGATCTCCCAACGAAATGCCTCTGATCGAGAGGGTGGAGAGTAGAGCATGTCGCGCTTTCCCCGTTTTAAAGGATGGCGACCGGCGGGAGTGCGGTCCGTTCGGCTGACCACAGGACTGGTGTTATTCACCTATGTAGGGACACATCTCCTGAATCACTCGCTAGGAAACATCTCACTCGCATGGCTAGAGCGTGGCCTGCTTGTTCAAAAGTTTATCTGGCAGGGATGGCTTGGAACCGGGGTGCTGTATAGCGCACTGGTGACGCATTTCTTCCTGGGTCTGTGGGCTCTATATGAGCGGCGCTCTGTGCATTGGAATTGGGGCGAGGCGACGCAACTCGTCCTCGGCCTGTGCATTCCGCCGCTGCTGGCGAACCATCTCGCCAACACGCGAGTCGCATTTGCCGTGTTCGGCCTGAACAAGGGTTACGCGCAGTTGTTGTACTCGTTCTGGATTGCTTCGCCGTTCTTCGGCCAGGTGCAACTGATGCTGCTGGTGGTCGCCTGGTCTCATGGGTGTTTTGGCGTCTGGTTCTGGTTGCGGTTGAAGCCATGGTTTGGGACATGGCGGAGCGTGCTGCTCAGCGTCGCCGTGTTGCTCCCGGTGCTCGCTCTGCTGGGCTTCCTGCAAGGCGGACGGGAGGTGATCGCGCTTGCGCAGGACCCTGTCTGGCGCGCTGCCGCGACCCGGCAGGCGGTCGTCGGGAGGGGATCGCAAAACCTCTGGCTCGCCAATCTGCGCAACGATTTTTTGATCTTCGATGGTGGTGCGCTGCTGTTGGTACTTGGAGCGCGGCTGCTGCGCACGGTCCGGGAGCGCCGGCACGGACGGCTCTGCATCTTGTATCCAGACGGGCGTAGGGTATTTGCGCCGCTCGGACTTTCGGTGCTCGAAGTTAGCCGGATGGCCGGCGTTCCCCACGCCAGCACGTGCGGTGGCCGTGCTCGCTGCACATTGTGTAGAGTGCGCGTGCTCAGCGATGTGCCGCTGCCCGCGCCGGCCGAGGCGGAGCGGCGCGTCCTGGAGCGACTGGGAGTCGACTCGCAGACAGTGCGCCTTGCGTGCCAGTTGCGGCCGATCCATGACATCTCCGTGTGGCCATTGGTGCCGCCGGCCGCATCCGCGGCCTTCCTGCAACGGCGTCAGCGGGACGTCATACCGCAAGAGCGATTCGCGGCGTTCATGTTCGTGGACATGCGGGGTTCCACACAGCTTGCCGCGGGGCAACTACCGTTCGACAGCATATTCGTAGTCAGTCGCTTCCTGAGCGCTGTCTGTGCCGCGGTGGTCCAGGCGGGTGGTATGCCAAACCAGTTCCTGGGCGACGCTGTGCTCGCGATCTTTGGCTTACGCGAGGAGCCAGCCACTGCTTGTCGCCAGGCGCTCTGCGCGGTGCCGTTGGTGGCAGCCAACATTGATCAACTCAACGCTGCGCTCGAACAGCAACTGCAAGCGCCCATACGGTTTGGCATTGGATTGCATTGCGGCCGGGCTGTGATGGGTGAGATTGGCTTTCGCGAGCATGTGACATTCACGGCAATTGGTGACCCACTGAACGTGGCCTCGAGACTTGAGGGACTGACAAAAGAGATCGCTTGCGACGCTATCGTGTCCGAACTGGTATTCGAGCATGCCGGCGTTTCGGCGGCAGACCTGCCGCAGCTTGATGCACACCTCAAAGGCCGCCATGACCCGGTCCCTGTCCGTGTGCTGGCCAAGGCATCCCAGATGCCTCAGACCTGACAGAACCTGCCGACATTGCGCGACACTCACGAATTTATTCTCGTTCGCGCGTCGCCTATAAAGTCCACCGTAACCTACCGCGTCGCGACCGCCAGGAAGCCCGCCGCCGTGGATTAGCTCCGGCTTGAGCCACCAGTCAAGTACTCCCATGCCCAGGTCCAGTGCAGGATCCGACGCCCATGGACAAATTCTACCCATACAGGCTGGCGACGCCCTTGAGTGCGGGCAGGCGGTTGGGTGATTTCAAAGACATTGTATCTGCCGTGAAGGTCACAACGACGCACTGTCTCCCCGTGAACATAACCCGCCCGTGGAACGGGGGCCCGCACGCAGACCGCCGACGTCAACCAGACCAGCCATCCGATACATGTCGCCGATCGCAAGCTGACGCGGACAGTCAGGCCAATGCTTTTATGGAGGATCAGGGAATACCTGACGACGAAGCGGCGTCTACTCATTGCATGCCGAACACTATTATCAGGAGTCTGAAATGAAGACCTGACCACCGCTCGCATCATGTGCAGTCCAGCATGATCCTCGCGCGAATCAGCATCTCAAGAAGCAAGGAGCACTACAATGAAATCGGATTCGATGAATCAGTTTTTTGACCGGCCACTACGTGCGCTGGTTGTCGCGGGCGCGGTGCTGATGGCAACTTCGGCCAGCGTGTATGCGCAAACTTCGTCTGCCCCTGCCGCACATCAGCTCACTCGCGCGGAAGTGCGACATGAACTCGAAGAGCTGGAGGCGGCCGGCTATAGCCCGGCCCAAGGCGACGAGGTCGACTACCCTGCAGACATCCAGGCCGCCGAAGCAAAGGTTGCCGCCAAACATCAAGCGGAAAGAAGTGCAGTGATGGGCCTGGAACAGACCGGGCAGACGAAGCCGACACCTTAAGTCGGCGCAGCGTCACAGTTCAGAATGCGATAATCCGTGCCGCGCACCAGCATTGATATCGCGCAGCACGGAGTTCCCCCTCGCGCCTCATTCCAGACAGTTACTTAACCTCTGTCGGCATGAGCTACCGTAGAGAGCGCGCCTACTCGACGGTAATGGTCTCTTTCATATACGGGTGAATGCCGCAGAATACCTTGTAGACACCAGGTTTATCGAACTTGAACTGAAAAGTGTCGTCCTGATCGAGCGCGCCGGAGTGGAACAGGCCGGCATCGTTGACTACAGCATGCGGTTCGCCATCGAGATTTTTCCAGGTCACGGTCGAACCAGCCTTGACCGTGAGGGACATCGGCGAAAACATGAAGTTCTTTATCACAACCACATTGGCGTCCTGCGCCTGTGCGACGGTGAACTCGGAAGCGATTCCCCATATCAGCGTCCCGACGCCCAGCGAGACAGCGACAGCGCGACGAAAGAAAGTGGTACGCATGATTAGGATCCTTGTGGCGTGAGTGGTGTCGGGAATCAGACGAGTGTCGTGTCGGTAAGTGTCGCCTTCAGCGGGTGGCGCGCGATATTGATGCTTGTCACACCAAGCATCCTCGGAAGCTGATTGCCTGCCACCGTCAGCGGCATGGGGCCCGGGCCATTGCCGGCCGTCGGTTGGGGATACGCCGTCGAGTGCGCCGTATGGAAAGTGATATCGCCCTCCCCCTTTGACACGATCTGGTGGATATGCCCGTTCAGGACGGTGACCGATCCAAAGCGCTTTAGATAGCTCAACGCCTGGCCAGAATCGCCGGTGCCCCACCCCCACGGCTCGTAAATCGTCCACATCAACATGTGCGCAAGACGACAATCGGCGTGCTGGACGAACGCCCCTTCAGATCGTTCTCCAGCCAGGCGAGCTGGTCGTCGCCCAAGCCTCCCAATCCATTCGGCTTGAACTGCATTACGTTGACAAGCCCGATGAAATGCACCCCGTTGTGGTCGAAGCTGTAAAAGCCTCTATTGTCCGAGGCTTGACCAAACCGGTTAAAGTATTCCGCCCCCGTCTGTACCTGTACGCGCCATCCGTCGCCTTCATGGCATGGGCTTCGTCTGCGCTATCGGGTTTCCGTCCGTCAGCGCATCCTGTTCCACTTGATGTTTGGCCTTCAACCTTTGTTCCGCCGCCTGAATGTCGTCTGGGTAATAGAGATCATTGGGAACAGGGCGATATCCGACCGCCGCCAACTCCTTAAGTTCTTGCCGCACTTCGGCACGGGTGACCTGATGCGTGCCGGGCTCTGCCGACGTTTGCGCGTACACACAGGCTGACGTTGCCATCAGCACCGCGCTCGCGATGAGCGAACCGCGCGCGGATTGACCAACAAGCCGATTGACCGAATTCCATTTCATGTCACTACTCCTTGGTTTTCGAGCGCGTGATGTCCGCAGTCCACCTGCCTCCAGCGCACGACGCTCTGCACGGGTAAACCACTCAACCGGCATCCTTATTCCCTACTCTCTTTCGCCGGACAAAGAGGCATCTTTGGCATCGACGATAAGAGGACACAGCGGCACGACCAATCGTGAAGTTGTCCAACGATCGTGCCCTACGTCCGCCGCCATGCCGGAAGACCCGTCAACGGAACAACGGGTCGTCTACTCACACCGCAATCGCCTCTTTTAAGGTGTTTTGGTCCTGAAAATTTCCATTTTTTTACAGGCTGCGGGAATATTCGGCGAAGAAACAGAGTCTACTCATTGCATATCGAAAAACGGTTTGGCTTCTGCAATGAAGGAAATTGCAGTGGTCGTCCTTTCTCTGACGGTTCTCGATTCGTCAGGTGCATTGCGCAAGTCAAGGCTTGCGCAGAGCTATGAACTGATCGGCATCTTAAGGAGTTTGAAATGGAAAACGCTTTCAATAGAGCGGGCGAGCGGCGAGCACCGATGGCATTGAGAGGAGTCCTGTTCGCGGTATCATGTATCGCCGCGGGCAGCGTCGCGGCGCAAGGTCTCAGCCCATATGACGATATCAAGGCGCCTGAAAACAGCACCCGGTTGATGCCGCAGGCTGCACTCGGGAGCGAGTATCCCACTGATGGTGATCGCCAGGCGGGAGAACTGTCTCTGAATCCGACGGATCCGCGGGCGCAACTATCCAACGGTTTGCCGAACAGTGCGCAGTCTGGTGGATATGGATCGCCACGAGCCGGCGTGAGGACCTATGTCGTGCCGCCGCCGAACAATTGAAGGTCAAGACGAGCCGGGTTGGCGCACGATGTACTGCAGATAGCTCGCTGCATTGAATCGGAAGTTTCATCGCCATCGAATCCATGCATGCCACGTGGCTGATTCGGATGCCCGCTGACGGGCCATCCACGGCACTCTGACTGGATCCAGTGTGGGTCGCGTCGCCCGCGCTCCTGTTACGCTGGTCAAGCACTGGGATGAGAGCCATGAAGAAGCATTCCGTTCGCGCGATTGTCGCGCGCGTGTTGTGAATTTCGGTGCTCCCGATAGTCGCTTCATGCACGCCACTCCAAGTGGTCACGCATACCGTCAGCCGGTCTGAAACGCGAGTGCCGCCAGGCCAGTACGAGCTTGATCCGCACCACTGGAGCATTACATTCGATGTCGATCACTTCAAGTATTCTCGCTTCACGATGCGCCTCGATCGCGCGAGCGCAATGCTCGACTGGCACGAAGGCGGGTTCGACAGGAGTTCAGTCGCGGCGATCATCGATGCCGATAGCGTGGATACCAACGTGCCGCTCCTCGACAAACTCGTCAAAGGCGCTGATATGTTCGACGTGGCGCGCTTTGCGCAGATCCGGTTTGTTAGCAAGCGTTTCGAACGTACAGGAGACGCTCGCGGCACGTTAACCGGCGATCTGACGATCCGCGGCACCTCTCAACCGGTCACGCTTGACGTGACGTTCAACGGCTTCGCGCCCGATCCACTGACGAAAAAGGACACGCTCGGCTTCTCGGCGGAAGGTCATTTCAGTCGCGCGAGGTTTGGACTATCGACGTGGTTCCCGGCCGTAGGCGACGACGTTAACGTGCGAATTCAGGCCGAGTTTGTCCGGCAATCCGCGGCGCCCGGGCGCGCTGCGGACGTACCCGATGTGTCGTTCAGGAGAGGGACAGACGGCCCAGTCCGGGATCGGCTTGCCGGGATCGGCTTGCCGCGTTCGCCTGGGGGCACAACCGCGAACACGCAGAGCCACTCATCATCCACGGTCTCAAGGCCACCACTTTCGGGTGGGCCAATCGATATGTTCCGCCTTAAAGACACGGGCAGCAGAGACATGACATCATGCATCACAGCGACGTAACGTAATATCTTTTGGATACCCAGTCTAGGCCGCCTGATCATGGGCGTGCGAGAACGGCCGGGACGGTAGGTAATCGGCGGCGTGGCTGGACCCGGCATTGAGAAGGTTCCGATGGCGACGACGAACAGGAAGCGGCCGATCGCTCAGAAGACGATCGCACTCGCACAAGGCGGCTGGATGCACGGAGCATTCACCTGGGGCGTGCTCGATCGCCTGCTGGAGGACGGCCGGCTTTCAATTGAAGGCGTCAGCGCCACCAGTGCAGGTGCGATGAATGCGGCGATAAACCGCGCTGTCATGCCAACTTTTTGCGACATCCCTTGATGGGAACTCATAGACATTTACTTCCTGGAAAAGGATTGGCAGAGCTGGTCAAATCTGCATAGCGTGCCCTTCGCCGCCTACTGGGGCGAGGGCACGACCCCGCCGCGCCGCCCCGCACGACAACGAGCTTCCTGTCGTTCATATTGGTGCGCACTTCTTGGCGGATCACATCATTGCGATGGAACCAGCCGGCATTACGCAGCGTCACGGAAACGCCGGAATCGTCGGGTCCGTTCCCTGGATGTCGGCCTCGGTGTGACGCAGCTTGATCGCCCCTTCGATTTCTTCGACGCGATCTTTCGCGACGTCGACCATCATCAGCAGTCTGCCTTTTTCTATAGCCTGTTCAAAGCGCTTGAGCCGCGTATTCGGTACATCGACGCCAATCATGGTCGCCGTCCACGCACCAAAGCCGGCGCCACAGAGCGTGATCGCCACGACCGCGCCGCCTGCAATCGTCAGCCCGGGCGGTGGGAACGCCAGTGCGACCAGTCCGGCCAGCGTCCCCGTTAGGCACCCGATCGCCGCCCCTCTCGCGAGGGCGGGCAACAGATCGCTGCGTTGCACCAAGGTTGCTTCTGGCAAATCCTCGAGCGGCACATTGTGATTGGCGATAACGTGGACATGTCGCCACTCAACCCGCAATAACAGAAGTTCGTTGATGATCATCTGTGCACTATGCACATTCGGCAATAGAAAATAGATACGTCTCATGTCCTTCTCCCGAACGGTGGTTCACCAGTCCCGAAGCTTCGGGAGGGTGTCTTGTCCATACCGCAACTCGAGTGAGCTTATTCCCGAAGGACTGGCGTGTTGGCAAGCACCGGGAATAGATCGCGCGTACTCACGGTCGGGCCCGTCTACTCCAACGATGTGCCGCGCAGCGGTGATGAATGTGTGCTCGGCAACGGAGCGACCTGATGCCGTTGATCTGCACCAGCAACTTGCAAGGCGGCGCAGTCGCCAATGCATCATGTTTTGCCTGCACTCTTGGTAACTTTGGGAATAAGCGGCGCCCGCTCCCGGTATATCGTAGTGCGAGCACGCTTGATGAAGTTTGCGGCGTTCGCGCTTCATGATGCAGAACCAGCAACTTCCCCGTCATTTATATTGGAGTCCAGAGTGAATAAGCGAACCATGATTTTCTCCCTGATTCTTGCCGCCTCAGCGGGCATTGCGATCAACGCGCAGGCTCAGGAAAAGACCCGTGCGCAGGTGCGGCAGGAGTTGATTGAAGCCGAACGCAACGGTCTGAATTTCGTGAGTGACGCGTCGTACCCCGACGTCGCGCCTATCTTTGAACAGCAGGTCGCGCGACTCAAGCAGCAAAACAGCGACAGTGGGATGGGTATTGCAACGACAGGCACAAGCGGTGCCGGCCACATCAAACAGGAGACGCCTCCTTCAAATCCGTCAGCCTGCGTTGGACCTGTCAGCTTCTGCAGCATTTATTCCGGCTCTTGAGCCACACGTCAACGTACTTCACTAGTTCCCCGGCAAACTGGGGCCCTTGTTGGAAGGAGTCACAATCATGAAAAAGTTCGCCCTGTTGGCATTGACGCTCAGTGCGGTCGTCAGTTCCACATCGACTTTTGCGCAGTCCGCGTCCGCCCATCTCACCAGAGCGCAGGTACGCGCCGATCTCATCAGGCTCGAACAGGCTGGATACAATCCGCCGGCCAACGATGACGCGACCTATCCTACCGATATCCAGGCTGCGGAGGCGAAAGTAGCCGCCCAGGATGCTGAACAGCAAGCCGCCGCGCCCCAGCCGCAAAAAATGGACAGTGGCATGGGCGCCGAAATGAAAGGCACGAGCGATTCCAGCCACAAAAAACAAGATACGCATCCCTCGAATCCGTCGACCTGCGTCGGCCCTGTCAGTTTCTGCGATATCTTTTTTGGCTCTTGAGCCACACGCCACTGCACTACGTTAGAAGTGGTTTCATAAACGCCCCGTGTGAAGAAAGGTCTACAAAAGTCTTGGCATTGACGTGTTGCTGAACTACCCTGGAAGCAGAGGGAATTAGTTGATGAGAAGTGCGATGACGCAACTGGGTCTTGGTCCGAATCTGTCAACGAGGCGCCCGCGCATGCGGGAATTTCTCGATGAGATGCGGCGCGTTGTGCCTTGGTGGAAGCTGGTTGCGCCGATCGATCCGCACGATCCGACGGGCAAAACCGGACGGCCGCCGTTCCCAGTTGCGACGATGCTGCAGATTTATTTCATGGATGTACGTATGGATCCGACGCGTTTTGCAAGCATTCTTTTGTGACGCCAAACGGTATGCAAACATGTATCCGGCTTGCTTGGTGGGCCTATTGGCGCGCCCGCAGCCTTGATGAGATTCCGTGCCCCTTCGGCGGTATTTCGGCCTTTATCGGTCTGCATAAAGTACAGCATCGTGGGGCGCTGGTCGAACCAGTTTTATCATCACAATCAGGAAGCTTCGCAAACGAATGATAGTTAGTTCGCTATCGCTAACCTGGGTTCTTTGCCACGGCGAGACGGCGGAGGTCCAGCATGAAGCCCGAGGACGTCCTTCGGCTTCGACACATTGCAGATGCACTCGGATCCGCGATTCGCTTCACGGAAGTAACCTGATGCCAGGAGAACAATTCATCGGGTGACGGTCCAGGAGATCTGACGATCGGGCAGATTCCTGATTTTCCGCAGTAGCGGCGAAGCTCGCCCTTGTCGATGCCGCTGAAATCCGGGGGCCACTCGTTTTCAGTGCAATGAACGATGGTGCGCAAAGCCCGTAAGGACGCGGGCCGGAAACGATGCACGCCCTCTCGCTGGGAACAGCACGTCGCTATCACCGCGACGATCGGCAGCTACGACCCGTGCGCGGTCGCCGATCGCGGCTCGAACCAATTTGTACTTCAATCCGCTGTCATACGAAGACGACGGAGTAGTTCCGCCCCAGCTGGCGTTACCCGAAATCGGCCATCGTCGAATGCCGTAGGCACTATTTCGACGAGCCTCGCTTCTTGAAGAGCGATCGCATCTGGATCGTAAGCGACTGACGAGGGCCGTTGGTACAAGCCCGCGCGTTGGGGGCATGATGGCCCCGCATGCCTCGTTTAGAGCGCCTAGATAGCTTGATGTGGTGGACTGGCCGTTGCATGCAACTTTTCAGCCACACGCCATGGCAAGAGCTCGTCGACGGCAGAGATCCGATGGTCAGCGATTCTTCCCAACACATAGTTCAGGTAAGCGCGCGGATCGAAGTCGTTGAGGGCGCATGTGCCAATTAACGAGTACATCGCAGCAGCACGTTCACCACCGCTGCCAGAGCCCGCAAATAGAAAGTTCTTCCGATAATGGAATTATGTTCATTGTCGGATGAATTTCCTGTTTGCCGGTTCCGACAGCGCCGGTGAACGGGCCGCCGCAATGTACGCGCTGATCGGGACTTGCGCACCGAACGACCTCGATCCGCGCGCCTATCTGGACTATGTGCTAACTCACCGATCTCCCTAACCGCATTCTGTTTGCCGACCGGCTTAAGCAGGCAATACTCAACGAAAAACGTTGGCGTACGAAATTCGCCCTGCTGTTTGTCGACATCGACGGGTTCAAGCCGGTCAACGATCGCTACGGCCATGCCGTGGGCGACATGTTGCTGCAGCGCATCGGCAAGCGTATGAAGCAATGCCTACGCGAATCGGACACTATCGCGCGCATCGGTGGAGGCGAACTCGTTGCCATCTTACCGGCCGTGAATGAGGCTGAAGACGCGGTTTCGATCGCCGAAAAGCTGCGTCAGTCTATCGAAAAACGCTTTGCAGTTGAAAGTTGCATCCCGGGGGTTTCGGCCAGCGTGGGCGTGGCTGTTTATCCGGACGACGGACTAGACGAACAAACCCTGCAGGTCAATGCCGACCACGCGATGTACCAGGCCAAAAGCCGCGGCGGCAATGCCGTCGTTCTAAGGCGGCGGGCATCGCTGCCAAGTGCGCCTGAATCTTTTTTCAACTTCGACGCGTCCGCCTTGCCGGGGCGACGACGCACGCGGCTTCATTGAAATTCACCACAACCTGGACGACCGGGGGTATATCGACTTCATGCGGGCGCATTTCTCGCCGGGGTGCGGCGAGGATCGGCCAACGTGTCCTGCCGTCCTGCCACCCGACAATCACGAATTGTGCCTGAGTGGCTCAAACTGACCGGGTCCTGTCCAATGCACTTCACCTATCCAGTGATTCGCGCCTCGACGTCGGTGAGCGGCAGCCAAGGGACCCGAAAGAGACTATCGGAATTCCCGGTAGGGGGCATTCAAATCGACCACTTGAGACTGCGTCGGACGCTTCAGAGCAGTCTGGCGCGTCAGGCCTGGCGATCGTACGCGCCCCTTTTTCTCTTCTGCTAAAGCTCGGGCGACGATTGGTCGAGTTTCATTCCACTGGTTGCTCGCTCGTCTTGCTGTCACTGTCGCCAATCGGAAGCTCCTTTCGGCAATTGCGTCGGCGCACTATGCTTTCATCAAGTAAGCTACGAGGCTACGACTCGGAATGGCGACCAGATAGGTACGTAGATGCCGATGGATTCCACGCGCCCGATGTCGTTCTTGCCGACCGTTCGGAGCGTCTGGGTACCGCATGGCGTCGTCGCGCGCGCGCGATGGATCAACTCTTCAGGGAGGCAGCATCATGGGCGAGTTTGCCATTCAGGACTTTCGCGGAAGGCTGATCGGTCCATCAGACAAGGACTACGACGAGGCGCGAGCGCTGTACAACGGCATGATCGATAAACGGCCCAAGGTGATCGCTCGTTGCACCGACGCCGCCGATGTCATAGCGGCGGTCAACTACGCGCGCGAGAACAAGCTGCTTCTGGCAATCCGCGGAGGCGGACACAACGGCCCCGGTTTGGGGAGTTGCGACGGTGGACTGGTCATCGACCTGTCGCAGATGGGCAGCGTGCGCGTCGACCCAGCGAGCCGCACCGTGCGTGTCGATCCAGGCTGCACCGCAGCCGACGTCGATCACGCGACCCACGCATTTGGCCTCGCCGTACCACTGGGCATCGTCGGCAGCACGGGCGTCGCAGGACTGACCTTGGGCGGAGGAACCGGCTACCTCACGCGCAAGCACGGCCTCACGGTCGACAATTTGCTAGAGGTGGATGTCGTGTGCGCCGACGGCTCTTTCGTCACCGCTAACAAGGACAAGCACGTTGACCTCTTCTGGGCGGTGCGCGGTGGCGGTGGTAACTTCGGTGTGGTCACGAGCTTTCTATTTCAGGCCCACCAAGCCAAAATGGTGCTCGCTGGTCCGATCTTCTGGGACGCCAAGGACGCCAAGCAAGTTATGGCGACGTACCGCGACTTCATCCCAAACGCCCCCGAAGAGCTTGGCCTCTTTGTTGGCCTCAAAACGGTGCCTCCAGTCGATCCCTTCCCTAACGAGCACTGGAACAAACGCGCCTGCGCTCTGATCGGTGCGTTCAACGGCCCGATGCCAGAGGGTCAGACTCATGTCTTCTCTGCTCGAGAAACTGCCCGCACCGCTGTTCAACTGGATGGACGAGATGCCGTGGACTGCCATCAACAGTCTGTTCGACCCGTTTTTCCCTAAGGGCTTGCAGTGGTACTGGAAGGGCGACTTTGTCAAGGCGTTGCCTGACGAGGCGATCGACGTGCACATTGCTAACGCGCTCCAGGCGCCGACCCCCTTCTGCCTGATGCACCTCTACCCCATCGACGGCGCCGTTCAGCGGGTCCCCAAGGATGCCACGCCGTGGAGCGCGCGGGACGCGTCTTTTTCGATGGTAATTGCCGCGATCAGCCCCGATCCCAAGGACGCCGAGGCGCTTAAGACCTGGGGGCGTACCTACTGGGGAGCCATTCACCCGTTCAATCTGGAGGGCGCCTATGTCAACTTCATGGATGCCGACGAGGCCGGGAACCGCGTCGAATTGAGCTACGGCGAGAACTACAGCCGACTTGCCTCGATCAAGGCGAAGTACGATCCCGACAACCTGTTTCGAGTCAACCAGAACATTGAACCGAAAGCGTGAATCGCCGCGCGCGCTCCGCGTGGCCTCGGCCGTACAGAGCCCGATGGCGACCGGCTCAGGTCGACCGATGCTGTGTGAAAACGCATTGATCGCCTAAACTGAATCAACGCGTTCGGGTCGGGGGATTCATGAAGCGATTCGTTGAAGGCGAAGACCGCAAGCAGGTAACGTTGTTGCCCGAAGGCCTGGACGATTTCGTTGCCGAGGATAACCCGGTGAGGATCATCGATGCCTTCGTCGAAGAGCTGGAACTCGAATCGATGGGTTTCGATGGTATCACACCATCAACAACAGGTCGCCCCTCCTACCATCCAGCAGTGCAGCTGAAGATATACATCTACGGCGGTTTTGTCGCGCTAAGGCGCTGGGTTAGAATTTGCACTCGATCACCAGTGACGAACAAGATGCCCAAGACGAAGGATCCGCCGCGCAAGACGCTGCCTGCTGGCATTGGCAAGGTGCTCAAG
>NZ_JBFOAH010000048.1:0-29296 GCF_040812055.1 Paraburkholderia suaedae | reverse complement strand
ACGCGCAAAGGCAAAAAACTCAGGTCATCTTCTGTCATGGATTGCGTCCGCAAAGTTGGGTTGCGGACGCAATCGTGAGCCTTCTCAATAATGGACGCTAGGTGTGCGAAATCGCGCGCTTACCTTCATCGGCCTTATGGAAAGCTTCACATAAGGCCGATTAGGCCAAGTCGTTGATGATGGAAAGTAGCCGAGCCTATTGCCGACAAGGTTCGGCGAACAAGGGGCCGGCAGCAGGCGGTTCAGCTGGGAACTCGACATAATTTCAGCGTTGATCTGGAGTAACGGTTCCACTTCAGGGGACCGTTATGAAGCCAACCAATTTGCACGAAGCCAGGGTTCGGTCTTGTAGACCACTCCCGACCCACATCGGTAACGAATTGCGCCGCTACGATGCGTATCTGCACGATGCGCGGGGACTCGCAGCAACATCCCGGAGTAATCAACTCCGCATTGTCGGTTTGTTCTTGCGACAGAATTTCGAGCGGCGCGCTGTCGCTCCGAGAAAGCTGCGCCCTGACGATATTCGTCGGTTTCTTTCGTCACAGTTAGGGGCCGGACGCTCGGCCTCCTATGCTTCTCAACTGGCTTATACCTTACGCAGTTATTTGCGTTACCGGGCGACGCGAGGTGACCGGGTCTTCAAGCTCAGCGCCGTCATCCTGAATCCCGTCCATTGGACGCTCGCATCGCTGCCCCGCGCGCTCAAGCCAGAGGAAGTTGGGCGCCTCCTCGACGCAGCTGCAGGCGCTCGCCGCTGGCCGAAGCGTAGCTATGCGATTGTCCGTCTGGCGCTGGACATGGGACTGCGTTCTGGCGACATCGCGCGGCTCATAATCAGCGACGTCGACTGGGGCGCAGGCACAGCGACGTTGAGGGGCACGAAGTCGCTGCGGCAGGACGTACTGCCGTTGCCGGTCGAAACCAGGCGGGCGCTCGCTGACTATCTGCAACTTGAGCGGCCGGTGAGCGGCCATCCGGCGATCTTCGTCCGGCAGGTGGCGGGCCGAGACCAGCCGATTACGCCCAGGGCGATCCAGAAGGTGATCAAACGGGCCTGCTGTCGCATCGGCTTGCCGCACCACAGTGCTCACGCGCTTCGACATACCCTGGCATGCCGCCTGGTTAAGAACGGCAGTTCGCTCAAGGAAGTAGCCGACCTGCTGCGCCACCGTTCACTCAATACCACCCTGATCTACGCCAAGCTCGACACGCCGAAGCTGGCGGCTGTTGCCCTTCCGTGGCCTGGGAGCCAATCATGAGCGCACGGGTCAGCTTGCAGAAGAGGATCGACAACTACCTTGCCGAACGGCACCGTTTGGGTTTCGAGTTGCGCTCGCGGAGCACGCTATTAGCCAGCTTGGCCCGTTATGTCGCGAGCCTGAATCATCGTGGACCGCTGACGACAGAGCTCATGGCGGATTGGGCACGACAGGATAAATGGCACCATGACACCCCTGCTACCTGGGCTGCGCGTTTAGCGATTGTTCGCCACTTCGCCCACAACCTGAGGCAGTTCGAGCCTGACACTGAGATTCCGGAGGAACCGGTCTTCGGCCCTGAGCGAACACGCGTCGCCCCGCACATCTTCCATGAAGAGGAAGTTGTTGCATTGCTGGTGCGGCCCGTCGGCTTGGGCCAAAGGGGAGTCTTCGCCCAGCGACGTATGAAGCCCTGTTTGGCCTGATGGCCTCAACCGGGTTGCGAATCTCGGAGGCCATCCACCTACGCGATGCCGATGTCGATCTGAAGCGCGGGATGCTGACTGTGCGGCAGACCAAGTTCGCCAAGTAACGACAGTTGCCCATCCATACGAGCACGGTTGACGCATTAGCGCGGTACCGGCGGCAGCGCGAACGCGTTCGCGTTTGCAGTGCGCAGTGCCGCCGCATTCGTGGATGGGGAACCCCTGCCGCGCTCATCTTGCGAACTAGCCCAGACCGCTTAGCAGCCTATTTAACGTGGCGGCGGGATCATATCCGATGCCGATGGCGCAGTGAATGCGGAACTCAGTTCACCGCCCGCGGCGGTGACAAGATCTTCCCCATGCTTGCCGGGGCTGGCTGCTCTGAATGCGGCAGGGCAACGACTATCGGCGACGGTCGACGACAGATTGTCGACCAATGCGCCTTCGGCGACGCCAACCACGGCGGATCGCTGTCGCCAAGGCAGGCACCGGCCGCCAGTTCCTGACGTTCGCCGGTATTCACAGATGGACCCTTATGCGGCCGATCCGCATTGATTACGGACAGGCCGTTCGCAACGGGTCGGCCGAGCATGGATGCCCCTGCACTCCATGTGCCGCCGTGCGGCGCATGCTTCATGCTGCGAGGTCCGGCCCGAGCAGCGCGGCGATGTCCTGGATCTGCCGGGAATGCACCTGCGCGAGTTCCGACGCCGAGAGAGCCTCCACGCCGGTGGGCGCGCGGCGGTTCGGCCAGGAGCGCGTAGGCCCGCTTCAGGAACGCTTCGAGCGCCGCCGACGAACAGCGCGATATCGGTTCCCAAGTCGGGCGACAGAGTCCCTTATGGTGGAGAATCCGCGACATGCGGTCAGAAGGTCTGCCAGTCGGCCGTTGCGTTAGCCGCCGCTGAGACCGGCGCGGCGGGGGCGGTAGATGTCGCTGGTGCGGCAGGCATCGAGGGAAGGGCTGGAGGACTGGCCCTCGCGGCGCGGGATGCCGCGTGTTTCGCGATCGGCCGTGCCGCCTGGAGCAACGTGCCCGAAGCATCATCGCGGCGCTGCGTCGGCAATGCTCTCGTCGTCGGCGCGTGAGCCGGTTGCGGCACGAAAACGTCGCCCACCCGGAACACCGACACCGCTTTCCGCAACGCCTGCGCCTGCTGATACATCGACTGCGTCGCAGCCGATGCCTGTTCGACCAGCGCCGCGTTTTGCTGCGTGACCTCGTCCATCTGGCTGACCGCGCGGTTGACCTGGTCGATCCCGCTGCTTTGCTCTTCCGATGCGGCCGCGATTTCCTGCACGATGCCCGTGACACGTGTCACCGCCTCAACGATCTCGCCGATCGTGCGGCAGGCTTCGGCGACCAGTTGCGAGCCGCTATCCACCCGCGACACCGACCTGTCGATCAGCTCCTTGATTTCTCTTGCCGCGGTGCCGCTGCGCTGGGCGAGCGAGCGTACCTCGGCTGCGACCACCGCGAACCCGCGGCCTTGGTCGCCTGCGCGCGCGGCTTCGACCGCCGCATTGAGCGCGAGAATGTTGGTCTGGAACGCAATCCCTTCGATCACGCTGATGATTTCTGCGGCCTTGACTTGCCGGATCATGACGGCCCTCCAGCTCGCCAACCATCGCATGCAACCCGGTCAGGCCGAAGAAGCGCCGCGCGGCTATCTTGTTCCGCCCGGCGCCGAACAGGAAATCAACGGAGTCATCCGCCTCGTCCACCGCTCTCTATCGTTGGGCAACCAATGCATATATTTGAGCCGCGAAATTCTACGCTCGCCGCTTATGCGACAAAACGTTCAGAACCTCACTTGCAAACCCACGCGCCCGACGAACTGGTTGTTCGCTCCCGCCGACGTAGCCACGAAGGTCGATGATGAACCGATCGACGCCTGCACCGGAATCACCACGTGATTCACCAGGTTGCTTCCGGAGGCCTTCTGGTAGATCGCGAGCACATAGACCGCGGTACTCTTGGACAGCGAGTAAGAGAGCGCGCTGTTGATCTGGTTCCACCTGCCATTGAACGCGCCGCTCAGTTTGGTGTAAGCGTCATCAAGCGTAGCCTGCAAGGCAGGCGTGATGAGGTATGTCGCCCCGAGCTCGCCGGTTTGTACCGTGGATTGGGTTCCCGCGACGGGTTGCAGATGGGTGTCGGTGTAATTGCCGAACACGTGGACCGGCCCGATCGTGTAGCCCGCGCCCACGCCGAAAGTGTTGGTCCTGCGCAGCCCGTTCGTATTTACATTCGCAATGGTTACGGGGTACGCAGGTGCGGCTGCGCTTGGAAAGTTGATCGACGTGTAAGCGATCCCGATCGCAAACGGCCCGTTCGCATAATGTGAGCCGAAGCTGTAGGCGCTCGACGCACCTGCGTTAACGGGCGTCGTGGTCGGCAGAGACCCCTGGAACGAGCCGGCCTGATTCGAGAACGCGTACATCGCTCCGAACCGGAAGCCGGCATAGTTCGCGCTTGATAACTTCACTGCATTGTTGACACGGCTCGACGTGAACATGTCGAGGTCGTTCGGATGGAAGCCATAGTTGCCGAGCGCGGTCAGTCCGCCCGCGGAGAAATCATTGCCCACGAAGGTTTGCGACAGCACGTATTGACGCCCGAACGTAACAGCGCCGATGCCGTCCTTGCTCAAGCCGACAAACGCCTGACGCCCGAACAGAGCGCCGCCCTGGCCCAACGCGCCGGTACTAGCACTGAAGCCGTTTTCGAGGACGAACACCGCTTTCAGTCCGCCGCCAAGATCTTCCTGGCCTCGCAGTCCCCAGCGGTCGCCGCCGGCAACACCACTGCCGTAGAACACTTTGCTGCTCGGTCCTGTAGAGGTTGTGACGTGGTTCGCGTAAGACACGCCTTCATCGAGCAAGCCGTACAGCGTCACGCTGCTTTGCGCATGCGCGAGCATGCTGAAGGTCCAAAGCGCCGCGGCACCGATCAATTTTCTGTTCATTTTGTCTCGTTCTTATTAAGTTTTTATAACGAAGGTCTACTGCGGGGTAAGCCTGTTGCACGAGTTGCGTGACGTGCAGATGCGCAAAGACAGTTACCGATGAGCGGATGCACAGCCGCGCAGAACTCGCGGCAGTGCATGGACGACTAGCAGAGACGACGTGAAGCTAAAGGACGGCCGTGTGGCGGAAACGGAAATGACAGGCTGGATTCCGCCCTGAACGGCTCAAGCGGTTTCGAGCGGCATTTTCAAAAACGATTCCAGCGCGTGATAGAACTTCCTGCGATGGGTTCCCATCATCGGGTTATGCGCGATACCAGCGATTGCGACGAACTGCTTGTCGCGGTTCGGCAGCTTGGCGAAGAAATCAAGCAGGTCAGGTTCCGCAGCGATGCCGTCGTATTCGCCGCGCACGATCATCACCGGACAGACGATCGCGGCCGGATTAACCAGCGGCAGATTTACGCACATGTCCACATAGGTACCGGTCGGCACCTCGCTGACAAGCGGCAGTTCAGCGGCGGCGATTGATTCCGGAATGATGTCTTCGCTGGTACCCGGCTTGTCGCGATTGAACATGCCCTGATAAAACGCGAGATCGACCTTGCGGCGCGGGCTCGCGGAATACTCATGCAATTTCTTGCGGCGCTGTTCGAGGGTCGGTGAACCTTCTCCGGTGTACACCAGCGCCGATAAGCCCAGCCGTGCAACCTTGTCCGGATTGCTCGACGTGAACAACGACGCCCGCAGCGCGCCCGACGACGTTCCGAACATCAGCAAGTTGGGCGTGCCGGTGGTTTCCAGCACGAACGGGACGGCGATCTGCAAGTCGTCGGCGCCAGACTGCACGCTCGAATTCGATCCCTCGGTCCAGCCAGAGCGTCCGTAACCGTCGTGATCCATCGTCCACACGTCGTACCCGAGCGCGGCAAAATAGTCCATCACAGAGTAGTCTTTTCGTCCCGGAACCTGCAGGTCATAGGTATTGCGGCCTGACACGGTCGATCCGTGCACGAGAAACAAAACCGGCAGCGGCGCTTCGCCGGTGAGCGGCTCAGCCGCGCGCTTGCGGTACACATACAGGCGGATGTTTCCTTTTTTGACGTAATATTCAGCATTCCAGGTCATGTCACATCCTCCGTTTGCCGCGACCGCCAGGCGGTGAGGCTTACCTAAAGTTAAGGGCTAGTTGCAGTAAGGCTTGGGTCGAAGTATCGCTAATTGGCGGTATCGATTAAATGGCGTTTCGTGAAAAGACCTTTCACCAGAGCAGACTAGGAACCACACCTCATGCGCGACCTGAATGCCATGGCTACCTTTGTGGCCGTCGTCAATTCCAATAGTTTCTCGCTCGCCGCTGAACGGTGCGGTATTTCGAAAGCCCTGGTCACTAAGCATATTCAGGAACTGGAAACGTCGCTGGGCATCAAACTGCTGCATCGGACGACGCGCAAACTCGGACTGACACAAGCAGGCGAGCGCTTTTACGAACGCTGCACACGCGTGATCTCCGACGCCGAGGATGCCATCCGCGATCTCGAAGATACATCGCGCGGCGCGCACGGCGTGATCCGCGTCAGCACCGCCATTTCGTTTGGCCGGCTGCATTTGCTGCCGGCGATTGCGGAATTTCTTCGCGACAATCCGTCGGTGAAGATTGATGTCTCGCTCTCTGAGCATTTCGGCGACCTCATCTCGGGCGGCGCCGACATCGTGGTGCGCATGGCCGATGAACCGCATCTGAGTAACCTGGTCGCGCGCAAGCTCGCGACCGTCAACTACGTAGTGGTCGCTTCGCCGGCTTATTGCGCGGCGCACGGCGCGATCACTACGCCGCCTGACTTGCTGCGCCTGAATTGCCTGACCTACTCCGGCGCGGCCAATCGTGAATGGCGGCTGTCGGGACCGGACGGCGATCACGCGCTCAAAGCCTCTGGGAATTATCGGGCGAACAATGGCGATGGCATTGTAGAAGCCGCGCTGGCCGGCGTGGGTGTGGGAATTGTGCCCAGGTTCATCGCAAGTCCGCATCTCGAGTCGGGCAAGCTGGTGCAGCTATTAAAAGAGTACATCGTGCCGACCGGCACGCTCTACGCGGTTTTCATGCCCGACCCTAATCTGCCTGAGCGCATCCGGGCGTTTGTGCGGTTTCTAGGTGACCGGTTCGCCCCCGTGCCATATTGGGACGTGCAGCCGGACGCCGGTCAGTAGACTTTGATTTCACGCGCCGTGGGCTGCCTCTTCACGCGGCATCCTGCCGGCATGTTGTCAGCCGACGTAAAGGCATCCGACAGTTGACATGTCGCAATAACTGGCGGATCACACATATCAGACGGAACGTGCGTTGTCTGGTAGCCAGGTTACTATCTTCGGTTTTATCCGATAAGGAAGACAGAGCGAACTGGACCCCTATGATGAGGAATGCTTACATCGCCAACGAATAGAACTGCCCGGCGGGAGTTTTGGCCGCTAACACTGCCTGGGTTCAAGGGCATCCGCCGGTCCCCCGAATACCAGCGCACCGGCAAATGAACCGGCGCCAGCGCTCGGAAGGACCAGGGTCCGACTGACCGTAGGTCAGATGCGATGCTGGACCGGGCACCGCCAGCAGTAAACCGGCTACGTAAAAATCGAAGGTATGTGAGGTACTCAAAACCATTGGCTAGCTTCCCGCTCGGGAACTCGCCGTCTCCGGCGTGATTTCCTGCAATTCTGCTTTCACTGCGCTGACAGAGTCGCCCGATCCAGCCGCCCGCCGCAACCGCCGCGCACCGCGCCAGTGAAAAAAGACTTGCGCCGCGATCGTGGTCGTGCATAGCAGCAAGAATGCGCAGCTGATCGGATGCCGCAGGAAGACCGTCATGTCGCCGTGTGAAAGCAGCAACGCGCGCCTGAAGTTGACTTCGATCATCGGGCCGAGCACGTAGCCCAACAGGATAGGTGCAACGGAGAACTCGAGCGCGCTGAACACTGCGCCGACCAATCCGAACATCAGCACTTCACCCACTTCGAACAGGCTGTTATTGACGCTGTAGACCCCCACCGAGATGAAGAACAACGCTGACGGAAAGAGGAAGCGATAAGGCACCCGCAGCAGCTTTACCCAGATGCCGATCAACGGCACATTCAGCACGATGAGTAGCACATTGCCGATCCAGAAGCTGGCGATGAGTCCCCAGAACAGGTCCGCATGTTCGGTGATCAGTTGCGGTCCCGGCTGAATGCCCTGTATGAGCAATGCGCCCAGGATGAGCGCCATCACTGCGTCGCCGGGAATGCCCAGGCTCATGGTTGGCACGAAGTCCACCTGCGCCTTCGAATGAGAAGCGGCTTCGGGCGCGGCGACGCCTTCGATCATACCGGTCCCGAAGCGATCCGGCGTCTTCGATACCTTGCGTTCGAACGCATAGGCAACGAAGGTTGTGATCGTCGGGCCGGTGCCGGGCATGCAGCCGAAGAGCGTGCCGATCGTCGTGCCGCGCAGCATTGGCATAAAGGCGCGCCTGAGTTCCGCCTTGCCTGGAAACATGTCGCGCAGCCGCACCGAGGTCTTGCCGCCGCCCACGACCTGGATGCGGTTCACGCTGCGCAGGAACTCGGTGACGCCGAATAATCCCAGCGCGAGCGCGACCAGTTGGATTTTCTCGGACAATTCCGGCATGCCGAAGGTAAAGCGCATAGCGCCGCTGTTGACGTCAGTGCCGACCATGCCGATCAGCAGGCCGACCAGCGTCATGGCGACGCCTTTGAGCGCGGAGCCGCGCGACATGGTGCCGCCGCATAACAAGCCGAGCAGCATGATCGAAAAGATCTCGGGCGGCCCGAACCTGAACGCTATGCTGACGAGCAGCGGCGACGCGACGATCATCACAATGATCCCGACCGACGCCGCAAAAAACGAGCAGATCATGGTGATGCCGAGCGCGGCGCCGCCCTTGCCTTGCTGGGTCATTGGATAACCATCGAGACAGGTGACGGCATGCGGCGGATGGCAAGGCAGATTCAGCAGGATCGCGCCGATAGCCCCGCCATACTGCGAGCCATAGAAGATCCCGGCGAGCATCAGGATCGCGGGCACCGGATGCATAGCGTAGGTCAGCGGCAACAGAATGGAGATGGCCGACAATGCGCCCATGCCGGGTAGCACGCCGATCAGGTTGCCGATCAGCACACCCACGAACGACCACATCAGGTTGTGTGGATCGAGCGCTATGGCGAAGCCATGCTGGAGATCAAACAGGGACTGCAGCATGTCTTACCCCCACTGAAAGAGTGGAAACTGCACCTTGAGCGCCCACCAGAACACCACGACGCTCACGAGCATGAGCGCCAGCGCGAGCACGAGCGCGTCCTTCAGGCGATTCTTCCGGTCACCCAGCGCCGCGATGAACACCACCGCGAATGTGGCGGGCAGCAAGCCGCCGTGCTCGCCGATGATCACGAACGCAACCAGCGCCGCCACGATGCACAACCAGCCGCGCCATTCAGCAGGCAGCGCGGCTTTTTTATCGATGGGAACGGAACGCGATGCCTGCAGCGCAATTGCGCCACCTACCAATGCAAGCAACACGCCGACCGCGACGGGGAAAAATCCTGGCCCCATCTGCCGCAATGAACCGATCTGATAATCGGTCCCGCACGCGACCGCGCCGAGCCCGATCCCGATCATTAAAGCGCCGCCGTAATAATCCTTGTGGTATCTGTTGAACCACTGATTGATGACCATCCTGTATGTCTCCTTCATGCGGCGAGCGTGCGAGCCAGCAACGCGGTCGCCATTAAAAACCAGGCGCTGCTACAACTCGGTGCCTGTCATGTCTTCCCAGTAGCGGACGATTTCGGAGTGGTCGCGGGTGCCACCAAGCTGCTCGGTGGCCGCGCGCCAGAGTTGCGCCGTGACTTCGCCAAGCGGTACCGCCGCGCCCACGCTATGCGCGGCATCGACGGCGATCTTCACATCCTTGGCGATCAGCTGCATCGCCATGCCGGTGCCGTATCTACGGGTCAGCACATGCGGCATGACCTTCTTCACGACCGGATGCTGGCGGCCGTTGCACATGGCGTCGATCGCTTGGGCCATCACCGTGGAGTCCAGCCCGAACTTGCGCCCGATCACCATCGCCTCGAGCGTGTTGATGAGCGCGCAGGCGTTGATGTAGTTGGTCATCGCCTTCAGCACATGGGCGCTGCCGAGCTCGCCGCACAGCCAGAGCTTGCGGCTCATCGCGGCGAACAGCGGGCGGCAGCGCTCGATGAGGGCGACGTCGCCGGCGGCCATGATGTCGAGGCTGGCGTCGCGTGCGAAGACAACGCCGCCCATTACCGGCGCATCGACATAACCGATGCCCAGTTCCGCCAGTTCCGCGCCGGTCGCTCGCGTGGAAGCCGGCGCCGACGTCCCCATGTCGATTGCGACCGCGCCTCGCGACATGCGCGCGGCCAGCCCGTCGTCGAACAGCACGTGACGCACCACGCGCTCGTCAGGGAGCATGAAGATCACTGCATCTGCGCCTTGCCCGGCCTCCGCCGCTGAGCTCGCTACCCGCGCGCCGTGCTCGCTCGCGAACGCGGTGGCGTTCGCTAGCTTGACGTCGAATACTGTCAGCGCGAACCCCTGGCGAGCGAGTTGGCTGGCCATCGGCGCACCCATATTGCCCATGCCGATGAAACCGATGTTCCTGATGTTAGCCATCGTTTTATCCTGTTCCTCATCCAACGTTCGTGTCACCTGCCGATGTACCCGGGCCTGTTATTCCGGCTCGTGGCCGGGTTCGAAATAACCGCCGTCCGTGGTGCCGTCGAGCGCCGCGCCGTGAATGCCGTGCGACAGATCCTTCACCGTCAGGAACACGACGTCTTCATCGGTCGTGGCGACAGTCGAGTGCACGATATTCGCGGGGAAATACAGCAGCGTGCCCGGGCCGCACAACTGCTCCGGCTGGCTGCCGACGCGCACCCGCAAGGTGCCCTGCACGATATAGTTCCATTGCTCGTTCGGATGTGTATGCGGCTTTGCGCCGGTGCCGCGGCTCTTGCTGATCAGCCCGACTTGCATGCGCTCGCCTTCGATCACCGGACCGAAAGCCGTTGAATAACCAATGCCCGCGTCCATCCCGGCCAGCTCCTTCAGCGCGAAAATGTACGTGCCTTCGCCAGCCTTCACCGCGCCCTTGTTTTTCGTCGTCGTGTTCATGTCATTCGTCCTTCGATAATGTTTGCCGGTCGTGCTTCACCCGGCGTGAGTGTGGTTTGATGCCGGGCGGTCACGCCGGCTGGGTCTGCATGTCCGCCGCTTCAATGCCCTTGATGCAGCACGCCTCGTCCTCTTCGCCAGTGCCGCCGCTCGCGCCCACGGCGCCGAGAATCGCGCCGTTATCGCCGACGATCAGCACAGCTCCGGTCTGCGGCAGGAAGCGGCCCTTCGCGGTGGCGGCGAGCGTGGTGAAGAACGCCGGATTGTCCTTGGCGCGGTTGCCGAGGGCGCGGCTCGAACATCCCATCGCGGCCGCGCCCCATGCCTTGCCGAGCGCGATATCCATGCGGAACATGCTGGCGTTGTCCTCGCGCTGGGCCGCGACGACATTGCCGCTGGCATCGAGCACGACCACCGCGAGCGGCTTGATCTTGGCGTCCTGGCGATGCGCAAGGGCACCTTCAATGATTGCGTTGGCTTGCTTCAGGGTAGGAGAAGACATAATGAGATTTTTCGTTGGAGTGGAAGAAGAATGCAGTTATAAAGCGCCGGGGTTTATTGCAGCTGAGGTCCAATCTTCTTGAGCAGATCGGCATATCGTTGATTCTCGGTACGCACCAGCGCAGTGAATGCCGCGGATGAGTTGCCGACCGGCGCGGAAGCCATTTTGGCGATCGCGGCGCTCACGCGCGGATCCTTCAATGCTTCGGCTACGGCGCGATTCAGGCGCGCGATGATTTGAGGCGGTGTATTCGCCGCGGCGAACAGGCCGAACCACGAATTGATATCAAAACCCGGCACACCAGATTCCGCGATGGTCGGAATGTTCGGCAACGACGGCAACCGGCCCGCGGTCGTTACGCCCAAGGCACGCAGTTGGTTCGCCCTCACGAGCGGCAGGACCGCGGTGATCGGCGCGAACATCGCGGGAATCTGGTTGCCCAGCAACGCGGTCACTGCCGGTGCGGATCCTTGATATGGCACATGCAGCATTTGCACGCCGGCGTCCTTGTCGAACATTTCGCCTGCTATATGGCTCGGCGAACCGATGCCTGCCGAGCCATAGCTGAAGGAGCCCGGCTTCGCTTTCGCCAAGACAATGAATTCGCTTACAGTCTTGGCCGGGACATTCGGGTTCACGACCAGGATGTTGGGCACGCTGATCACGAGGCTCACCGGCGCCAGGTCTTTCATCGTGTCGTAAGGCAGCTGCTTGTAGAGATGCGGGGCGATCACAATGCTGGTGTTTTGCGCCATCAGCAACGTATAGCCGTTAGGTTTCGACTTTGCCACCAGGTTTCCCGCGATCGTGCCGGACGCGCCCGATTTGTTTTCAACCACCACGGCCTGACCCAGACTTGCCGATAACACCGGACTGATCAGGCGCGCAATGAAGTCGGCGGCACCGCCGGGTTCGGCGGGAACGAGTAGACGAATGGATTGTTGAGGATACGGATCGTCGGCTTGCGCAATAACGCTTAGCGCCATTAACCAGACTCCCATGGCCACCGCGAACAGCTTTTTCATGCACGTCTCCTGATGTTTTTTTGTAGCGTCGCTTCAGCGCCTCTAAGCATTGCCATTGCCCGCTGCTCATAAAGTAACGCGCGCAATGAATCGGCACAAATGTTTTAAATCGATAAAATTTATAGACGTTATCTATCTATCACCGTAGAGTACCGATAGCACATTGAACCGCTTTGACATCAAAGAAGCGGTCTAAGAGGACAAACTCGGAAGGGGCAACCGGACATGGAATTGCGGCATTTGCGCTATTTTCTGGCAGCAGCACAGTCAGAGAGTTTTACGCGGGCGGCGGATGTATTGCACATCACGCAGCCTACGCTGTCGCATCAGATCAAGCAGATAGAAGACGAGCTCGGTACGCTCTTATTCGACCGTGTCGGTCGGGTCGTCAAGCTGACGACGGCAGGCGAAGTTTTCATGAGCTACGCCAAGCGCGCGCTGCAGGAAGTCGATTCCGGCATGGACGCCTTGCATGAGCTAAGCAACCTCAGGCATGGCAAGCTGACCTTAGGCGTGTTGTCGTCGTTCGGCACATTTCGGTTGCCGCAAATCCTGGGGAATTTCAACTTCGCTTATCCGGGCATCAAGGTCGCGCTACTGCGATTGCGTTCGGGAGAAATCGAAAAACGCCTGCTCGATGGCGAGCTGAACTTTGGGGTGGCGTATGCCCCATCGAGCACCGACCAGATCGACGTGCAGCCGCTCTATACCGAGCCTCTGACGCTCCTGGTGGGCGATCGTCATCCGCTGGTGGGTTGCCCGGGCATATCGCTGACTGCTTTGAGCAAACACGGGCTGGTCTTGCTATCGGCGGAGTATAACTCCAGAAAAATGATCGATGCCATGTTGTTCGCGAATGGCGTCACACCGCATATCGTGATGGAAATGAACGCCATAGAACCGATTCTGGCGACCGTGCGATACAGCAGCCTCGCGACCATTCTGGCGGCGAATTTCATTCACGAAACGCCGGGACTGCATCAGGTGCCACTTAGTCCGACTCTGATGCACACCGTCGCGATCTTCACGCGGCGCGACAGCCATCTATCAGCGGCGGTGCGAGCGCTGATTAAAACCATTCGCCAGCGCTTTTAAAGCGAAGCCCGACGAGCTATCACGGCACGATCGTGAACAATCTCACGCGAGTGCTGAAAATCCTGGGCTTCAAGAAGACGATGAGGGCGATGCGGCTGGTGGGTGCGTGAGCACCCGGTAGACCTGAAACAAAGTCCTTGCACTCGTCTTTAACGCTTCATGGGGATCGCCGTCTCGTCAGCGCCGTGATACGCGCAAAGGCATTCAAATGCGTCGCAGGGGTTAGGGTCACGCGTCGCATTGTTATGCCATCCGGTTTCCACACAACCTGGGTCGTCATGTGCCTGTCGCGTTGCGTGGAATCGCACAACTTATCCGGCCGGTCCCGCTCCAGCATCGGGAGAAGTTCTGCTGATGTCAGCCAGCATAGCGAAAGCAAGCGGATCTTCGGCGATCAGGTGCAGACGCTCTTCCCAAAGCAACCGTCTGGCCAGTTTTCCAAGAGGCGTGTCGGGGTAGTGGCAATCGGACAAGCCGGGCTGACTCTCCCACCATTTCGCCACCTGCTCCCTTGGCATCGGAGGGGCGCTCGCATAGCCCTGGGCTACGTCGGCGCCCAGAATCGCCACCGCTTCGAGCATGCCGGCATCTTCGATCCCTTCCACAACCACCGTTTTGCCTAGCGAGTGACCAAGCCGGATCCGTGGTACATAAAACGCAATGCGTCGGAGGCATTGTGGCCGGCAAGGTTCGAGATCTTCCGGTCAATCTTGACCAGATCGAACGGTACTTCGCGCAAACGGTTCAGGCTGCTGTGCCCCGAACCGAGATCATCCTCGGCCAGCCTGACACCGAGCGTCTTGAATTTTGTCAGCTCCCGCAACACGTCTGCATCGGGCGAAAATGCATCCGTCTCCAGAATTTCCAGGGTCAGCCCGTCTGGGGCACAGTTGCACTCTGTCAGCGCCTGCTGCGTCGCTTCGAAATAGCGGTTGTCGCACAGCGCACTGGTTGGCAGATTCACCGAGACGTTGAGGTCAATGCCGTCACGCAGCCAGCACCTTCTTTGTGACAGCGCCTGCATCAACCCACGGGCATATAACTCCAGGAAGTCGCCGGATGAAAGAGCGGGAAAAAACTCCCCGGGTGTGAGCAGCTGGTCGCCATCGCGTAAACGGGCCAGCGCCTCGACCCTGGTAATCTGGCCCGTTTTGAGATCCATGAGCGGCTGGTAGTGCATTTGCAGCGCCCCAGATCTGAGCAGTTGCGACCAATGCTGCCGTACCGCATACCTGACCTGTCGAAACTCGCAAGCGCCACGCCGTCGCTAAAGTCGATTGTCACGATGCCGCCCCTGCTAGGGAAACTTTGAGGCCTCAGTTGGGGGGTGCCGCACCGTCCAAATTCTCTTGACGCAGGGAGCCGTTCAGGCGAGTTTCAGGAGTCTCAGTTTTTGCGTTACACAGACGAGCTGAATCGTCCTGCCTGTGAAGGCAGATTGTGTTAGTAATGCAAAGTAACGGAAGGTCTACGAGCCGAACTCACGGATCAGATTTGCCGAGGCTGAAGCGGCCCGAGTCCAATTAGCGTTAGCTAGTGTGGACGGTCGTGGGCCGTTATCGCTTCACGCGGACTTTTGCCGATCCGCTCGCCGCGCCGGTTGCGCATGAAACGGCGATGAATGAACAACCCCGCCGCAAGCGACGGGGTCGTTCATTTTCCGTGCTGTCGCGCCAGCGCGATGACCTGGAGCCAAACCTGACTCGCCATGGCTGTCGCGTGAAAGATCTCGTGGAACAGTTCGACGCCAAGCCGGCCGAGATCAGGGCGCTCTTCAGCAACTCGCTCCACCCGGTACGGGCCGCGACCTTGCGTGACAGGATGCTGGCCGCCGGCCTGCCGATCTGAGCCCCGTCAGTTGCAGTTAATGCTGGCCCGCGATGATGAAATGCAGATCGGCGCCGTCGAATGCAGGCTGCATATGGGTTTCACACAGGGCATCTTCGCCGCGATGGTGACCGGAACAGCACCCCCGGCGCTGCGCGGCACCGCATTCGGCATATTCAACCTAGCGTGCGGCCTGTGCATGCTGCTCGCCAGCGCGCTGGCCGGCTGGCTATGGGACAGTTTTGGCGCCTCGACGACCTTCCTTGCTGGCGCGGCGCTCGTCGTCGTGCCGCTGCTGCTGTGCTGGTACACGCCGCGCCAAGCGACGCCGCAGGCCTGACAAATTTTTAGCAACGACCTCCCTGCAATGAACACACTCGAAGCATTCAACCAGTTGTTCTTTCTCGCGATCAACGGCACGCCGGCGACGCCGGCATGGCTGATTGGTGCAGCGTTGCTGATCGCCGATGACGTGATCTATCCGATTCCGCTACTACTGGCCGGTATGTGGCTATGGGGCACCGAAGCGCAACGGAGGCTGGCCATCCGGGCGTGCGAGACGCACGCAGCCTTGGACCTCCGTTCTTGGGATCTTGTCAACGAACCATAAAACCCGCCCCTACCGGGTCGTTTCGATCGATCAGCCAACGGGCGGTGCCAAGAATACTAGCGGTTCCTTTTACAGTCGGACGGACGGCGCGCGTGCCATTGAGACTAACCTCGCCCAGCAGACAGCCTTCAAAGGTACCGCTGCCCAACAGACCTTCAGACAGAATCGGCTGATTGATGCCCAACTTTCCACGGGCTTCCAACATGGCCATCATCGCGCTAGTTCCGGTCCCGCCGGGCGAGCGGTCAAGCTGTCCCGCGCTAAAGACGTGGACGTTCTTATAGAGCGCACCTTCGATTGTGGGCGCGTGCCAAAAAGTAATGTAGTTCAGGTCATTTACATGAGCCTCGACCGGATGCTGGATTCGCATCTTCTCATTGATCTGTTCGCGAACTAAGACGCCGAGGCGCGCGAGCTCGGTGCCGTTGTCTGGCGAAATTCGCAATGCGCAGTTTGTCAAATCGACAATGCCAAAGTAATTCCCTCCCCAAACCAGGTCGGCTTTGAGATCACCGTATCCAGGCAGATGAACTGGAATGTCCTGCGCCGCGACGTAAGCCGGAACATTCTCAAAGCGCGTCCACAAGACATCGTCGCCATCTGATGCCACTTCGGCGACGACTAACCCTGCCGTGGTTTCAAAGCGAATACGGGTCATGCCGTTCGCTCCGCGCTTCACCAAGCCAAGCGCTACCATTGCCATGCTGACGGCGATGGTACCGTGACCGCACATGTGTGAATACTTGCTGCAATCGATGTAGATCAGACCAGCATCGTATTCCGGGCTTGACGGTGGGGTTAGAAACACGCCGTACATGTCGTTGTGGCCCCGCGGCTCGCGCATCAGCGCCATCCGCAGCCAGTCATAATTCTCTTCGAGAAATTTGCGCTTTTCTAGGATGGATGATCCCGCTGGATAGGGAATACCACTGTGCACGATGCAAAGAGGTTCACCTTCCGTATGGGTATAGATAACGTCAAACGTGTCCTGCATACGCATGGGTAAAGATCCTATTCTAACAATCGCTTATTTTCGGACTGACAACATGTCTAGGCCGACGGTCAAGTCGAGAAACACAATAGCTACTAAAGCCGTGATGATTGTTACGCTCGATAGTGCTGCGATCGTTGGGTCGATCGTGTATTGCACGTAATTAAAGAGCTTTACCGGGATCGTATTGAGGTTCGCCGTCGTGTTGAACATCGACAACTCGACATTGATCCATGATGAGATAAAGGCGAAGATCGAACCGGTGACGATGCCCGCTCGAATTTGAGGGAGCACGATCAAACAAAATGTCATCCAAGGATTCGCACCGAGATCGGAGGACGCCTCTTGGAGGACCTTTTGCTCCGGTGTGAGGGAGGCTAGCGTCGAGCGCAGGACGAACGGCGCAACGATGACGGTATGCCCAATCAACAAAGACAGGAAGCTGCGAGTCAGCCCAAAGTACCCACCAAATTGCAGCAAGGCGGCACCCAGGACGATATGCGGCAGGACCATCGGGGACATGAGTACCGCCGAAATAGCGCGTTTGCCTGGAAATTCATAGCGGGAGATTGCCAACGCGGCTGGCACCGTCAGGAGGAGAGCAGTTCCGGTAGCAGACAGCGCGAGGGCCGTGCTGGTCGAGAAGGCTGCGACATAGCTGCGATCAGCGAGCATTTGTCCGTACCACTTCAGCGTCCAGCCCTGCGGCGGGAAAGCCAGAAAGGATGAGGCGGTGAACGAAACCCCCAAAATGACGACGAGCGGCAGCATAAGGTATGCGAGCACGCTCCACGACACGAGCCTGACTAAAATTCGAGCGGTCATATTGAGCTCCCGCGACGTTCGCCCACACGGTTAGCGAGCGCTACCATAATCAGCGTGAAGGCGAGAAGGACGATGCTAAGCGCGCCACCGTAGTGCACATTGAACGTCGAGCTGTACTGCTGAAAGATCAGCATGGAAAGGACCGAAATGCGCCCGTCGGAAAGCAGTGCGGGCGTTACATACGCACTGACAGACAATGTGAAAACGATGATACCGCCTGCGGCAACGCCGGGAAGCGTGAGGGGAAAGATGACGTGCCAAAAGGTTGCGACGGGCCTGGCACCCAGGTCTGCCGATGCTTCCTCACATGCTGCATCGACTCGGGCAAGCGCGTTGCCAATAGTCAGAATACTGAAGGGAAGCAACACATAAACCATCCCGATCAGGATACCGAGTTCTGTGCCCAAGAAGCGCAACGGATGCACCGTTAGGCCTGCATCCATCAGTTCCCGATTAACTAGACCATTGCGGCCGAGCAAAACCATCCATCCGAACGCCCGCACTATGTTGCTGGTGACGAGGGGCACCACTACCAGGACGACGCAAAGCCGTCGCCAAAGGTGCCAATGTACGAGGCGCACAAGGTACCAAGCGACCGGATACCCGAGGAGTGTGCAGCAAAGTGTTGTCAAAATGGCGATGCGAAACGTCACGATAATCACATTCCAGTGATAGCGATCGGCCAGAATTTGTACGTAGTACGTAGAAGTCAGCGACTTCGGGTGAGGGACGCCCGTGAAACTAGCAATCAGCACGACGACGAGCGGAGCTAGAAAGAAAGCCGCAAAAAACGCCGAGGGGGCTGCCAACATCCATGCAGGCGCCGCGAACGCGCGCCTCATGCACAATCTCCAATGAGGTGAAGGTCGGACGGATCAAAGCCAAGTTGCACAACGTTACCGAGCCGCATGGCAGCGCTCGGCAGGCCCATCGCTCGCGCAATGATGTCGTGACCGCTGACATCTGCATGGATAATGGAATGACTGCCAACGCTTACGATATCGGTTACCACGCCTGAGAGTTGACACAACGAATTGCTTTGCGCAGCGGTGCTGTCGACGACCTGAAAATGCTCGGGACGCAATACAGCGACGCCTCGCTTTGGGACGTTCGAATGCATGACTGGCGTAGTGAGCGCTTGCACTGCAAGTTGGATTTCGCCGGTGGTCGACGTTTCGTAGGGGAGGAGGTTTGCATCGCCGATGAACTCCGCGACGAATCGCGTCGCCGGCGCACGGTATATTTCGGTGCCGGCGCCAATCTGCTCGATGCGTCCTTCGTTCATGACCACGATTCTGTCGGCCATACTCATCGCTTCTTCCTGGTCGTGAGTGACAAAGACAAAGGCGATACCGAGTTTCTCTTGCAAATGCTTTAGCTCTAACTGCATTTTTTTGCGAAGCTTCATATCGAGTGCCGAGAGCGGTTCATCCAACAAGAGAATCTTCGGTCGTTTGACTACGGCGCGAGCCAATGCGACACGCTGTTGTTGTCCCCCTGACATCTCCCGAGGATACCGGTCACCAAACGCGGCCAGGGTGACCAGCGCTAGCGCCTCTGCTGCGCGCCCGTTCGCCTCCGTTCGCGGTATGCCTTCACGACGTAGCCCGTAGGCAACGTTTTCCAGCACAGTCATGTGTGGAAACAATGCATAGTTTTGGAACACCGTGTTAAGTTGACGACGATATGGGGGGAGGTGAGTGACATCTTGTCCGTCAATCTTTACGCGACCGTAGTCGGGTTCGACAAAGCCCGCGATTAACCTCAGCAGTGTGGTTTTGCCGCAGCCGCTGGGCCCGAGCAGCGCGACAAACTCGCCTTCACAGACGTCGAGCTGAATGTTGTCCAATACGGTGTGAGAACCATATCGTTTTCCGACAGTATCGATGGTTAGCAGTGTTGACATGATGCGCTCTGTGGGGTGGCGTTAGTGCACCACTTGCCGATTCCACGCATCGGTAATCGCCGCTCGACGGGCGTTGACCGACTTCCAGTCGTATAAAGTCAGGTTATCGACCGAACCGCCGACACCCCAAGGCAGCTTGCGAGTTACGTCGTCCGGGAGTTTTACGCCCTTGACAGCGGGCCCGAGATAAAGCTTTGTTGCCAAGCAAACAGCGGTCTCACGGGTCAGCGCAGTATTAATGAACTTCTCCGCGGCAGCTTTGTTGGGCGATCCTTTCACCAGATGCAGGCGGGCATCGGTAGCCCATGCCCCTTCCTTCGGAACAACAAAACCGATTGGCGCCCCCTTATCGATAAGGTCCCATGCACCGACGCTGAAATGGGCTCCGATCACGGCCTCGCCACTTTGGTACGCATTGGTCGCAACACCTGAGCTATCAAAAAACATTGGGGAGTCTAGCGATGCGAGCTTTGCATACACCGGCGCGAGATTTTTCGAATCCATGCCCCATACATGCGCCATGAAAATCACAAAAGGCACTCCAGATGAGTTAGCCGGAGATGGCACTGCTACTGCCCCGGCATACTGCGATTTCCACAAATCCTTCCAGCTAGTCGGCGCCGGTTTGACGACCTTCGTATTGTACGTAAGACCGAGCGAGTAGTAGCCCGTGCCGACGGCGTAGTTCGTGTTTCCGTCACGGTAAATGGCTTGCGGAAGCACATTCGCCAGGTTGGGGATCGCCCGTACATCGAGGTTGTCTACCACGCCCGCTTGGTAAGCTAGCTCGCTAATGCCGCCGTCCAGCCAGGCGACATCAATGCTGGGGTTCGCCTTTTGCTGCTCAAGCTTGGCCAGCGTCGTCGTTGACGTCCCGATTTCTGGCGCAACCAGGATGCCGGTAGCCTTCGTGAAGGGCTCTGCAACACAATTGCGGAACGCATCTCCCCAATTGCCACCGTACATGGCTACGGTCAGGTGCGCGGGTTGTGCTGCCGCACCGAGCGAGAAAACGGCGCTGGCAACGAGTAGGGCTGTCCCCATGGGGGCTAAAATCTGAAATTTCATGTCTTGTTCCCCGGAAGGTGTCTTTGGTGTTGGTCCAAAAAACATTTTTTGCACTGACTTGAGTACACCAAGGCAATAAGCCCATCGATAGAACAAAAGCGACATCGCCCTGTGACAGCGACGTCAGTTGCAACGGACCAGACCGCATCGGAAGGTGATTGTTTTTTTTTTGCACTGGCATGTAGTGGCACAGAGGGCAAAGCCAGAACGCCACCGCACGCTGCGAACCGCAATAAGTCAGCCATGCTCAGAAAGAGAAGATCATCCGCGCCAAAGGTCGGCATGCTTGAGATGGCCCGGCACGCAGCTGATCCTGCTGCGTGACCAAGGGGCCTCGCGCGAGGCGATCCTGAATGCAGGCGCATTGAACACGGCCACCGGCGAAGTGCTGGGCAAGACGGCAGCGCGCCACACCAGTATCCGGTTCGTCGCCTTTCTCACTGTCGTGTCGGCCGGCGATTCCCGATTGAAGCAAATCGTCTGTCCCTGAGGAAATTGACATCAGCTGCTAGTACGTCTCGAAAATGCGCGCTATTTCCCGAGGGTCGCTGGTTTGTGCGAGAGCCAACGATAGTAAGAGCCGTGCTTTCTGCGGATTTACGTTGTCCGCCGCAACGAAGCCGTTGTCTCGTAACCCAACACCGCCTCCTACTCGCCCGCTCCCAGCTCGCGTCGACATGACGACTACGACGCCAGACGCGGCCGCGGCTTTAAGTGCTTCGGTTTCCCCGTCTGTGCAGCACCCTGGGGCGAAGCCGGCTACGACAATACCCTTGGCTCGTGCTCGAGCCATGTCCGAGATACTTTTCCCGTCCGCCCCGGTATAAGAATACGAAATTGTCACCTTGGGCAGACTCTTCAGCTTCGAAATGTCGAACTCAGTCTGCGGGGCACCGAGGCGCATAGGCCTTCGGTAAAAGGCGATGGTGTCAGCATCGCAATGACCGAGTACTCCGACGTCCGGCGAGCGAAACGTCTGAAGCCGATAGGTAGATGTCTTGGTGACCTCGCGAGCGGCATGAATCTCATCGTTCAGGACAACCAGCACGCCAAGACCTGTGGCAGCGGGCTCGGCCGCCACGCGCAAGGCGTTGTAAAGATTCAGGCCCGCATCTGACGAGATCGCATTCGATGGCCGCTGGGAGCCAACCATCACGACCGGGATGCTCACCTTAAGAGTCAGGTGCAGGAAATATGCCGTCTCCTCTAACGAGGCGGTTCCGTGGGTGATAACGATGCCGGCCAAGTCCGGCATGTGGCGTACGAGGTCGCTACATCTCGATATCAGCTCGCTCCACTCTGCGAAGTACATTTCCGTGCTGCTCATCGCTCGAAACGGTACAGGGATGATCTCGATATGTGCCGGAGCCTCCGACAGCAATGCGAGAACCCCTTCGACTTCGAGCATTTTGCCGTTGGCGTCGTAGTCAATCAGGTCAAACGGATGCCGGCCAACAGAGGAAATAGTCCCACCCGTCCCAATGACGGCTACCTTTCGCTTTTCAATCATCGCCAAGCGCCTGTTTTCCTAGAGTCAATGGGTCAGAGTATTGGAGATGAACGTACGCGTACGCTGCTGAGCCGGATTGTCAAAGATGGTCCCGTAACCCTTTTGGAACGCATGAGTATTCACTGCTAGCCGCTGGGCTTGATCCGGATTCTTGCGGAGCACAGGCCTACAAATCACCGGGAACGCCGAAGCTCGGCGCGGCCCGCGGATCTAGCGCTCGCGTCACATAGCTGTCAATCTGCGGCGCGTAAATTTGCCATGCCCGATACAGCGCTCCAACCGGATCGTCCTCGACCCAATCCAATCTGAGATCAATCACCGGCCAGCTCAGCTTGTCCACCACCAGCAACCCGGCCGAATGGACCGGACCGGCCTCACCGCCGGCGGCTACACCGGCCAGCAACGCCCGCATCAGGCGTTCGTCAAGCATGCTTTCATCGGCTTCGAATGCTTCCAGCATCGCCTGCGGCACGCCTGGATTGGCCAGCATGTTTCCCGCGCATGCGACATCGGCTCCCAAAGCGCTGCCTACCACCCCCAGCGCAGCGGCGCCGGTGTACACGGCGGGTGGATGCGTGCCATCAATCGATAGCAGTTGCCGGTATTCGATAAAGCGCGAAGAATGCCGCAGTGCCTCAAGCGCCTGCGTGGGTGTTGCGCCCTGATGCATCAACTCCAGCGCGCGCGTGCCGAGTTCCGGATCGGTGATGCATTGGCTGGCGGTCGCGCCGACCCCGGCACGCGCACGAATACAGCGTGCCGCTACCGCGGGTGACGAGGATGAGACCGCCGCACCGAACTGCCCTGTGCGGGCACAACGCGCCACAATCGAAAATGTCATGAACAGTCCTTTATATGGTATCCACTCGGCCTTCTAGGCATATTGGGGCAGACAGGCTACGCTCGAACCACGGTTTGAGAAACTGTTGCAGGCGCGGCGTGCCCGTATTGCCGAAAAGTTGTGCAGGCGGCCCGGACTCGACAATCCGACCCGCCTCCATGAAGACGACCGTGTCCGAGATCTTGGCAGCGAAGCTCATCTCGTGCGTGACCATTACCATCGTCATGCCGTCCTGCGCGAGCGAGCGGATCACGCTGAGCACTTCCTCCACGAGTTCCGGGTCGAGTGCGGACGTCGGTTCATCAAGTAACATGACTTCCGGCTCGATTGCCAGCGCGCGCGCAATGCCGACACGTTGCTGCTGACCGCCGCTCAGTCTGCCCGGGTAGGCATCAACTTTGGCCGCCAGGCCGACCCGCGTGAGTGCGGCAAGCGCGTGTTTGCGTGCATCGGCTTTACTCGCATTCTTCGACAGGATCAGCGGTGCGGCCACATTGCCGAGTACCGTCATGTGCGGCCACAGGTTGAACTGCTGGAACACCATCGACACGGGGCGGCGTACTTCGGCGAGACCCTTCTCGCTGTCGCGATCGCGGATCGTGCGTCCGGCCGAGCGGTAGCCGAGCAATTGACCTTTGATCCAGACCTCACCTTCGTCATATGGCTCGAGGAAATTCATGCAGCGCAGCACTGTCGTTTTGCCGGAGCCCGACGGTCCAATCAGCGACACGATCTCGCCTTTCATCACGTCTAGATCGATACCCTGCAGCACGCGGGTTGCGCCGTAAGACTTGCCGACGGCGCGAAGCTGGAGAATTGGTAGTGTGCTCATTCTTTCAAGCGTCCTCCAGGGGGGCGATTAACTTCATTACGCGCCGCGCCGTCAGCGTGATGAATTGGGTAAGCAGCCAGTAGCAGACGATCAGCATCGCGTACGGCGCAATGTAGGTGTACGTCGATGAAACGACTTCGCTGGCCGTCATCGTCAATTCAGGCACCGTGATGATCGAGGCGACCGCGCTTTCCTTGATCACCAGGATTGTCTGGTTGGCGAGCAGCGGAATCGAAAATACGAGCGCCTGTGGCAACTCGATGGCCCTGAACACCGCCGTGCGTCCGATGCCAAAGGCGCGAGCGGCGTCGAGTTGGCCGGGCGGGATGCTGGCCCAACCGGCGCGGAAGATTTCTGCGAAATAGGCGGCCGAGTAAAACGCCAGCGAGACAACCGTCGCCTCCACCGCACTGAGCGTCAGTCCGAGCACCGGCAAACCGAAATAGACGATCACCATCTGTGACAGATATGGCATGCCGCGCACCAGCCAGACGTACGCGCGATAGGGTTGAGACAACCACCGCGTGAAGCGCAGCCGCAACGCGTTGAGCACGAAGCCGCAAAGCGCGCCCAGCAACGCGGACAAAAGACCAAGCGCGAGTGTGACCAGCATGGCCTTGCCAAAACGCGGGGCGAGTGAGAGTAGTGATTCCATCGTCGTCTCAGGTGCGCCGGGCAATGCGTCGCTCAAGTGCACGACCGGCGAGTGACAGCAAGCTGGTGATCGCCAGGTAGTAGCAGGCGGCGAGCGTGTAGACCTCCAGCGGGCGATAGCTGACCGACGCCAGTTGCTGCCCGACGCGCATCAAGTCGGTCACGGCGATCACGGAGACTACTGCGGTCGCCTTGACCACATCGATCATCTCAGACACCAGCGCCGGCAAGGTCAGTGCGACCACCTGAGGAATTTCGATATGCCACAATGCCTGGCGGCGTGTGAGGTTGAAGGTCTGGGCCGCTTCGATCTGTCCGCGCGGGATCGACCGGAAGCCGGCACCAAGAATTTGCGACTGGTAAGCGGCAGTGTTGAGCGAGAGTCCAATCGCCGCCGACATCACTCCGGGCAGCGGCAGGCCGAGTGCCGTAGGCACGTAGTAAAAGACCAACAACTGCGCCAGCATCGGCGTGCCGCGAATCACGCTTACATACGTCCGCGCGAAGCCCGCCAGCAGCCGATTGTGACTGGCCGACAGCACATGGATAAAAACCCCGGCGAAGAAGCCGCACACCACCGCGATCAATGACAGGTACAGGGTCGTGACGGCGCCGTCCAACAATTGCGGGGCATAGCCCAGACAGCGTGCGAGCAAATCGGGGGCACTCATGTCGTGTGATCGTTTGAATGGAAGGGCATCGGCTTCATGCGGGTCGCTTACATCGTCGGTGTGGGCATGCTATCGGACGGAACGTCCATCGTCATGCCGAACCATTTCATCTGGAGCTGCTTCATCGTGCCGTCATGATTTGCACGGGCAATGCCGTCGCTGAACAGCTTGACGAGCGAGGCGCTGTCGGCGTCCTTGCGACCAGCCCAGGCAAAGTAGGTTTTCGGGCCAATGGTCCCCGGCAGCACAGCGAATACGCCGGGACGTGCCTTCAATAATGGTCCCAGATTAGGCACCGATTGCGCGACCGCGTCCAACCGGCCGGCAGCAAGATCCGCGTACGCTTCGTCGAAGCCCACATATTGCTTGATTTCCTTGACGCCTGGTCCCCCCTCCTCCTTGAGTTTCTTGTCGTACGCGATTAATGCCAGTAGCGTCGCCGCACCGACTTGTGAGCCAACGACCTTGCCGTTCAGATCGCTCGGTGACTTGATCGAGTGATCATTTGCACGCAGCAGTACGCCTGTGGTTGCATCCGCCACCGGTAAGGCAAATGCAAAGCGGTTCACGCGATCCTTGGTGACCGTAGCTGCACTAACTACCAAGTCGAAGCGCTTCGCATCAAGCCCGGGCAGCAGTCCCTGGAACGGCAGATCCAGTTGCGTGACCTTTACGCCGGGCAGCGCCTTTAACACATAGTTCATCAGGTCCTCGTCATAACCGACAATCTTGCCGTTTTCGACAGACTCGAACGGTGCGTAGCGCGCTTCGGTGGCGATGACGATCTCCTTTTTCTCCTTGATGCGCTCGAGAAGATCCTTGTCTTGTGAATGGCTCGGTAGGGCCACGCACAGCATGAACGTGCCGGCCAGCGACAGAACGATAGTGCGAATAGACATGTGCATATGCTCCCAGTAGATGTTGCCGCGAAAATTGTTATTAAATTAACTGCTCAGAAGACGATAAACTGAGTGCGACGATGGCGATCGGCGATCGATGAGTTTTTCTTGACTTGAACGGCCTCTTCCATTCCCTGTTAGATCAGACGCTTCAGAAACGCGAGGCATTCCGCGAGTTCGTCGACGGTGACGTATTCGTCGGCCTTGTGCGCTCGCAAGATCGAACCAGGGCCGCAGACTACGCTTGGAATGCCGATTGACTGAAACAGACCGGCTTCCGTGCCGAAGGACAACGTTGCAAAGTCGGTGTCACCTAGCAAACCAGCGCACAACGTCTTAAGCGCATTCGATGACGCATCGTCGCTCAGTCCGGGATACTCGACCAGACATTGCAAGTCGATCGTGGCATCGTTGGAGACACGCTTCATCTCGGGCAGGAGCGTCTGTGTCGCGAAGGTCGTCAGTTCGCTGACAAGTCGAGCGCCGTCGCCGCCCGGCAACTGGCGAATTTCGAAGTTGAACTCGCAATGATCGGGTACCACGTTGACCGCCACGCCGCCACTGATCTTTCCGGTCTGCACCGTCGAAAACGGTGGATCGAAGCGCGCATCCTTAGTGCCACTCGATTGCAACGCTCGTCCGCTCCGCCGCAAAAGCGCCACGAGGTCTGCTGCATATTCGATCGCGTTGACCCCCAGACTTGGCTGCGCAGAATGTCCGGCAAGACCACGCACGCAGCATCGATACGCGCTCTTGCCTTTGTGCGCCGACGCGATGCGCATACCGGTCGGCTCGCCGATGATGCATCCGGTCGGCTTCGCGGCGTCTTTGGCAAGCTCGTCGAGCAAACCGCGCACACCGACGCAGCCGATCTCCTCGTCGTAGCTGATCGCAATGTGGATCGGCACATCCGTGACCCGCTCGACGAAGTGCGGCACGGCCGCGAGCACGCATGCGATGAAGCCCTTCATGTCCGAGGTGCCGCGTGCGTGCAGACGCCCATCGCGCTCCAGTAACGCGAATGGATCCGAGGTCCACGGCTGTCCTTCGACCGGAACCACGTCCGAATGGCCTGAAAGACAGATCCCCCCGCGCTCCGTTGGCCCTATCGTCGCATACAGGTTCGCGCGCTCGCCGTCGTCGCTGTAGACGCGGCGAGCGTGAATGCCGAAGCCGTCGAGATAACCGGCGACAAAGTCGATCAGATCGAGATTCGAATGCCCGCTGACGGATTTAAAACTGACCAGCCTCGCGAGGAGTTCGATGGCGGTTTGCATGAGGTTTCTCGGAATCGCTTTACGACTTCACAGCAATCACATCGATTTCGACGAGCCACTCGGGCCGTGCCAACGCCGTAACTGTCAGCCCAGTCGAGACCGCGTGAACACCTTTCAGCCAGCGTCCCATCACGCGA
Organism: Paraburkholderia suaedae; assembly: GCF_040812055.1. Lineage (NCBI taxonomy): Bacteria > Pseudomonadati > Pseudomonadota > Betaproteobacteria > Burkholderiales > Burkholderiaceae > Paraburkholderia > Paraburkholderia suaedae. The sequence continues at coordinate 1,777 of NZ_JBFOAH010000048.1, read as the reverse complement.
TACACGGCTTCGCGATAGCGAACATCGGTCAAGTACACCGTGACCTTACAAATATCTTCGAGCTTGCTGCCGGCTTCTTCCAGCAACATCTTGACGTTCGCCATCGCCTTTTCGGTCTGGGCGGCGGCGTTGCCGATGCCAACCGATTCTCGGGTATCGAGATCCTGGCCGATTTGGCCGCGCAGAAAAATCATGTTTCCCGCGACAACTGCTTGCGCCAGGTCGTTGTTCAGTGACTGCTCGGGATAAGTGTCCTTCGTGTTGAACGGACGAATGCGGATATGTTCCATGTACTTGTCTTCAAATAAATTCAGTGCGTAAGGATGCACGAACGGAATTGCCGCGCGCGTTCCGATTGCGGCCTCGAGAAAGTTTGCAGCTTGCGCATCTTCGATGATCGCGCCGGCCTCCATGAACACAGTGCGAGGCGCGCCTTGCGAGCGAAACCCGTTTCGTGCGTGACCACCATCATCTTCATGCGGTCGCGCAAAATCGATTGGCGATCATTGGATGAGCAATGTATGAAGCTAATAAAGTTTTGACAAACTATTTTCTTGTCACTATGGTTCCGAAATTCAATACCTTTCAGGACGCCCTCATTGATGGAAGCGACCGATCTAAACGAACGCGATCTGCGTTCGCTGCGTGTGTTTTGCGCGGCCGCTCGGGCGAGCGGATTTGCCGCGGCGGAACGCGCGTTGTCCATGTCGAAGGCGTCGATCAGCCGGCATATCAACGATGTGGAAGCGCGTCTTGGACTGAAGTTGTGCGAGCGCGGCCCGGGTGGTTTCCAGTTGACTGAAGGAGGTGAAGTCGCGTTGCGCGTGTCGCTGCAGGCACTCGAAGCGCTGGACCGCATCAAGCCCGAAGTCGACGCCGTTCGGGGCGTGCTTTCAGGGCCGCTCGTACTCGGTATGTCGGAGCACGTAATGACACATGGGGGCTGCCGGATCCCCAAGGCGCTCTGTGAGCTGCAAAGGATTGCTCCGCTCGTCAGGCCGACACTGTCGGTGATGACCTTCAACGATCTTGGCGCCGCGCTGGTGGAAAGGCGCGTGCAGATCGCTATTCGCGGCAACTACCAGCGCCTGAAGGCCTTCCGACACTACCGGCTGTTCGTCGAGACACATCGGGTCTTCTACTGTCCTGCGACGGCCGGCAAGATTCGGAGCAATCATACTCGCCCGTTGCCGCTGATTTATCGGCCGCATCCGTTCGTGGAAGACGCGCTGGCGACGCACGGCTTTCTACAAGGACCAGAAGTCAGCGGACTTGAAGCCGTTGCGATGATGGTTGCGACAGGGCAGTACGTTGGCCTCTTGCCCGAGCATTACGCCGCGCAACTTGCCCCGGGGTACGAGTTTGTCGCGCTGGCCGGATCACCGGTTTATTCGCTGCCATTCTGCGCAATCGTGGAAGAGGCGCGGCCCTTGACCCGCAGCGTGGAAGCTTTTCTGAAGCTGCTCGTGAAGGCGCACGGTTGAACCTCTGATATGACTTTCGAGGAGCGTTGTTGCATGGAAGAAAACAAAAATCAAAGGTCCGTTGACGGTCGACCGCAGAAATCTGGCGTCGGGCGGCGCTCGGGCCAGGACGCGTCGCTCATTTTATCGGCGCTCGGACATTCGGGCGACCGCTTCGTCCAGACAGCAAACCCCGCGTCGACCGTCGCCGGCGCCGGCCGCTGCGACCGTGAATCCATCAAGCCTTCAATTGATCTCGTCAGGTCCGCGCAAACAACGCGCGGTAAGCGCTGGGCGATGTGCGAAATACCCTG
>NZ_JBFOAH010000047.1:0-33167 GCF_040812055.1 Paraburkholderia suaedae | reverse complement strand
CAGTGAATCAGCTTGCGGATCATGTCGCACTTACGCTGACGCCCGTGCCGCCGGTCAAGGAGTTCCGCGTTGCCGTGATCATGAAGTACTTCGGCGAGAAGGTGAGCCCGCAGGAAACAGCGAAGCACCTGGGGATTCCGAAGAACGCAGCCGAGCGTCACATAACGGCTATCCGTAAATGCATCCGTGAGTTGGAGAAGAACGGGATGACGGCATTCAGCGAACGGCTCGATGAGATCGGTATGTTAGTGAGCAATGCTTGACGTGCGGGAAACACCCGCATAAACTGCGTTTTCATATACCGTACCAATGGTGCGAACACGAAGCCCGCAAGCGAAAGCAAGCGGGCTTTTTGCATTGGAGTTGCCATGTTTAATGTCGAGGACGCACCTGATGCCGTCAGCATCCTGCTGATGTGCTGCGCCAGATCGGCTTGGCTTCTCTCATTGGCGCTCGACAGTGCGGCCGAATATTTCTCCGTGGGCATCGACGCCTGATGCCGGGACGCCCAATGCGTCCGTGCAAGCATCGCGGATGCGCGGCACTTGTTCCTGGCGGTTCAAGCTATTGCGCCTCACATGCGAGCGAGGCAACCAACTGGAAGGCAGATCGGGAGCGGGGCAATCGCCACCAGCGTGGATACGGTACGGCCTGGGACAAACTCCGCAAGCAGATCCTGCAGCGCGACGCTGGCCTGTGCCAGCCCTGCCTGCGCGCGGGTCGCATCGCGCGCGGCACGCATGTTGACCACGTCGCAGCCAAGGCGCGCGGCGGCTCTGATGACCACTCGAACCTGCAGACGATCTGCATCGATTGCCACAAGGCGAAGACCGCGAAGGAGCGACGCAAAAGCGCTGTGGCCGGTCGGCCCGCCCAAGGGTCGTGACAGGGTCGCGGCGTGCGCTGGAGGGCCGTGCGGCGCTGCGTGGTGGGAAATGTTTGCAAGGGTAGGGGGTAGGCGATCCCTGTGGTCGATCGGCTTTAGGACCGCGTGTTTGGTTTGATTTTTACGACCGCGAAAAATGAAAATCGGGTTTGCGGCCTCGGGGCGGTCGCAACGCGTAATAGTTACAACGCCAGACTGGCGAAAAACGATTGCAAACGGAGAAGAAAATGGCCGGTGTCAAAGGTCGCTCCGGGCGCCGCGCCAAGCCGACGGCCATAAAGGAACTGGCCGGCAACCCGGGCAAGCGGGCGTTAAACAAAGACGAGCCGGACTTTGGTCTCGCGACCAATATTGAATGCCCCGTCTGGATCAGAGGCCACGCGGCCGAGATGTGGGACCGGGTCGCGCCAGCACTGTGTGCCAACAAAATCATGCAGGTCACGGATCTGCATAACCTCGAAGCGTTTTGCATGGCGTATTCCCGATTGCGGCTCGCGGAAGATGACATCGGGCGAAACGGAATCGTGGTTGCCGGCGCGCAGGGCGGCCCGATGAAGAATCCCGCTGCGACCGTAGCGAACGAGGCGGTCCGGCAAATGGCGACGCTCGGCTCACTGCTCGGCCTTGACCCATCCAGCCGTCAGAGCATGACCGGCGGCAAGAAAAAAGACAGCGGCAATCCTTTTGCCGCATTGCTCGGCGGCTAGACCTGATGGCGACAACGATTTCGCGGGTGGAGCGAGGGCTCCAGTTCGCGCGTGATGTCGTGCGCGGAAAGAAGCCAGCCGGTCGCCTCGTGCTGCTCGCATGTCAGCGGCACCTCGACGACATCGCGGCGAGCCGGAAGAAAGAATTCAGGTGGAAATTCGATGCAGCGGCGGCGGAACGCAAGATCGCGCTGATCGAGCTGATGCCGCACGTGAAGGGCGAGTGGGGTTTCAAGCGCCAGCTCGTGACGCTCGAGCCGTGGCAGATATTCGGCCTGATGGTCACTTTCGGGTGGCTGAACAAGCGCACCGGCAAGCGCCGGTTTCGTGAAAGCTATTGGGAAGTGCCCCGCAAGAACGGTAAATCGGTCATCGCGGCCGGCGTCGGCCTCGGCATGTTCCTGATGGATGACGAGTTTGGCGCGGAGGTCTACGCCGGTGCGACCACCGAGAAGCAGGCGTGGGAGGTTTTCCGGCCCGCGCGTCTGATGGTGAAGCGCTCGCCGTTGCTGATTGACGCAGCCGGCATCGAAGTGAACGCATCGAACCTGAACAAGCCTGCCGACGGCAGTCGCTTCGAGCCGCTCATCGGCAACCCGGGCGACGGTTCATCGCCGTCCTGCGCGATTGTCGACGAGTATCACGAGCATGACAGTTCGGCGCTCTACGAGACCATGCTGACCGGTATGGGCGCACGGCGGCAACCGCTGATGTTCATCATCACGACAGCCGGCGCGAACATCGAAGGGCCGTGCTACGACAAGCGGCGTCAGGTCATCGAAATGCTGGAAGGCACGGTACCCGATGATGAGCTTTTCGGCTGGGTCTGGACGATCGACGAGGGCGACGAGTGGACAGACCCTCGCGTGCTCGCGAAGGCCAACCCAAACATCGGGATTTCGGTCTATCAGGACTATCTGGAGAGCCAGCAGAAGCGCGCGATCAACTCTGCGCGCTTCACGAACACGTTCAAGACCAAGCATCTGAACGTGTGGACATCGGCAAAAGCCGGCTATTTCAACCTGGAAGACTGGCGCAGCTGCGAGGATCTGACGCTTACCCTCGAGCAGTTCGAGGGGCAGGACTGCATTCTTGCGCTCGACCTCGCGCGCAAGCTCGACCTGAACAGCATGGCGCGGCTCTTCTGGCGCGACATCGACGGCCGGCGCCATTACTACAGCGTCGCCCCCCGTTTCTGGGTTCCGGAAGACACGGTGAAGAACACCGAGAACCGCCGGATGGCAGAGCGGTACCAGAAGTGGGTGAATCAGGGGTGCCTGCTCGAAACGGCGGGCGCCGAGATCGATTATCGGGACATCCAGCACGAGGCGACCGAGGCGAACCGGGTTTGCCCGGTGCAGTGCGTCCCGATGGACCCGCACGGCGCAACGAACCTGGCGCATCACCTCGAGGACGAGGGGTTGACGCCGGTCACCATCGTTCAGAACTACACGAACATGTCCGATCCGATGAAGGAACTTGAGGCCGCGGTTACGTCAGGCCGGTTCCATCACGACGGGAACCCGATCATGACGTGGTGCGTGAGCAACGTGGTCGGCAAAAACCTGCCGGGCAACGACGATGTCGTGCGCCCGATCAAGCAGGGCAACGACAACAAGATTGATGGTGCGGTAGCACTGATCATGGCGATCGGACGAGCGATGCTGTCGGAGCTCAATGCCGGCTCAATTTATGACCAGGGGGTGGGAATTTGAATTTCATCGGTATCTCGGCCTGGATTGTCGGCATGCTCGGCTTCGCCCTGCTGGTGGCGGGCGTGGCGATGGTCAGCGTACCCGCCGGACTGATCGTCGCGGGCGTATTGCTGCTGTGCTGGGCCTATCTGGCTGACCGTGCGGCAGCGCGCATCGCGCTCACCGCGCCGCAAGAGAAGTAAGTCATGTTCTTCAGCAAGCAGCTTCTATCGAGCCTCGCGATAACCCAGATGGGCTCGTCCGGCTGGGTGTCCGCACTGATGGGCAGTGCCCGTTCTGATGCCGGGCAGGTCGTCACCGCCGCTTCTGCGCTCTCGTTGACGGTGCTGCAAAACTGCGTCTCCCTGCTGGCCGAAAGCATCGCGCAACTGCCAATCGAGATCTATGAGCGCTCAGGCGAGGACAGGGTACCTGCTGTCGACCATCCGTTGTACGCGATCCTCAAGTACCAGCCTAATCCGTGGCAGACCCCATTCGAGTATCAGGAGCAGTCGCAGATCGCCGTCGGCTTGAGGGGAAACAGCTACAGCTTTGTTGACCGCGATGCGTCGGGCGTTGTCCAGGGGCTTTATCCGCTGGACAGCGAGGCTGTGACGGTCATGAAGGGCTCTGACCTGATGCCCGTGTATCGGGTGTATGGGTCGGATCCCATGCCGCAACGCCTGGTGCATCACGTGCGCTGGATGTCGATCAACGGTTACACCGGGCTCTCGCCGATCATGTTGCACGCGAATGCCATCGGTCATGCGCAGGCCATCCAGCAGTACGCCGGGAAGTCGTTCATGAACGGGACAGCCCTGTCCGGCGTGATCGAGCGGCCCGGGACGCCAATCAAGGACCAGGCGTCGATCGACAAGATTACGGATGCGTGGGCGGCCAAGTTTGGCGGGTCAGGGAACGCGAAGAAAGTGGCGTTCCTGCAGGAAGGGATGACGTTCAAGCCTTTGTCGATGACCAACGTGGACGCCGCCCTGATCGAGGCGCTGCGGCTGTCGAGCATCGACATCGCGCGGATCTACAAGATTCCGGCTCATATGGTCAATGAGCTGGAGCGGGCAACGTTCAGCAACATCGAACACCAGGAAATCCAGTTCGTCATCTACACGTTGCTGCCGTGGATCAAGCGCCACGAGCAGGCGAAGACGCGGGATCTGCTGCTGCCGTCGGAGCGCAAGCAGTATTTCATTGAGTACAACGTCGCCGGCTTGCTGCGCGGTGACCAGGCATCGCGCTATGCGGCCTACGCAGTAGGGCGGCAGTGGGGCTGGCTGTCGATCAATGACATCCGCCGTCTCGAAAACATGCCGCCGGTCAAGGGTGGCGACGTGTATCTGAGTCCTCTCAACATGGTGGACGCGTCAAAGCCGATTCCGGTGCCCACTGCTGGGAGCGGGCCGACCAAAGTCGCAGTCGAAGACATTCAAAGGATCCTTTCGTGAAACCTCACCTCAGACTCGCGAGCCTGATCTTTAACCAGCCGCAACTGGTCAGCGACCAGATGATGTCGCTGGCCGTGCAATGGGCCAATCAGGCGCTGCACCTGAACATCGTCAACCTGTCCGTGCACGGCGCCGAGCCGAAGATCATGGAGGACGACGACTACGCCGGGGGCGCGCAGATGGCGACCGCAGCAGACCGGCGTCGAGCCGTGGTCGCGGATACGGGTCTCGACATCATTCCCGTATCGGGCATCCTCGTGTCGCGCTCGGCGCACATGAATCCGTGTGAACCGATGACCAGCTACGAAGGCCTGCGCTCTTCAGTGAACCAGGCGGCCGCAGATCCCGCGGTCGAGCACATCATCCTTGACATTGACAGCAACGGTGGCAGCGCGACCGGCGCATTTGAGCTCGCTAACGACATCCGCGCGGCCGCGCAGATCAAGCCCATCACCGCGATCGTCAACTTTTCCGCTTTTTCGGGCGGCTATCTCATCGCGGCCGCCGCCTCGAACGTCATCGTGAGCCAGACGTCGGGCGTGGGCTCAATCGGCGTGATCGCGAATCACCTTGACGTCTCGAGGCGCGACGAGCAGCAGGGGGTCAAGGTCACGTCGGTCTATGCCGGCGACCACAAGAACGACCTGACGCCGCACGAGGCGCTCAGTGACCAGTCGCTGCAGTTCCTCACTGGCATGGTCCAGAACAGCTACCAGCAGTTCGTCGATGCGATCGCGAACTTCCGCGGCCTGAGCACGCAGGCGGTCAGGGACACCCAGGCGGGCATCTTCTTTGGCAGGCAGGGCGTCGACGCGGGGCTTGCCGATAGCGTCGAGACACCGCAGGCGGCAGTCAACCGCATCGCGTCTGAAGTCCGTGCATCGCGGGCGGATCGCCAGTCCAAGACGGCGTCCCGCCGAAGCGTGGCCGCCCAGGCTGCAGCGATGAACATGCGGACCACCTACTGACCCACCGATTCGTACTTGAGCGCGTTCGCGTCTCAGTCGAGTACCGCCGCCTTCGGGCGGCATTTTTATTGGAGATCACCTTGAACATCAATGAACTTCGCCGCGAACGCGCCCATATCAACCAGCAGGTCCAGGCGCTTGCCGCTATCGAGGCCGGCGGTGCCGCGCTATCGGCCGAGCAGCACACCGAATTCACGAATCTGAGCGCGAAATTTACCGACATCACGGCCCAGATCGAGCGTGCCGAGGCCGCCGAGCGCATGGCTGCCGCTGCTGCTGTCGCTGTGGATCCGACGCCGGCCGCCATCGCGGCGCCCGCTGCCCCGGGCATTCCGGCGCAACCGAAGACGCCGGAGGTGAAGGGCGCGAAGATGGCTCGCATGGTCCGTGCGCTGGCTGCCGCGCGCGGCGACGCGCAACTGGCCTCAAAGCTCGCCATCGAGCGCGGTTTTGGCGAGGAAGTCGCCATGTCGTTGAACACGCTCACGTCGAGCGCGGGCGGCATTCTGGTGCCGGCTAACCTGTCGAGCGAGGTGATCGAGCTGTTGCGCCCGAAATCCGTGGTGCGCAAGCTCGGCGCCCGCACTTTGCCGATCTCGAACGGCAACGTCACCATTCCGCGCCTCAAAGGTGGCGCGGTTGTTGGTTATATCGGGGCAGACACCGATATGCCCGCGACGGAACAGCAGTTCGATGATCTGCAACTGACGGCGAAGAAGCTCGCTGCGTTGGTGCCGATCGCGAACGACCTGCTCAAATATGCCGGCGTGAACCCGAACGTCGATCAGATCGTGATTGCCGACCTCACCGCATCGATCGGTGCGCGCGAGGACAAGGCGTTCATCCGCGACGACGGCACGGCCAACACGCCGAAGGGGCTGCGCTTCTGGGCGCTGGCCGGCAACCTCATCCCGGCAAGCGATGGTTTGACGCTGCAGAAGGTCGAGACTGACCTGAACAAGGCCATTCTTGCGCTCGAAAACGCGGATGCCAATCTGACGACCCCGGGCTGGATCATGGCCCCGCGCGTTTTCCGCTACCTGTCGGGGATGCGCGACGGAAACGGCAACAAGGTCTATCCGGAACTCGACAGCAGCATGCTCAAGGGCTACCCGGTCGGCAAGACGACGCAGGTGCCGATCAATCTGGGCGTCGGCACCAATGAGTCGGAAATCTATTTTACCGACTTCGGCGATATGTTCATCGGCGAGGAAGAGACGCTCGAGATCGACTACAGCAAGGAGGCGACCTACAAGGACGGCGGTGGCAATGTGGTGAGCGCATTCCAGCGCGACCAGACGCTTATCCGCGTGATCGCGAAAAACGACTTTGGCCCGCGGCACGTCGAGTCGATTGCTGTGCTGACTGGCGTGACCTGGGGCGCGTAAGCAATCAATCGTGATCATCTGGCCCGCGCTGTTTCAGGCGGGTCGTTCGTCGGAGAAAAAGCATGAAACTGGTCAGGATCAAGCGCCACCATCGGGAGTACACGCCCGGCGACATCACCGGATTTGGCGAGGCGCACGCCCAACGGCTGATCGACGCGGGCATCGCTGAGGAGCACGTTCCGGAGGCCACAGAGGTCAAAGAAGCCAATGAGCCGAAAGCGGCGGCCAGGGGCGACGCGTCGAAGTCGGCTGCCGCCAAGGGGTAACCGGAATGGCCGCTGTTCTCGTTGAGTACCTGGACGCCGCGGAGCCACTCAGCTTCGAAGATGTCGCGGCGCAAGCCCGGATCGACGGCGAAGATGAACGCGATTTCGTCGTGTCGGTCGTGATACCCGGGGCCCGGCAGGCGGCCGAAACGAAGACCGGCGCCGCCATCCGAAAGGCGCGATACACGGAGCGGCTTCCGGCATTCCCCGCTGGTGATTTCCCATTGTCGATCGGTCAGGTCACCGCCGTTGACAGTGTCACGTGGCGCTCAGCATCGGGCGGCACCGTGGTGCTTGATCCATCGCTGTATGAAGTCATCCAGCAGGGGCGCGAAACACGCCTGGCGCCCATCGGCACAGCCCCCTGGCCGAAGGCGTCGGCGGTCGTGATCACGTATCAGGCGGGCGCGGATCTCGCCAAATTCCCGAGTGTTCGTTCATGGATGCTGCTTGCGGCTGGATGGGCCTACGACCAGCGTGAGCTGTTCGCGCTCGCGCAGGGGCGGCAGGCGATTGAGGAAATGCCGTCCGGGTTCGCGGACGCTCTTCTTGCTCCCATTACCGTTCCGCCGAGGTTCTGAATGAAAGCGGGCACCCTCAATCGCAGGATCGTGATCGAACAGCCGGGCGCCACCAGGAACCGGACCGGGGGACTGGCGGGTCAGACGTGGGTCGCAGTCGCGACTGTCTGGGCTGGTGTTCGCCACCTCTCCGGCGTCGAAAAGGATGCGACCGGAAAGTACGGCGGCATTGTGTCGGTCGCCCGTACGGAGTTCACGATCCGTCCGCGCACGGACATCGACGGGACGATGCGAGTGTCTTTCAAAGGCAAGTATTACGGCATCGTCCACATAAACGATGTGCTCGACGCCCACGACCGAATGGTTATCACCTGCGACAGCGGCGCAAAGGATGGAGCGTGATGGCGAATCCCAACAGCATTGCCGGGCTGAGTGCGCTCAGCTCGAAGATCGCATCCCTGAAAGACGATATTCAGAAAAAGGTCGCGTTCTCTGCATGTCTCGCTGGTGCGAATGTGATCAAGCGGGAGGCGATAGCGATCGCTTCGTCGAAGGGATTAAGGCTCACCGGCGCGCTGATCAACAACATTGCGGTCAAGCGTGAGAGCAATCCGCCGCCGGGCGTTGGGCAATACAACCTCGGTGTGCGGCACGGCCGGGCGCTCGGAAGCAAGGCGAAGGTCGAATACTCGGTGCGCGCGGACGGCAGTATCCGCAAGGCCTATGTCGATGACCCGTTTTACTGGTGGTACCTGGAATTCGGTACGAAGGCGCACGACCAGGCGGCACCGAAGGTACGCAAGCTGGCTTTCGAGTCCGACGGCAAACAGGTGTTCGCGATGAAGGTGCGCAACCCTGGCATTCAGCCGATGGCGTTCATCGGCCCCGCCTTCGAGCGCAAGTCCGACGAGGCGCTTGCCGCTATGGAAGCGCGGGTCACGAAATTCATTACGGACGGCGCCGCATGAATGTCAAGGAAGAAGTCTTCGCAACGCTCAGTGCGATTCTGCCGAACACGTATAACGTCGAGCTGCCTGAGAACCCGACGTGGCCATCGATCGTTTATTCGTTGCATACCGAGGAAGAGGCCGACTGGGTACTTGGCGGAGGCTATGACCTGCATACCGTCACGGTTGCGATCCTCGGCCGAGACACCGACGCCAACGCTGTACTGCGTGATCAGATCGTCGCCGCGTTCGAGCAGATGGATGACTTCATCATCATCGAGTCGGAGGGTGACAGCCAGTTCGAGGGGGACGCAGCGGTGTATGCGTACCTGATCATTCCAAAGTTGCGCACCCGTCGTTTCTGACCACTCAGCCCGCTCACGCGGGCTTCTTTATTTTAGAGGACGCTCATGTCTAAGCTGACACGCAAGACCCTGATTCTGGCGGTGATCGAGACCGTCATCGGCACGGATGCAGTCCCGACCGCAGCGTTGAACGCGATTCTCGCGCGCAACTGCACCTACACGCCGACCGCGGAGTTTGCCAGCCGCGATGTCATGCGCCCGTACCTCGGCAATAGCGAGCAGTTGCCCACCGCGATCCACGGCCAGCTCGATTTTGAGACCGAGCTCGCCGGATCTGGTGCCGCAGGCACTGCGCCGGCGTGGGGCGCGCTAATGCAGGCGTGCGGGTTCTCCGAGACCATCACCGCAGCCACCGACGTGAAGTACGCGCCGATCTCCGATGCGCTGCCGACGGTCACCCTGTACTACTACCTCGACGGGCTCTTTCACAAAATGACGTCCGGCCGCGGCACGGTCGCCATCGACATGACCGCCAAGAGTATCCCGGTGCTCAAGTTCAAGTTCACGGGGCTGTATAGCGACGTGGTCGATCAGGCAATGCCGGCGGGCGTGGATTACACGCACTTCCAGAAGCCGCTCGTCGTCAACAAGGCGAACACCCCGAACTGGTCTTTCCAGGGCGCAAGTTCGCCGCTGCAGGCGCTGTCGATCGATGTGGCCAACACGGTTAACTATCTCAACCTCATCAAGCAGGAGTCGGTGGACATTACCGATCGCAAGCCGACCGGCAGCGCGACGCTTCAGCTCGGCTCGGTCGCGGAAAAGGATTGGTGGGCAGCGGTGCGCGACGCCGTCACGGGCCCGCTCACGATCACGCACGGCAAGACCGCCGGCAACATCATCCAGATCGATGGTCCCGCGGTGCAGGCGACGAACCCGGCGTACAGCGACCAGAACGGCACCGCCATGCTGGGCCTGAACCTGACGTTCGTGCCGGTGACCGGCAACGACGAAATCGTCATCACCGTCAAGTAAATCAGCGCGGCGCGGCCCCGCGCCGCATCCATACGCAGTGTTCACGCCCGCCCGGCGGGCTGCTCCCAGGACAGAAGGAATTTCACGCATGGCATTCAAGCTCGCTCAATCGGAAACCTATCAGCAGAAGATCGAAGTCCAGCTTGTCGGAGAAAACGGCAAGGTGGAAAAGCATGACTTCAAGGTCACTTTCAGGCGCTGCTCGAATGACAGGCTGGAAGATCTGCGCGGCAAGACCGGCAAGGAAGTGCTGCAGGAAGTCATCACCGGCTGGTCGGGCGTGACCGATGACGACGGCGCGGCGATCGCATTCAACGAAGAGAACTTCGATGCTCTGCTCCAGATTCCCGCCGCGTCGTTCGCGCTGGTCAAGGGCTTCTGGGAAAGCATCGTGGTGGCCCGCGAAAAAAACTGATCGAGGTGGCGCGTCATTGGGCAGGGGACAAGCCCGATGACTTCGCTGCCGATGAATTAGTGGTCGCCGCGCTCGAGGCGGCGGGTGCGCCGCGCGAGGCAATCGATGCGGCGCGCGCGCAGTCTTCGACTGAGCATTGCTATGTGTGGCGCGATAACTGGGAGGTCTTCGAGACCTTCGTCGCGCTGTCGGGTCAATGGCGGTATCTGGCGGGCCCGATGGGGCCACCTCAGACGCTTGGTCTCGATTACATGCGCGTGGAATCGTCACTGCGTCTGATGGGCTTCGGTTCGAAAAAGCGCGTCAAGCTGTTCCCCTGGCTTCGGCTGATGGAGGGCGAAGCGCTCGACGTCATTCGTGCGCGCGAAGAAGCGCAGCAATCCGCCTCATAGTTGTCCAACGCCCGCCGCACGCGGGCTTTTTTACATCTCACGCCTATGCCCTCTCTCGGTTCCCTTATCGCCAAGGTCTCGCTCGACTATGCTGAGTTCGAGATGGGCGCCGATCGCAGCAGCCAGGCGGCGCTCAAGATGGGCAACGACATCGAGCGCGCGGTCACGCGGGCGATGGGTTCCTACAAGAAAAGCGTCGGCGACATGTCGGCGGCAAATGACGATCTCGGCGCATCAATGGCGCGCGCGTCGGCCGGCGCAGCGGCGCTCGCCGAGTCGGAAGACCAGGCGACCGCCCGCATCAAGGATATGGTCGCGCGGTCACTGGAAGCCCAGCAAGGGTTACAGCAGGTAGCGTCCGCATCGCAGAGTGCCGCCGACAGCATGGGCGCGCTCGGTGCATCCGCTGATCAGGTCCGCGCGAACGTGGCAGCCCAGACGCAGGCGATGATCGATACCCAGCGCGCGACGGTCCTGATGAACGATGAGATGCAGGCGCTGCGCACGACCATGGCGCAGGGCAATGCGACATTCGCCACGCTCGGCGACCAGTATTCCCGGCTCGATCGCGCGATGGCGACCGGCAAGCTCTCGATGCAGGAATATGATGCGGCGCTCGCGGCGCTCGGGAAAGACGAGGACAAGCGTGTGCAGGCGCTCAATGCGCTCACCGCCAAATACGATCCGCTTGGCGCGGCGACGCGCAAGCTCGCTGCGGATCAGGCGCTGCTCGACGATGCTTACAAGTCGGGTCAGGTGACGACCGATCAGTATCAGCAGGCGCTCGGCGGAATCAAGGCCGATCAGGCGGTGGTCGAACTGCGGCGTCTGGCAGACCAGCAAGCCCAACTCGAGCGGGCGTTCAGGTCCGGATCGGTTTCGTCCGCAGACTATAAGAAAGCGCTTGCCGACATCGGCACGAATCGGACCGCCCTGAGCGAAATCGCGGGCGCGGCCGAAACCGCTGGCGCCGGGATGAGTCATTTCGGTCTCGGCACGGCCGGTGCGCGCACCGAAATCCTGCGCCTCGCCAATGACCTCGCCAACGGCAATTTCGGTCGGTTCGATCAAAGCGCGATGGTGCTCGCCGAGCGCATGGATCTGCTGGGGGCCCTCACGTCGGGCACCGCCGTGGCCATCGCGGCCATTGCTGCACCTATTGTTGCGGCAGGTGCCGCCATGGTGATGGTCACGCGTCAGAACGATGCGATGAACGATGCTCTGGTGCTGACTGGAAACTATGCCGGCACCACGGTGGACGGACTGCGTTCGATGGCGCAGGCGGCTACTGCTGGTGGGGCGACCTTCAACACTGCGGCCGATGCCGTGACGCAACTGGCCGCGACCGGCAGGCTGACCGGCGAAGAGATCTCGAATCTCGGGCGGACCACGGCCGACGTAGCGACCTACACCAGCATGTCGGTCAAGCAGATGGTCGACGAGTTCACGAAGCTTGCGGAAGATCCAGTTAAGGCGTCCGTCAAGCTGAATGACACGTACCACTACCTGACTGCCTCGACCTACGATCAGATCGATGCCCTCGTGAAGCAGGGCGACGCGACCGGCGCCGCGCAGGTCGCAGTTGAAGCATTCTCGTCGTCAATGGACGCTCGCACGCAGGAAATCGCGCGGAATGAGGGCGTCATTCTCTCTGGCTGGCGCGAAATCAAGAACATGATTAATGGCGCCATCGAGGCGGTCGGCAAGTTCGGGTCCGAGGCGAGTCCTGCGCAGACCATGCAGTTTTGGCAATCAGCCAAGCAGCGCGCGAATGCAGGCATTGGCGCATCGTGGACTCCGGATGATGAGGCGGAGCTGCAAAAGGCCGTTGCCGCCTATCAGGCCGCCGTGAAAACGGCAGAGGACAAGGCGCGAGCTGACCGCCAGCAGCAACAGCTCATCGATGCCAGGCACGCATATGACACCTGGAATCAGCAGTTCGCCACGCCGGCAGAAAAGCGCGCGAAGGAGGTTCAGAGCTACCTCGATACCATTGCGACGCCGCTCGGCCTCAGTCTTGATCAGCAGCTTGCCGACGAGCAGAAGATCAACGACAAGAACAAAGACAAGAAGACGGGTTCGTCGCGCAGCGCTGGGCTGGTTGACAAGACCCAATTGCAGGGCGAAGTGCAGGCGATCAAGGACTCGCTCGATCAGGAGCTTTCATACGTCAAGAGCGCACAGACGCAGCTCGATGCGCTGTACAAGAGCGGCGGAATCAGCGAGAACGCCTATTACACGCAGTCGCGCGACAACATCGTGAAGGCGGCGTCAGATCGGGCGAAAGCGTTTGACGACGAGGCGGCCGTGCTCGCCAAGGGGCTGACCAACCACAAGCTCAACGCGGCACAGCATGCGGCGCTACAGAAGCAGATCGATGATCTGCACGCGAAGTCAGCGGCGGCGATTGAGAGCGGGATGCTCGGTATCGCTGACTCAGCGGCCAAAGAGCAGGAGGCCTTGGACAAGGTCAATAAAGACTTCCTTGATTCAATCGATAAGCAGATCACCGCTGCCGCCAAGCAAGATCAGACGCTGCAAGACCAGATCGATACGTTCGGCATGACGAAAACCGCGCTCGACCAGCTAAATGTCGCGCGCGCCGACGAGGCAGTCGCCACGATGGAGGCGGATCGTGCCGAGCGGCTTCGGAATGACGACATGGCCGATACGACGGTTATCGACGCCAGAATCAACAAAGAAAAGGAGCTTGCCGCAACTCTGCGCGGTGTAGCCAGCGATCAGGCGACGCTGGACGACAAGAACCAGGTCAAGAAGCAGCAGGACGATCTCATTAAAACGTGGCAGGGCACGATCGACGGCATCGGCACGGACTTCCATAACGGCTTCCTGCAAATGCTTGGCGACGGTAAGAAGGGTTGGGCGAGCTTCACGGATTCGCTGAAGAACACGTTCGAGACAACGGTCGTGAACGAGCTGTACAAGGAGTTTGCGAAGCCGATGGTAATCAGTGTGATTGCGCAGATCGCTGGCATTGCTGGCGGCAGCGATCTTCAGGCCCAGATTCTGCAAAACAACGGCATGGCGGGATCGGCGAACCAACTTAATGGCATCTCGAATGCCTATGGCGCGATCACGAAGGGCTATGGGATGCTTCAGGGCTATCTTGGCCTGGGCGAAACGGCTTCAATGACCTCTGGCGCGGCGTCGGCGATCGGGGGCACCCTTGCCGGCGGGTTTGGCAGCAGCGGTCTTGGCGCGGAAATCGGCGGCGAGGTGGCATCGTCTACGGCAGGTATTGCCGCCGCAGAAGGAGTTGGGGCCAGTGGCGCATCGACCTTCGGCGCAGGCTCGGCCTTGACCACTGCCGCGTCAGCAACTCGCGCTATCCCGGTCATCGGCTGGATCTTGGCAGGCATGGCGTTGGACTCGAAGCTGATGGGCCAGGGATGGAACCCCGACAATGGCTCGATGAGCGGCGCCGGAAAAGTGCTCGGCTCGGCAACCATGGCCTCGTACGATCTGGCGAAGGCGATCGGCATTCCGTCGGGTATCGCAAATATTCTGACCGGCGCGTCGACCTTTTCACGCCTGTTCGGGCGGCAAGACCCGAAGGTAGACAGCGCGGGCGTCGACGGCATGATCACGGTCGCTAACGGTTTCCAGGGGCAGGACTACACGGATTGGACCGCGAAGGGCGGCTTCTTCCGGAGCGATGCACATGGCACTGTCAATACGCCTGCGACCCAGGACCAACTCGACCTGATCAACGGCACTGTCGTGGGCACCGTTGCGGTCATTAATCAGCTTTCCGGTGCCATCGGCGGCATTGATGGCCTGCAGGGCAAGTTGTCGGCGTTTAATTACAGCATCCGCAACGACTGGCGCGATCAGACGAACGTCACGAAGTCGCTAACGGACCTTTCCAATGGCCTTGTCGACGCAATCATTCCGCTTGAACAGTACCAGCGGACTGGCGAGTCGCTGACACAAACCGCCGTTCGCCTGACTGGTATTTTCACATCGACGAACACACTGGCCGACTTGCTCGGCAAGACGATGACGCAGGCGTTCGGCGCGGTCGGAATCGCGGGCGCGCAGGTGCGCCTCGATCTCGTCGCGGCGGCCGGCGGCATTGACAACTTCAATTCGGAGGTGTCGGCTTACGTCAAGGCGTACTACAGCAACGCCGAGCAGCTTTCGCAGGCGCAAGCCCAGATGACGCAGACTTTCGCGTCGATCGGGCTGGCACTGCCGAAATCGAAGGATGCATTCCGCGATGTTGTTTCGTCACTCGATCTGACGACGTCGGCAGGGCAGAACACGTTTGCTGCTCTCATGGCGCTGGCACCGGCATTCGACCAGTACACGCAGGCCATGCAGCAGGCGGCCGACGCACAGCAGGCGCTATGGGATCAGTACTTCGGCGCGCTGTACACGCCCGCCCAGCAACTGGCAAAAAATACGACCTTGCTGCAGCAGAAGTTTGATGCGCTGGGCGTTGCGATGCCGAAGACGAATGCAGATTTTCAGGCGCTGGTCGAGCACATGGACACGTCGTCGAAGCCGGCGAAGGATCTGCAAAACGCATTGCTTGCGCTTGCACCGTCCTTCGCGCAGGTAACGTCGGCTGCGGACCAGGCCACGCAGGCGGCGCAACAGGCGGCGGCACAGAACCTGCAAACGGCGCTGGGCGATGTGCAGACTGCCTACGACACTCAGTCGAAGGCGATTCAGGCGAACATCGACTCGATCAACCAGTTCATCAGTTCGCTGACGAGCCTTAAACAGTCGTTGTCGCTCGGGACGTTGTCGACGCTCTCGCCGCAGGACAAATACCTCGCCGAAAAACAGTTGTTCGAAACGACGTCGGCGAGCGCGGCCGCTGGTGATGCAACAGCGCAAGGCAATCTGCCGCAGGTTGCGCAGGACTTCCTGACCGCATCGCAGGCATACAACGCAAGTTCGCAAGCGTATGTGGATGACTACAACGAGGTGCAGCAGGCGCTCAGCGCGAACATCGCGGTGGCGCAGCAGCAGCTGAGCGCAGCACAACAGCAGCTCAACGCGACGAATCAGATGGTGCAGGGGATCTTGAACCTGAACCAGACGACGCAATCGCTCGCTGATGCGCTGAAGGCGTACTTCGCGGCCGGCGGCACTGCCGGCTCGAATCTGAACGCAGCGCAGGTGCAGGCGACGGCCGTCAATGGCCTGATCCCGTACAGCGCTGCAAATCCGAATGGCCCGATGGGCGGATACAGCGTCGGCGACTGGCAGAACTCAGCTGGATGGCTGACCCCGGCTGACCTGATGGCGATCGCAGATCAGGCTCGCGCCCAAAGCGCTGCAATTAACGGGTCACACGCCGGCGGTCTGGATAGCGTGCCGTTCGACGGATACCGCGCCGAGCTCCATAAGGGCGAGGCGGTGGTGACGTCGGCGAACAACCAGAGGTTGTCGAAGATGCTGAATGTCGACTGGTCGCAGTACGGTCGCGGCAACAGCGATGCGCTCGTCAAGGCATTGAACGACAAGATCGGGCGACTGGAAAGCACGATGGCGACCATTGCGGCCGCGCAAATGCAGCAGAGCCAGCAGCAGCACGCCGAGAACCGCGTGGACATGAGTAAGCAGACGCGGCACATGCAGACCGCTGCAGATGCTATTCAGCAGACCGCAGTTCACACCGGGAAAATCGCCCAGAAACGATGACCATGCCTACTGATGTGACTGCCTACCGGCTTGCGTGGACCGGGCCGACGGGCCCGGGTCCAACCGGTCTTTCACAAGTTTTCTAGGGCATGGGCAGCGGATGCGAAAAAGCCTGCCGCGTGGGCTCCGATGTCGGAGGCCCGTGCGCGGTCACGCAGAACTTTCACTATTTCGCCGGAAAGGCGGACGTATTCCGGGCTGCTCCCGTAGTGATCGCGGAAGAACTGAGCGGCGCGGTATGCGTCTGCAACAACCTCCAGATCTGTTTTTTTCATTCTCGTAACCAAAAAGGATAGTGAACAATGCCCCGAACGCTGATCACCAAGGCCCAGCTCATAGAGGCTGCGGGCCTACGTCGCCCGAGGGAAAGTCGTGCGCGTCTTTGACGAAAATGCGGCCGGGGATCTATTGCCGGTCGAATTCGATCGGCAGGAGGAGAGTAGCGCATTTCAACTGCGCCGCGCTTCATCGGGCCCGGTGCGCGCGGAAGTGGTGATCGGGGATTGATGGTGAGGCGATGACTATAGCGATCGATGTCACCGGTTATCGGATTTCGGACGGCACATTGGAGACTCTTCGTTTCTCTGACGATGGGTTCATGACGCTGCCGTCCGACACGCCGGCAAACGCGTATTACGAGCCGCGCCTGAGTGCCCCTCCGCACTTTGCGCGGTCCCTTTTTAACACAGCGCAGGCGAGCTTCGGCGCGTCGCAAAACACGCCCGGCGAAATCGTGCTGGAAAACAGCGATGGGGGGATCGACTACCTGCTGACCGACTACGCATTCGACGGGCGACCGTTCACGATGCGCGTCGGCTCGCTCGGCACGCCGTTCGCGCAATGGACCGTCACGGCATCGGGCACGCTCAGCGACGTGAAGGTGAGCAACACGACGGCGCTCAGCCTTGTCGTCAACGATCGCCTGCAAAAGCTCGCTCTCACGCAGCAGCGCCCGACATACGGCGGCACGAATGTGCTGCCGAACGGCATCGATGGAACGGCCAACGACCTCGCGGGCCAGTACAAGCCGCGCGTCTATGGCTCGGTACTGAATATCGCGCCGAAGTGCGTGAATACGTCGCTGCTCATTTATCAGGCTTCGGATCAAGCGAACGCCGTTATTACAGCCGTTTCGGTGGTATACGACAACGGCGTGGTTCTCACGCGGGACGCCGACTATGCGAGCCTCGCTGACTTGCAGGCGACTGCGCCAGCTGCGGGCCACTATAGGTGCTTTCAAGGCTATTTCCGGCTCGGCAGCAGTCCCAACTCACAGGTGACATGCGACGCCTCGACGCCATCGCTGACAAGCGCGGCCAGCATCATGCAGCAGATTGCGCTCGACAGCGGATTCACTGCGGCCGACATCAGCGCGGCTGACGTGGCGGCGCTCAATGCGCTGAACTCCGCACCCTGCGGTGTGTGGGCAGATGGGCAGACGACAGCGCAAAGCCTGATGGATTTCGTCGCAGGCAGCATCGGCGCGTACTACTCGTTCGACCGGCTCGGCATCTTGCGAATGGGGCGGCTTACTGCGCCGAGCGGGTCGCCTGCCATCACCTTTGATGACGTGGTGCTCGAGCAGATCAACGTGCAGGAGGCGGGCATCCCCGTCTATCAGGTCACGATCGACTACGCGAAGAACTACACCGTTCAGAACCAGCCGGCCGGTAGCGTCACCGTGGACCGGCGCGCGTGGCTCGCGCAGCAGTTCCGCACCCAGATTGCAACGAACGCCGCGATTCAAACCGCGTGGCCGTCAGCGACAACGCAGGTGTATGACACCGGTCTCATTAACGCATCCGATGGTTTGGCGGAAGCAGTGCGGCGGCTCGCGCTGCTGGGACGCCGGCTGCTGATGAAGGTCGACATCGACCTCTCGCAACTCGGCACGCTCGATCTCGGCAGCGTGGTCGCGTTCACGTATCCACGCTACGGCCTGCCGTCGAAGCTGATGGTGGTTGTCGGCGTGGACGCGGGCGCCGACACGCACCTTGCAACTCTCACGCTATGGGGATGACGTGGCAAATGTCCTACTCGCATATCCAAACCTGACGGACGGTTCGACGCTCTCGGGCGGCAGTTGGCAGGCGCCGCTGACGAACCTGCAGGACCGGCGTCTCGCGCGCGTCGCACGCACGACCGACTGCACGACGGCCAACACGCAGTTCGCCATCGACCTCGGCAAAGACCGCAAGCTGCAAGTGATCTCGCTTATCAGCCACAACATGAGCACACAGGGCCAATGGCGCGTGCTGATGGGCGATGACCCGACTTTCGTCACGAACAAATACGACTCGGGCTGGCAGGTTGCATGGCCGGTCGTCTATCCGTTCGGCACGCTCGAATGGGAGGACGACAACTGGTGGGAAGGCACGATCTCGCAGGACGCCCGCGCGGGCTATCCGGGCATCCTGCTCGACCTTCTGCCAAGCATTGTGCTCGCGCGCTACGTCAAGGTGCTATTCAGCGATGCGGCAAACGCGGCAGGCTACCTGCAGTTCGGCCGGCTGTTCCTGTCGCCTGGCTGGCAGCCCGCCAGCAACATGTCCTACGGCGCGTCGTTCAATTGGGAGACCGACACCAAGGTTGCGCGCTCGCTGGGCGGCACGCCTTATTTCGACCGGAAAAACCCGCGACGAGTCGACAAGTTCTCGCTCGGGTTTCTAAGCGATGCGGAGGCGAAGGCGACGGTGTTTGAGATGCAGCGAACGCTCGGGATGGATGGCGAGCTGCTTGTCGCATGGGATCCGACAGATGCAATGAACCTGATCCGGCAATCGTTCGTCGGTCGCATGCGCGCGCTCAATCCGATCGCCACCGTGTTTCTGAACAACAACAGCAACGCATTTGAAATCGAGGAAACGTCCTGATGACAAACCAAGTTACTTTTCCGACCAACGTCGGCGGCGACGGCTCGACCGTCACTGACGACAGCAACCCAACCACCGGTCTCGCCAATGGCGGCTTCCGCA
Organism: Paraburkholderia suaedae; assembly: GCF_040812055.1. Lineage (NCBI taxonomy): Bacteria > Pseudomonadati > Pseudomonadota > Betaproteobacteria > Burkholderiales > Burkholderiaceae > Paraburkholderia > Paraburkholderia suaedae. The sequence goes on along the minus strand of NZ_JBFOAH010000047.1, from coordinate 13,532 downwards.
CGCGACTGCTGCCGATGTTCACGAACATCATCAACATCGCGAATTGGGTTCTGGGTTGTGCAAGCTCAGCGTCTATAAGCGCATCAAACGCGGCAGCGAGCGCAGCAACCGCCGTCAACGCGCCCGGCACGAGCGCGACATCGACGACATCGCTGACTATCGGCACGGGCGCCCAAACGCTGACGGTCCAGTCCGGGAAGTCGCTAGTTGTTGGAATGTTCGTAACGGTGGCGAATACAGCTTCTCCAGCCAACGTTATGTACGGCGCCATCACTGCCTACAACAGTGCAACAGGCGCGCTCACCGTCAATGTGGCGGAAGCGCTAGGTGCCGGAACGTTCGCAGCGTGGACTGTGGCCTTGTCCGGCGCTCCAGGCGCATTTGCGGGTACTGCAGCCGGCGCGATTGACGAGGTCAAGGGCGCAAATATCGCGTCATCGGCAACGGTGAATCTCGAAACTGCTACCGGCAATCTCGTGCACATCACCGGTACGACGACCATCACTGCAATCACGCTCAACTCAGGCGCCGAGCGGACGGTTGTGTTTGACGGGGCGCTGACTCTGACCAACTCGGCGTCGCTGATTCTTCCCGGTGCCGCGAACATAACGACGGCAGCAGGGGACTCTATGAGGGTGCGCGGCGACGGCGCGGGCATCGCGCGCGTTGTCAGCTATACGCCTGCTAGTGGGTTACCTCTCTTGACGCTGCCATACATCCACGTTCGCGAGCAACAGCCGAGCGGAACGAGCGGTTCCGTGTCAGGCCAAAACCGCGTACTCAACACGGTTGTGGCCAACACGATAACCGGCGCTTCGCTATCGTCTAACCAGATTACGTTGCCGGCAGGCACGTATCGAATCCAGGCCAGCGCGCCGGTGGGACAGGGTGGATATTCGATTAGCCACCAAGCCAGCTTGTATAGCGTGTCTGATGCTGCTGTCTTGGTTGCAGGCACCTCTGAGTACGCAAACCAGACCGTATCTCGGTCATTTGTGATCGGAGCATTTACGTTGTCAGCTACGAAGACTGTTTCCGTTCATCACTACATCGCCACGGGCACCGGGGCTTCATACGGCATGACATCCGGAGCGGGACTTGGCGAAGTTTACACAGAAGTCGAAATTACGAAGGTGGCCTAATGCGATACCTCACATACAACGGAAACGGTCCGTTCACTGGCGCGTACATTCAAGACCTGTTGCCTGAGCACGAGGCAAATCACATTGAGGTCGACGAGGCGACGTATCTCAACTGGTGCAACGTGAGCTATCAGGATGGTGCGATCGTGCCGACGCCACCCGTAGCTCCGGCGCCGCCTACCGTTTCAGACTACACGGTCGCGGTGCAATCCCATTTGGACGACACAGCAAAGGAACGCAACTACGACGGCATCCTTTCGGCGTGCACGTATGCGACCAGCACGAATGCCAAGTTTGCGGCCGAAGGGCAGGCGTGTGTCGCATGGAGAGACGCATGCTGGGCATATTGCTATCAGGCGCTCGCGGACGTTCAGGATGGGAAGCGCGCCGCGCCGACGATTGCTGGGCTGATTGCGGACCTGCCCACGCCTACCTGGCCGAGCTGACCATGAGCCGACTCAAACTGCTGATGGTGTGGGCGCTATGCACGCTGGCCGCGCCGATCCTGTCTATCGCAATGCTCTGTCAAGCTGCGTTCGGATCGACCGACCGCGCGCTGTCGATGGCCGTTGCGCAAGACGAGTGCGGCAATGCGCTGTTCGGCGGCGCTCGAGGCGAGACCATTTCGACGCGCACCGGCAACGCGCTAATTAAGGGCAAGCGCTGGGCGAAGATCGCGGCGCCATGTATAGACGCACTGTTCGGGGCAGGGCACTGCCTGGCCAACGCGACGCTGCCTCACTGATCCCGCAAAGGCTCACCAACTCTCCGACCCGCCGCCTGGCGGGTTTTTCTATTTGAGGCCTCGATGATTCAAAACGACACGGTCGCCAGCGTTGTAAAAGTCGCACCTCCCATCACAGTGAGCGCAATACAGGCGATCACCGAATCGCTGCCGAGTTTCGTGCTGTGGGTTACGGCCATCTACACCGTTCTCCAGCTTTACGTTTTGATTCGCGACAAGATTTTGCGAAATGAGGAGGGCGGTGATGAGCAGTTTTGATGACGCTTTCGATGCGCTCATCGGCAACGAGGGCGGCTACTCGAACAATCCAGCGGATCCGGGCGGCGAAACGATGTGGGGCGTCACGGCGCGCGTCGCTCGCGCGTCGGGCTATACCGGCCCGATGAAGGACTTGCCGCGCGACACCGCGAAGGCGATCGCAAAGAAGCTGTACTGGGATCCGCTGCGGCTCGACGAGCTCGACGCGCGCGTGGCCTTCCAGATCTTCGACGCGAACTACAACGGCGGCCATCCGGTGATCTGGATGCAGGGCGCCGCCGGTGCGAAGGTCGACGGGCTGATTGGGCCCGCGACCATCGCGGCGGTGCAGGCCTCCGATCCCCTGCGGTTCGTGCTGCGCTGGAACGCGCTGCGCCTGCGCTATTTCACGTCACTCAAGACGTTCGGCACCTTCGGTAAGGGCTGGACGAATCGCATCGCCAACAACCTCATGAAAGGAGCTGCATGATGCCGCTTATCCCTATCGCAATGGCGCTCGCGCACTTCGTACCGATGATCGCCGGCTGGCTCGGCGGCTCGAAGGCCGAAGACGTTGCCAGCAAAGTGGTCAGCATCGCCCAGACTGTGACAGGTCAGTCAGCGCCCGACGCCGCGCTCGCAGCCATCCAGTCGGACCCGAATCTGGCGATGCAGTATCAGAAAGCGGTGCTCGACCAGCAGGCGCAGCTCGCGCAGATCGCCGCCGATGTAGAGAAGGCCGAACTCGCTGCCGATCAGGCCAACACGGCGGTGGTCAACCAGACGATGCAGGTTGAGGCGAAGTCCGATCACTGGCCGACGTACACGTGGCGCCCGTTCATCGGCTTCTGCTTTGGCCTGCTCGGCCTATCCGCCGGCATCACCGTCGGCGCCGCGTACGCCGGCGTGATGTTCTTCCGAATTGACCCGGCGGTGCTCGCGCAGCTGCCCGGCATGCTCGGCGCCGAAGCGGCCGTGATGACTACGATGGCCGCGCCACTCGGCATCGCCTCATGGTTCCGCGGGAAGATGCAAAGCGACCCGCGCGTGACGAGTGACAACCGCGGGTGAGGTTTGTTGCCCTAGCGAAGTCACTTCGACCGCGCTCACTTGCGCGGAAAAAGACAGGGCGACCGGAAGCATGTTTGCGCATGCTGCCGGTCGCCTTTCCACTGAACAGCCCAGTGAATTAGCCGAGGCCCTGACACCTACCGGTAGGCGGGCCGAATTCTAACGCATAACCAGAAAAGGCAATTCCATCTATGGCAGGTACAACGGCCATTCATGTCTTCGAGCCACTCGGCAAGTTCTCGGCCAAAGTGGTCGTCGGTCCGTCAACAAGTCAACGGCCGATATAGGTTATCCAACTGGCAACCGACGAGCACTTCGAGCGAACCGCCGCTCTGACCGTCAAATAACGGCAGTGAACGAACCATCCCTGCGGGTCGGCGAATTCCAGCGGACGTCTCGAGTGCGGCTGGGAATGGACGGTCACGTCGTTCCAAAATCAGCTATCGATTTGGTAGCTCAGGCGGCGCTTCCTTTGGCTTCGTCCCTTATCGAACGGCTACGGAGAAGATCGCCGGGAGGCATTTACTTGCTCACGCCACCGGCAGACCGTCGTTCTCACTGGACGGGGCATGTTCGACTTCCCCGCGCGGAAGAACGAGTTGAAAGACGGCGCCACACGGCGCGTTTGCGCTCGCCCAAAGCCGTCCCCCGTGCGCCTCGACGATCGAACGGCAGATCGACAAGCCCATGCCCAGGCCATGTGCCTTCGTCGTATAGAACGGATCGAAGGCGCGCTCGATCCACTCTGCGGGCAGTCCCGGTCCAGAGTCCCGCACGGCGATAGACGCGCCATTCGATGAGTCCCCGGTCGTGCTGATCAGCAACTCGCGTGGTCCCATGCTCGTTTCGCTCATCGCTTCGACGGCATTGACGATCAGGTTGAGCATCACCTGTTGCAGCTGCACGCGATCTCCCAGGACGAGTGGCAAACCATCCCCGAGTATTGTCTTCATGGAGACGCCGTGGTTCGCCGCTTCGCCCCGTGTCAGTTCGATCACCTCACGGATCGCCTCGTTGATGTCCACCCTGTCCTTGCGTGGAGGCGCTTTCCTGACCAGATCGCGAATCCCGCTGACGATGCCGCCAGCGCGCATTGACTCATTGACGATGCCATCGAGCGCCTGCCTGACCTCGCCCAGGTTCGCCGGGTTGGCATCCAGCCAGTGTAAGGCGGCCGAAGCATAAGTTGCTGTCGCGGCGATTGGTTGCTGCACTTCATGGGCGATCGAGGCCGTGAGGTGCCCCAGCGTCGTAGCCCGGTTCGAGTGCGCGAGCTCCATCTGCACTTCGTGGTAGCGCCGCTCGCTCTCGCGCGCTTCGGCTTCCGCCCGCTTGCGCTCGGTCAGATCGAGCACGAAAGAGACACCTTGGTTCGCACCTTCTTCTGACATCGCCGCGCCGATCAGGACCGGCACACGGCTGCCGTCTTTCCTCGTGAACTCCTTCTCGAAGGGCTGTAACGTCCCGGTCCTCCTGAGCTCCGGGATTCGTTGATTGTGGTCGAGGTCGAGCCATTCCGGCGGCGTCAGGTCCGTCCAGCGCATACGCCCTGACACGAGGTCCTCGCGGTCGTATCCCACGATACGGAGAAATGCGTCATTGGCCTCGAGAATCTCACCTCCTGCCAAGTCCCAGATGAAGATGCCGACAATGTTGGCGTCGACAAGGCGCCGGATCCTCGCTTCGCGTTCTGCGAGATCGCGGTACAAACGAGCATTCTCCAGGGTGATCGCGGCCTGTGAGGCCAGCAGTTCTAGGACCCTCATGCGCTGGGGCGTGAATGCATGCGTTGCCAGGTTGTTCTCCAGATACAACAGGCCGATCAGCTCGCCCCGGTTGATCAGCGGCAGGCACAGCGCGGAGCGGACCCGACGGTGTCGGATGTAGGGATCAGAGCCGAACGAACCCTCATTCACCGCGTCATCAAGAATCACGCTTTCCCGGGTGCGCAAGACGTAGTGAAGCATGGATTGTGGCAGCATCGTCGTTGTCACGGGCTCGTCGCGCACTTGCACAAAGACCCTGTCGCCGTTGATCGCCGCTTGCGCTTTGATCGTTGGTTCCTCTCCACTCGCCAGGAGCAGAAGGCCGCGATCCGCGCCCGCCTGCTCCATCGCTGTGCGCATGAGCGTGTCGAGCAGCTTGTCCTGCACGATCTCGCCCGAGAGCGCTTGCGAGACCTTGAACGTCCGGCTCAATTCTGCGGTCCGCTCCGCAACCTTCGTCTCAAGGTCATCGCGGGCCTGCTGCAACGCTTCCTCAGCGCGCCTCCGCTCCGCGATCAGGCGCGCGTTCTGACACGCAGTTGCGGCATGATTTGCCGCGACGGAAAGCAGCAGTTGGTCGATGTCGTCGGGAAAACCGGTGTGATAACGTGCCGCGACAACCAGACCACCCTCGGAATTGCCACCGATGGGAATGACGATACCGCGCCCCTCATGGGCATCGCTGCCAATGCCCGAGACGATTTCACGAGGGAGAAACCGGCCGCCCTCGGTGAGGCGGCGCTGCAGCCATTTGGGAAACTCCAGCCATGCGTTTCCTCGCGTGACTTCGATCGCGATATTGTCTCTAGGATCGAGTAATCGGACAAAAACAAAATCAAGACGCAACGATCGGACGAGTACGTCCGCAAATTCTGCAGCGATCGCCTGCGGTTCCCTGCCTAACCAAGCGGCTGGGACGGCGGAAATGGCTACCAGATCCCTGAGCGCAGTTCGCAGCCGCGATGTCTCGTCGTGCACATCTGCCCCCACTTGCTTCACGTCTTGTGCCACAGTCTGTCGCTCCCGCGCACATCTTGGATCAGGCCTCTAGCTGGGGTACAGTATAAGAGCATTTCTCATACATTCTTCTGTAGGCCGTTTCGGCGGGCAAAAACGCAGAACATACATGAACAGCGCTGTGACAGGCCCGGCTGGACTGCGGTAGGAGTAGAAAATATGACCGATACGACGAAAAGGGATCCGTGCGTGCATCTCGCCGGAAAAATGCTCACGGAAAGCCGTCACGCCTGCGCGTTCTTCAACTCGCGCGCGGAAGAGTATCGCGTCTTACTGCCCTTCATCAAAGAAACGGTGGACCAGAGTGAAAGATCCATCTTCCTTCTTGATCCTAAGTATCGGGCAGAACACCTTCGTTGGCTGGAGCAGTCAGGCATCGACGTCGTCGCGCTGCGCCAGCGCGGTCAAATCGAGATTCACCCGTGGGAGGAAGCCTATCTGCGTGGCGGGCGTTTCAATCCGGATGCCATGCTCAGCTTGATCGACGGGCTCTATGCCGCCAGCAATGTGGATGGTTTCTCCCATGCTCGCCTCTGGGCGAGCATGGATTGGGCGCTGCAGGATCAGCCGGGCGTCACCGACCTCGTCGAGTATGAAGCACGGCTGAATTACCTCCTGCCAAAGTACGATCACATTACTGTCTGCGTCTATGACCTCGCGAAATTTAGCGCCAGTGTGATCATGGATGTGGTTCGTACGCACCCGCTGGTGATCATTGGCGGGAATCTCCAGGAAAATCCGTTTTTTGTGCCTCCCGATGAATTCCTGCGCGAATTGCGGAGCCGTTTGCCATAGGCTGCGACCGAGTGATTGCGGCTTCGCCGGCGGGATCTGGTCGGTTGACTACTGCCGGGCCTTCCTGGACACTTCGCTAATACTTTCACCGTTGAGCAGAAGGCCCAGCAGCGAGAGTTCTACGGTGCGCGAGCGGAACCATCCTCTATCTTTTTACCACCGTCCTGTGCGGGCGTGGATTGATGATGATGTCGCTTTGGCGGTCTCCGTATTTATGCACGATTTGCGAAAAATTTCGGGGTGGGAGGAAGAGACCGCCCCCCGACCAAATACGCGCATTCAGCCGGACTGAAACTCCGAAACCGAGCCAGCTGCACGGAGCAACCGCCTCGTCGCCGGACTTTGGAATGGCCGTTAACCGAAAGACTTCGGGGGATCAATTGCGCCCGGTGAATATCTCTCGATGGCCGATTGTCGTCGGAAAGCGCCCAAGACGGCGCTGCCCAGTCGTCTGACAATTCTCCACGGGAAGTCCGGTGTGTTACAGCTTTGCTAAAGCAAGGGGGTGGCGCTTGATTGACGGGCGTTGCGCCTGTCATTCCAGCCCTGAACTGAGGGGGCGAAACGGCTGTGCCGGGGGGCGTCGTCAGACCCGGTCGCTCTTACCCAGAATGCCCAGCCCAATTCAGAGCGCGCAACGATTGCACGCTGTCGCGAACACAGCGGGCACATGACCGTCGGTAACATCGCCGCCCCAAGCTCACAGGACCGGCAGGGGCGGTCGGTGTCCGAATGATTGGATAGGCCCATGACAACTACTGTATAAACGTACAGGGTACCCCGGACTTGCGGCGGTATCATAGAGCCGTCTCAAAAACCGGGAGCCGGCCATGTGCTATTCAGCGCAGATCGTTGCAGACTATCGAAAATTCGTGAAAGCATTTGGGGCGCGCCTGAGCTTACGGGAGTTCGCGGAGCTCTACTTTGAGCGCGCCAACGGAAGCAAGGCAAAGATTCCGAAGGCGATGGACGCGGCGTTCGCCGAACCTCAAAGCGAGGAACAGCGCGAGATCGAGGCCGCAATCGACCGGTTCAACGCCGAGCAGGCCACCGAACTCGAGCAGGAATTATTCAGGCAGCGGACCCGACTTGCCGACGCCGAACGGATACTTCAAACGAAAGCCACCAAGGCGGCCACAGAAAGCAAACGCATCGCCACGGACAAGATCGACGCGACGATCCGCCGCCTCGACGATTTAATGCGAACGGAACTCAAGGACCGCGACTCGCGCATCTTCCCAGGCACGTACGCACCGGTGATGGTGATGGAGAACGGCCAGCGGGTAATCAAGCCGATGCGCTACCAGTGCCGGCCGGCGGGTAAACCGAAGTTTTACGACACGAAGTTCCCGGGCACTTACAACGCGCGCCGTGACAACCTTGAAGGCTTCTGGCGGGATCTGTTCGGCTATTCGCACGGGCTGATGGTCATCAACGCGTTCTTCGAGAACGTCAGCCGCGCCAAGATGGAAGGGCGCGAGCTGCAGGACGGCGAAAAGGACGAAAACGTGGTGTTGGAGTTTCGACCGAATACCGGCGGAGAAATGCTGGTTGCCTGTCTGTGGTCGCACTGGAAGGCGCCAGGCGAGCCGGACCTCCTGTCGTTTGCCGCGATCACCGACGAGCCGCCGGAAGAAGTCGCCGTGGCCGGACACGACCGATGCATCGTCCCCATCAAACCGGAGAACATCGACGCGTGGCTGTCGCCGAATCCGACGAATCTAGGGGCGCTGCACGCCATTCTGGATGATCGCGATCGACCATACTATGAACATCGACTCGCGGCATAGCTGCCTTCGGTCGGGCGCGGAGGGGCGGGGGCGGGCCGCGCTGGGCCGGTTTCGGGCCAGTTCCAGACGTTCGTCGTTGCGTGAGCAGAGTTGTTCGAACGGCTGGCTACCGCTGCCCGAGACCGGGCGTTCATCGACGCCATTTCCGTGTTAGCTTCGACGGTGACGCAGTGGTGATCATGAAGGCTTTGAGTACCAGATGCGCAGTCGTAGCCCATTGCAGCTTCATGGGCGCTTCATAGCCCCCAACCAGAGCTGGTCTGTTTCGGTGCTGGCCTCTGTTGCTGAACCAATTCCACCCTTCTTGCGTTGAGTTTCTTGGACTCATCGTGCGCCCCGATGCGGCGTGCACACTTACTTACATCCGCTACCGAAAGCCTACTTACCCCAGGGTCAATAAATCTCTGTTCGTGCCGTTATTCTGTCGGCAACCATGACCGAACTCAAAGAAGAAAATCTATGAATGCTCTACTCGACGTCAATCCCTCGTCAATTGCTTCTACGCAACCCAAGCAGCGGCGCCGCCAGCTGTTGGCTATTGCTGGGTTGAGTTTGCTTGGTCCGGTAGCACACGGCGCGATCATAAAACCCAATGCGTGGACCGTTTCCCCGGTCGACCAGAGAAGCGCAAATCTTTGCTGGCTAGCGAGCTCTGCAATGATGTTGTCGGCTTCGGTCAAGCGCTCCGTTGGGATGCGAGAGGTCGCAGACTATCTAGGGGATCCGTTTCGCAGTCTCTTCTACGATTGGACGAAGTCACCTGAAGCAGGCGGACTTCATATCGAGTACGTGCCTGAACTCGGTAAACGGCTCGGATTTGAGGCTAATGGCTTCGCGTCGTTCGATTTGCCATGGTGGTTGGAGCAGTTGCGCTTCGGGCCACTGATGGTTTTTGGCGTAAACGAGGGGGGTGGCTCGATTGGACATATGAAGGTCTTGTCAGATCTCAGCGGAGACGATTCATCCCCGCACACCTTAATCGCAACGGTACTAGATCCAAATGGAGGTGTCAGATCTCGCCAGTCGTTCATCGACTTTGTCACATTCTATGAACGAGCAGCGTCCGCGGGTACGGTACAGATCTTCAGCTTTGGGCAATACGGTACACCGTTTCCGTCACGTCCTTACCCATTCGGGTAAACGTTGAACGTCTACGCGCTTGGTAACGTATTGCGCAGGCCCGCATAGTAACGGTGCGACACTTGGTGTCATACGGCTTGCTTAGCTGGGTCTACCGGTGAAGGTAATGTAATTGGCGGAATCACGGGATGGCCCGATGGAGGTTACAGCCTCGCTGTGAGCGACATGGGTGCCCAGTGCTGATGCGCGCTCAATGAAGTTGCCCTGAACTTTGCGATCCAAGACCGTGTTCAGTTCTAGCGGAACCGAACGTCAGTTCACGGTTCGAATCCGGCCGGCGCCTGCGTGCGGCACCGGAGGACCGTTCAGGGTCGACGAACGCAGCCTGGCAAGGGTTGAAGGGGCGCATGCCCATTGCATGAGGCAGCACGCGGCCAAGAAGCGACGTTTACTGGAAGACACAACTGGGCATTCGAGCGTCGGTCGCGTTCCGGAAGCGGCCACCGAACGTGACAGAGTCGATGGCAGTTCATTGATAGCCGTCGTCCGGCTGTAGGCATTTGTGAGGCAGTTACAGATCGCTTTCCCGACATCGACACATCCGCTGTCCCTCCGGCGGGAAATACGACACAATATTCGTACTATCCGCTCCCTATCTCAGCTGACATGAGTGATCCAATCGCGTCGTTCCCTCTCTCGCTTTCACCCGAGGCCATTGACGTTACCTCGCCGTTCGAAGGCGACAAGCTCGGTCGGAAAAAATTGGCGGAACGTCTTACAAGTTATATTGACAGGCTGCAGAATGGTGCTGTCCTAGCAATCGACGCCCCATGGGGCGAAGGTAAAAGTTGGTTTGGAAGGCACTGGGCTGCTCACCTGAAAGCGCGGGACTATCGAGTCGCCACGATCGATGCGTTTCAACAGGACTTTGTGGAAGATCCGTTCCTGCTGATCGCAGCCGAAATCGCGAATCTCACTAGCAACGATCACGGCGAGGCGCTGAAACATCGTGCTGTCGCCGTTATGAAGGCTCGCCTTCCCCTAGGCACCAAGGTGTTGATCAACCTTGCCGGCAGAATTGTACTTGGCGCAGCCGATATATCAGAGGACGTGCAGGGCGCAATCGAAGCTGCACCGGAAAAATCATCGGACGCGGCTGAAGAATGGGTGCGGCAGAAGCTTGAAAATCACGAAGCGGAGAAACAGTCGCTTACCCACTTCCGGCAGGCGCTTGCAGATTTTGCAGCGAAACAGGAAAAGCCCGTCATCGTGTTTATTGACGAACTTGACCGCTGCCGCCCCTCATTCGCCGTGAGGCTCATCGAAAGAATTAAACACTTTTTCGATGTCCCTAATCTAGTGTTTGTGCTTTTGATGAATCGCGAGCAACTAGAGAAAGCCATTTGCGGCGTCTACGGACCGGATACGGACGCGAGCGCCTATCTCGGCAAGTTCCTACATTTGACTTGGCGACTTCCCGGGCCGACCAAGCGCGACATGGATCGGGGAACTGAAACCCGCCGCGTATTCGTAGCGGATACGCTGCGCCAATACGGGTTCGATAACACACAGCAAGGTAGCTTGGAGGCCTTCATCGCAACATTCTCAGAATGGGCCCACGTGATGGATCTATCGCTCCGAGATATACAGCGCGGTTGCGCCCTATTCATCATGGCAGATACCGGCTGGTCTGGGCTGATTTCCTATCTGATTGCACTGAAGCTTAAGCGACCAGCATGGTTTCAACAGATCAGGTCGGGCTCTGCGACAATTCACGAAACGCTTGAGAAATTTCTGCAGGAGCACATTCCACCAGACAGCGATGCTAGGAACAGCTTTCCGTCGGCTTATTTTCGCACGCTTTTTTACCTCCATTTACGACACCGCATCACATTGTCAGAGCAGGACGCGGCATTTTTCAGGGAAAACAGCACGATGCTTTTCGGTGCGCATGCGAGGGGCCCATCTGGCGACCCATTCGCCCGTGCTGCCGGGATGATTGACCTGCCAATAGAGGATCATTGAAAAGCTGAATACCCTATCGGCCACCTTGCCGACGTAGAGACCAGTCAATCCCAACGGCAGGGAAGGGCTAACTCCCGTACTTCACTGGGACTAATCGAACGTCCGTCGTACCTTGATAGCCGCCACATAGTCCGCGGCGGGTCGACCGCCCGCAGTGGGTCGCGTGCTGCCGACTGCTGAGTTGCCTGGTTGTCGTTGCATATGGCCTTTGCATGAGGCGAACGCGATCTGGACACCGTCGGCCCGCTTCTTCGTTATAAACGACACCTGAAACCAGCTGTAAGTGCGGAAGGTGGAACGGGTCGGCAGTGGGCCATCGCCGCAAAAGCGTAGGAATTTATCATCAGTCGAATGGTACGGAGAGATGCATGTTTGAACGCGCAGAATTTGGCTCGATAGCATTTGTCGATGTCCCTTTGGACCGTGACATTCTCGTGAGGGACGAACGCGAGATTGAGGCCTATGAGAGCGAATGGACAAACCACTTCGAAGGAAAACGTGCCAACCTGGCCGGTGGTTTCGTAAGCCATGCAGCAGCTCGATCCGTCGACCACGAATGGATAGAGTTGTCTTGGTATCCAAACACTTTTGACCGATTCCACGAAGTATCAGTTTTTTTACCCAGGTCTGCATTCGTGGCATGTGTCGATATATGGAAGTACGATGAAAAGCCGACGATTTTCGTTCGGTCAGACTGGCTGACAGAACTACACGAGCGTCCGCTCGCGGCGTTCGCAATCGTCGACGCGATCGGTATCAAGGATCTTCTTCGTGCGGGGAAATTGAGCGCGGGGTCCTTGCGGCACCTGCGAGATGAGATTGATGCTATTGCGGACAGATACCCCAACTTCGGCTTCATATCGTTCGCCGACAGCCTGTTAGTCAAGCAAGCTTGGTCAGTCGGGCACGTCGGTAGCGAGATACGCTATACGTACGCGCCGGAAATGCTGCTGCCAGTGGTCGTCGAACTGCGCTGTGCCTTTGAAAAGTCGCTTGGCGTCCCAGCGTACGCGATCATGACACAAGGCCTCAATTCCTATGCCGAACACACACCGTTGCACCGGTCGGCAAGCGGAAATCATGTTTCATTGAACACCCTCGGGCTCCCTTTTGCCCAACTCATGGCGATAGACGAGGCAGCTCGCCAATCAATCCACGCAAACGTTCACGCTCCGGCAGATTTGTACCTTGACGCGACTTTTTTCCAGTCTCTGAGATTGAAGTCCACAGGAAACGATGACTTTTCAGGGTATGCATACCGTTCACCTATGACCAAATCGCTGACGGCTAGATACATTGCCACGTCAGTCCAGACCATTCTTGATCAACTTCGGGAGACGGCCGCGTGAATAGACGTATTGCAACGCATGCCTTCCGGCAGAGCTCGACACGCTGACGCGAACCCTTCATCAGCGCGGCTGGACGGTGACCGGCGCACTGAGCTACCGCCTACGCTTCGGGCTTCGGTTCGACCCAGCTTGGATCGCGATCCACATTGTATTTCTTCGGGTCAAGATTCTGTTTAATCCAAAAGAAGAATGCTTGTACCCAGTCCTCCGTTCTCGCCTTTCATTAGCGGGGGGCGCTATTCTTGCGCCACACGACGCAAAGTAGGCTGGTCCAAACCACAATATGAACATATGGCAAACGAACTAATCGAGGCAATTGAACTGGCGAACGCAGGGGTGGCGCCGTCACCATTCGGCGAGATGGAGATCGTTATCCCCGGCGCCCCTGTTTCGTAAGCGCTCAATTTGGCACACGGGACCGGTAAAGTTGCGTGGCGATAGATCTGCGCTTACCGCGTCGCGGTAATCGGCGCGAGTCGTGTTAATACGGTTGTTGGATCAAGCGATTTCACGCG
>NZ_JBFOAH010000046.1:0-34829 GCF_040812055.1 Paraburkholderia suaedae | reverse complement strand
CAAACAGGGGGCGTCGCGGTTCAAAGGCCAGACGACCAACCTGTCGGCCGATTCTCCTGGCTGACTCAGTTCAAGTGGTAAAAGGTCGGCGATCTGAAAACGAGTTGTGCAGACCTTCCCTAGATCGCGGCATGCGCTTCTCCGCCCGTCGAGTCCGTTCCCGATGCATGCATGGTACATGCCCATCACATAGACGTCGGTGCGCTTGCTGAGCGAGTAGTCCGCGCCGAGCGAGACCTGCTGATACGTCGCGCCGCCGAGCCGTCCGTGCTTCGTGCTGCTGATGCTGCTTCCCTTCATGTAATCGTACGCGGCGCCGATCAACAGCGAGGCCGTCAGGTGGTACTCGCCGTTGATTTCGGCGTTGTTGTAATGCGTGCTGCCGGTGAAGCCGAGCGGGTTAGGTCCCGAACTCGTGTCGCCGAGACCCTTGAACGCCGTGTTCGTCCAGGTGATGCCGACGCGCGCCGGCCCGGAGTCCGGCGCCCAGATCCTCGACGCCGCGCACGCCCCAGTTGCTCCCTTGGATCACGCCGCTCGTGGTGCTGAAGACCTTGCCGCCGCCGCTGTTGCTGACGTAGTTGAGACCCTGGTCGATGATGCCGTACAGCGTGACGCTGCCTTGCGCGTGCGCGAGGGTCGTCCCCACCAGCAGGAATGCGAGCGCCGCGGATTGCGCGCAGAGATGCTTCTTCATGAATAAATCCCGCCCTGCCATGTAAGTGGAACTAAAAAAACCGCGCGACGTCCCCCGGCGCGGGCGGTGGACCGTCCGCGCGAAAAGGTGTCTTATGCGTGGGATTTGGGCAGCCGGATGCGGCGCGCTGCCAGCTCGCTGCGCGCCTCTCGCCGCGATGCGCCAGGCGTGGCGCACGAGGCTCGCGCTACATCAGCAGATAGAGCAGAACGACGTTGGCCAGCAGCAGTGGAAATGCGGTCATCGCCTGGGCGCGAATCACGCCGTAGCGGTCCGGCAGTTCGAGCAGCGCGGCCGGTACGATGTTGAAGTGCGCCGCCATCGGCGTGACGAGCGTGCCGCAGTAGCCGGAGAACATGCCGATCGCCGCGATCACGGCGGGATTTCCGTGGTAGGTGTGGATCAGTACCGGCAGGCCGACCGCCATCATCGCGACGGGGAAGGCCGCGAACGCACCGCCCATGATCATGGTCATGATCGCCGCGCCGCAGGTGTAGACGATGACTGCGACCAGCTTGACGTCCGTGTTGACGTAGGTATGCGTGAGGTAGGCGGCCGCCTCTCCGACCCCTGCGCGTCCGAACATCAGGCCGAGCACCGCGAGCATCTGCGGCAGAAGCAGCGCCCAGCCCAACGACTCGGTCAGATGACGCGACTGCCGCAGCGCTTCGATGGGCGTGCCACGCGTGATCCGGCACGCGACCAGCACCGCGATGATGACGCTCACGCCGAGCGCGACAAGTGTCGGGTTCGCCTGATCGAAGACGAACAGTCCGCCGAGCGTGAGCTTCGGCAACGCGACGGAGCCGATCAGCGTGCCGACCGGCACGATCAGCGCGGGCAAGAACAGCCAGTTGCCGAGGCGCTGCACGCTCGCGTGGCGCTGGGCGTCGGGCAGCAGGGAAGACTTGCCCCGCCCGAGGCCGCCGAATCCCGCGATGAGCGCCGCCACCACCACCGCCGTGCCCACCGCGACGGGCGGCAGCCGGTCGCTGAAGAGAAACAGCGTGGCGAAGATCAGCCAGAACATCCCGCTCGGCAGGCGGCGCGAGTGCGTGCGGTCGAGCAGGATCAGCACGCCGGTGATCGCGAGAATGACACCCGCGAGCCAGTAGAAATATTCGGTGCGCAGAATCATCTCAGTGTCCCTCCGACCCGGACGGCGTCGCCGTGACCGCCGCCGCGCGGCGTGGCGCGGCGGGGTCGACGGCGCGCGCGAGATAGCCGTCGAGACGGTACAGGCGCACGGCGTGGATCAGGAAAGCGGCGAGCGCGGTGGGAATGCCCCACATCGCGATGGCGGCCGGGGTAACGTCGATCTTCATGTCGGCCAGCAACGTGTGCATCAACATGATTCCGCCGAACGCGACGAACATGTCCTCGCCGAAGAACAGCCCGACGTTGTCCGTCGCGGCGGCGAAGGCCCGCACGCGGTTCCTGAGTTCGTCGGAGAGCGGGCCGTGTCGGTTGATCGCGGCGCCCTCGGCCATCGGCGCGATCAGCGGACGCACCATCTGCGCATGGCCGCCCAGGCTGACGAGACCGAGCGCGGCCGACAGCTCGCGCACCGCCAGGTAGCTGATGAGCAGACGCCCTGCCGTCGCGGCGCGCACTTTCGAGATCCAGTTCTGTGCCTGTTCGCGCAGCCCGTAGCGCTCGAGCAGACCGATCACTGCCAGCGGCAGAATGATGATGAGCGGAAGATTGCGCGTCTTGACGAAGCCATTGCCGATCTGCGTCAGGATCAGCGTGACGGGCATCGACGCGAGGACGCCGGTCACGACCGTTGCGCCCACGACCACCAGCATCGGATTGACGCGCAACGCAAAGCCGATCACGATGACCGCGACACCGACCAGCGGCCACAAACTCACTGCTGCGTGCATCTGCACCTCCAGAAACGTTCTACTTCGAGACCACCGGGTTGATGCAATCAGGCGTCGCACCGGCGGCGCCCGGATGAAACTTATGCAGTGACGATGGACTTCTCTCCCTCCTCGGTCGCGGGCAACGCCGCGATTTCGGCGAGCGTGAGCGGCTTGGTCGGAAAACGCAGCGAGTAGTAGCCCACTTCGCGTACCGATGTGCCGCTTTCCTGCGCCAGCAGTTCGCAGACGGTCAGTCCGCACATGCGGCCTTGGCACGGGCCCATCCCGCAGCGCAGGAATGCCTTGAGCTGGTTCGGCCCGCTGCAGCCGAGCCTGGCCGCCTCGACGACCTGCTGCGCCGTCACTTCCTCGCAGCGGCACACGACCACATCGCCGCGCGGGATGCGCATGGCGTCGGCGGGCCGATACAGCGTTTCGAAGAAGGCTCGGCCGCGCAGCGCGCGGGCGAGACGCGCACGCACGGCGCGGGCGGCATCGTCTCGCGAGGCGGCGTTCGTCACACCCGATACATGCGCGATTTGCAGCGCCGCGAGTTCGCCTTGCGTTTCGGCCGCACGTGCGCCGCCGATGCCGCTGCCATCGCCCGCGATAAACACGCCTGGCTGCGACGACTGCAGCCACGCATCGAGCACAGGCTGCCAGCACGCCTGTGCGTCGTTCCATTCGTGCGCGCAGCCAAGCGCGTTCGACAGATTCACGTTCGGCACCACGCCCTGATGGATCAACAAGGTATCGACCGGCAGGCGGCCGCGCGTGCCGCCCGCGAGCGTGTAGTCCACGCCGTCGAGCGCATTGGCGCCCGTCGCCGCGAAGCTCGCGACATCGCCGATGACCTTCACGCGGCGCTTCACCTCCCTCAGCAGCGATACGCCCTTCTTCAGGTAGTCGCTGCGAAGGAAGTCGAAGACATGTTTGATGGCCGCGCGCCGCTGGCTGCGCGGCGTCGTATCGAGCAGCGCATCGATGCGGCCGCCCGCGCGCAGCACCTGCGCGGCGTACAGCCATAGGAGCGGCCCGCAGCCGGCCAGCACCGTCGCGCCCTGCGGCACCGCGCCGGTGGTCTTGAGCAGCACCTGCGCGGCGCCGACCGTCATGACGCCCGGCAAGGTCCAGCCGGGCACGGGCACCGGACGTTCCTGCGCGCCGGTCGCCAGTACGACGTGCGCGGCAAACAGCAGGCGCGACTTACCCGCCGTCGACACCGCGACGCGCCACGACTCGCCGATGCGATCGATCTGCCAGACGGTCGTCTGCGCGAGATACGCCGCGCCGCTCCCGGAGAAGCGCCTCAATAGCGTTTCGCCATGCCAATAGTCTTCGCCGAGTATTGCGCGCGCCGGCAGCGGGCTCGCGCCGACCGCGCGGTAGATCTGCCCGCCGGGCGCGGTCTGCTCGTCGATCACCGCGACGCGCAGCCCACGCTCCGCGAGGTTCGACGCCGCGCTCATGCCCGCCGGCCCGGCGCCGACGACCAACGCGTCGTAGTGTCGTTCGATATGCGAATCAGTTCTCACCGGCTTCTCCTCGACCTTCCGGCGACAACAGCCGATCGCCATGCTGGATCGTTACGCGCATGCCTTCGCGCACCGGCACGAGACAGCCCTGCTGGTTCTGCTTGCCGTCCACTGTGACGAGACAATCGAAACACACGCCCATCAGGCAATACGGCGCGCGCGAACTGCCGCTCACGGGCGTGGTGCGGCAGCGCCCGGCGTTGGCCGCAACGAGTGCCTGCGCTATGGTCTGCCCTTCAAATGCGCGGACCGTCGTGTTCTCGAACATGAACGACACGGTCCGGCGTTCCGGCGGAATCTGCGCTTGCGCGCTAATGTGGAACATAAGTCACTCCTTCTGCGAAACGCTGCGGCGTGAACGGGCGCACGCTCGCGTCGAGTTCGCCCGAGGCGATCTGCGGCGCGAGGTCGAGCGCATGCGCGCCGGCGAGCGTCACACCGCTGTGGCAGGTCGCCGCGAACGCGCCCGGATGCCGTTCGGACTGCGCATAGATCGGAAAACCGTCCGGCGAGAGAATCCGCAGCGCGCCCCACATGCGCACCGCGCGCGCCTCGGCCAGCGCGGGAAACGAGCGCACCGCACGCCGCGCGAGCGCGCCCAGTACGCCCATGTCGGTGCACTTGTCGAAGCCCGCCTCTACCTTCGCTTCGGCGATCATCACCGTGCCTTCGCCGGTCTGACGCAGCGTCAGCATCGGATGGCGCAGGAACGGCTTCATCCGTTCAAGCACGATGATCTCGCCACGCTGCGGACGTACCGGCACGTCGAGGCCGACCATCGGCGCGAGCCGCGCATTGGCAAGACCGGCTGCGATCACCACCCGCTCGCAAGTGAAGCAGCTGCCCGCCGCGTGGATCGCGAAGCCGCTGTCCAGCGGCTCTATGCGATCCACCGCGTGATTCGCCCGGTACACGACCTGCATCTGCGTGAACGCGGTATGCAGCGCGCGCAACAGGCGCAGCGGATTCGCGTGTCCGTCGTACTGCGTGTAGCTCGCGCCGACCACATCCGGCCCGATGCCGGGATACATCGACTTCAGCTCCGCCCGGTCCAGCAGGCGATACGGATACTTCGGAAAGCCCGGCTGCCCGTGCAGCTTTTCAAGAAACGCCTTGCGGCGCGCGAACTCGTCGTCGGACAACAGGATGTGCAGGCCGCCCGGCTGCGCGAGCTGCGGATCGACACCTGTCCCTTCGATCAGCTCGTTCGCCAGCTGCGGCCACAACGACGCAGAGCGCAGCGTCCACTGCGCGTATTCCGGCATGCCGAGCCCCTTGCTCTGCACCCACACCAGCCCGAAGTTGCCGCGCGACGCGCGGAACGCCAGATCGCCCTCGTCGAACACGGCGACGTCCTCGTTGTGCCGCGCAAGCCCGTAGGCGATGGCCGATCCCACGAGCCCGCCGCCGATCACGGCAAAGCGCGTGTGGGCGCTTTGACGCGTGCTCACTGCGCCTCCTGCGGCGCGCGAGCGAATGCGTAGGCCTGCCGCGCCGCTTCGAGCGAGACCTTGCCGTCGCGCACGTCGCGTTCGATCGACCCGCGCGGACGCTCGCTCGGCGCGCCATAGCCGCCGCCGCCGGACGTTTCGAGGCGCACGCTTTCGCCGTCCGCCAGTGCGATGTTCGCGGTCTTCGACGACAGCTCGGTGCTCGCCCCGTTCGCTTCCTTCACGAGGCGCGCGCGCCGGCCGTCATGGCCGCCCGCGACGCCCGCCGCCACGCCCGTCACGTGACTGTCCGAGCGCGCCGAGAACACGATGCCCTCGCCCAGCGCCGAGATCTGTTTGGCGATCGCGAGGCCGCCGCGCGTGCGGCCGGCGCCGCCCGAATCCGCGATCAGCGCATATTCGTCGACGCGCAGCGGATATTCGTTTTCCAGCGCCTCGACCGGCAGGTTGGAGGTATTCGTCATGTGGACGTGCACCGCGTCCATGCCGTCGACGTCATAGCGCGCGCCGCTGCCGCCGCCGAGCGTCTCCAGATAGACGAACGAGCCCGGACGCGAGCGCAGCGGACCGGAAAACACGATCGCGGGGCAGCAGTCATTGGACGACGCCATGATTCGCTCGTCCGGCAGCACGCCGCGAAATGCGCCGAAGATCGCGCCGGCCACCTTCTGCGCGGTGATCGATCGCGCGCCCACCGCCGCGGGCGGCGCCGGATTGGTGATCGTGCCGAGTGGCGCGTAAATGCTGATCGGTTCGAAAAGGCCTGCATTTGCAGGCAATTCCGGATCGAGCAACGCCTTGACCGCGTAGTAGACGCATGCATGCAACGCATTCACCGGCAGGTTCATCGCGCCACGCGCCTCCTTGCCCGAGCCCGTGAAGTCGAAGCGCAGCGTGCCGCCGCGCACTTCGACGCTGACTGCGATCGGCACCGGCTCGCCGCCGCCGAGGCCGTCGTCGTCGAGAAAACTCTCGAATGCATAGACCCCCTGCTTCAGTTCCGAAATCCGGTTGAGCAGACGCCGGCGCGTATAGCCGATCACGTCGTCGACCGAGCGGCGCACCGCGGCGATGCCCATCTGCGCGATCAAACCCGCGACCGCCTGCGCGCCGCGCGCGTTGGTTGCGATCTGCACGCGCAGATCGAGCGAACGCTCTTCGGGGTCGCGCGTGTTGTTGCACAGCACGCGTAGCATCTCTTCGTCGAGCACGCCGTTGCGCACGATACGCACGACCGGAATGCGGATGCCTTCTTCGAAGATCGAGCGCGAGCCGCCCGCGATCGAGCCTGGCACCGTGCCGCCGACGTCCGCGTGATGGCCGACGTTGGCGGCGAAAAACACGAGCTCGCCATCGGCGAACACCGGCGTGACGACGTTGATATCCGGCAGATGGCTGCCGTTCGACAGATACGGATCGTTGCAGATGAACACGTCGCCGGGCGCAATGCGATCGGCCGGATAGTGTGCGAGCACCGCGTTGACCGCGCCGTTCAGCGAGCCGAGGTGCAGTGGAATCTGCGTGCCCTGCACGACGAGCCGCGCACGGTCGTCGAACAGCGCGACCGAGCAGTCCTTACGCTCCTTGATGTTGGTCGAGAACGACGAGCGAACCAATGTGTTGTTCATGTCTTCGCTAATCGACAGTAGCCGGTTGGCGAACACTTCCATTTCGATCGGATCGGCGAGCGCTTCCTGCTGCGCATCGAACTGGCTTTCGGTGAGAGGCGTGGAATTCATGATTGACCTTTGTGGTTCAGGCGACCCGGACGATCAGGTTGCCGTAGGCGTCGACACGCAACGCGTGAGTCGGAGCAAGGACCGTCGTCGAGCTCATCTCCTCGATCACGGCCGGCCCCTGCAGCGTCGCGCCGGGCGCGAGCCGCGCGCGATCGTAGACCGGCGTCGACTGCCAGCCGTGACGCTTGCCGTGATAGATGCCGCGTTCGCCGCTGCGCGCCGCGCTCGCATCGGTGCCGCTCGCGCCGGCCGGCGTCAGCGGCGCCTTCGGCACTGCGCCGACTGCCTTCAGGCGGCAATTGATCACCTCGATCGCGCGGCCCGGCACGTCATAGCCATATTCGCGCACGTGCGCGGCGCGAAAGCCAGCTTCGAACGCCGCCAGATCCGCGGCGCCCACCGTGTCCATTGCCACCTGCACTTCGAAATTCTGTCCGACGTAGCGCGCGTCAATCGCCAGCACGAAGCTGCGTTGCGCCGCGTTCACGCCCTCCTGATCGAGCCATGCGTCGGCTTGCGCGTGCAAGCCAACGAACGCGTCCACGATCGATGGCCATGTGTGCGCGTCGATCAGCGCGATCCGGCTGCGCACGAAGTCGAACGAGATGTCGGACAGCAGGATGCCGCGCGCGCACATCGTGCCCGGTTCCTGCGGCACGATCACCGTGCCGATCCCGCACTCCTGCGCGACTTCCAGCGCGTGCAGCGGGCCCGCGCCGCCGAACGCGTAGAGTGCGAATTCGGAGAGATCGTAGCCGCGTTCGGTCGACACCGAACGGATCGCGCGCGCCATGTTCGCGTTGGCGATGCGGATGATTCCTTCGGCGGCATCTTCGGTCGTGAGCGACAGCGGCTGGGCGATGCGGTCGCGGATCACGCGGCGCGCGCCCTCCGCATCGACCGGCATGCGGCCGTTGAGCAACGCGACCGGGTTCAAACGCTGCAGCGCGACTTCGGCATCGGTGAGGGTCGGCTCGGTGCCGCCGCGCATGTAGCTGACCGGCCCCGGGACCGCGCCCGCGCTGTGCGGGCCGACCTTCAGCGAACCGGCGTCGTCGATCGCCGCGATGCTGCCGCCGCCCGCGCCAATCACATGGATGTCGACCATCGGTGTCTTGACCGGATAGCCGGCGACCGCGCGCGTCGATGTGAAGAGCGGCATGCCGTCGTGAATCAGCGATACGTCGGTGCTGGTGCCGCCGACGTCGAACGTTACCAGATTGCGAAAGCCGATCGTGCGCCCGACCGCCGCGGCACCGACCACGCCCGCCGCTGGGCCGGACAGGCAGGTGCGCACCGGGAACTGACGCACCGTATCGATCGACATCAGACCGCCGTTCGAATGGATCGTCGACGGCGCGCGCGCGACGCCCAGCTCACGTACGCGGTTCAGGAAACGCTCGAGATACAGCGCCATTTTCGGGCCGACCGTCGCGTTGAGCGCGGTCGTCGACAGGCGTTCGTACTCGCGAAATTCGGGCAGCACGTCGCTCGAGATGCTGATATACGCTTGCGGGAATTCTTCGGCGACGATCTCCCGCGAGCGCTGCTCGTGCACCGGATTTCGGTACGCATGCAGAAAGCAGATCGTGACGGCCTGAACATCCGCGTCGCGTAGTTGCCGCGCGGCGTCGCGCACCGCGGCTTCGTCGAGCGCGACGAGCACGTTGCCTTGCGCATCGATGCGCTCCGGCACTTCGAGGCGGTTGGCGCGGGCGATCAGCGCGGGCGCCTTGCCGACGCTGTAGTCGTAAAGATGCGGACGGGTTTGACGACCGATTTCGAGCACGTCGCCAAACCCGGCGGTCGTGATGAGGCCGGTCGCCGCGCCCTTGCCCTCGATGATCAGATTGGTCGCGACGGTCGTGCCGTGGCCGATGTGCGACACGTCGCGCGGGTCGATGCCGCGCATCTGGAGCAGCGCCTCAATGCCGCTCGCGATCGCTTCCGATGGGTCATGCGGGGTGGACGGAACCTTGTGGAAGACGGTTTCGCCGCTGCGTTCGTCGGTAACCACAAAGTCGGTGAAGGTGCCGCCGACGTCAATGCCGATTCGATACATGGTTGAAGCCCTTGCTGGAGAAGTCGATGCTCGTCTCCCGACAATGTGGCCGCGGCGCAAAGATCTTTTGTGTTGCGCTAAGCTTTCACATTGGCGAGACAGTGAAAGCATGCTAAAGCGACTGGCGGCAATGGCTAAGCGCCGCCATAAATACCCGTATCCACCAAATTTGTAGGACATGGAAAAAATTCCGGATTTGAACCTGCTGCTGCATCTCGATGCGCTGGTGCGCTGCGCCAATGTTTCGCGCGCGGCCGAAAGGCTCGGTATCACGCAATCGGCGATGAGCGCGGCGCTATCGCGGCTCAGGCGGGTATTCAACGATCCGCTGCTGATCCGCGAAGGCAACAACGCACGCCTCACCGATCGCGCGATCGCGCTCGGGCAGCAGTTCCAGCCGCTCGTCGAGCAATGGCTCGACGTCACGCTCGACCGGCTCGACTTCGATCCGGCCGAGTCGCGCCGCGCGTTTACGCTGTATGCGACCGACTATGTGCAGTTCGCGCTGATGCCCGCGCTCGCGTCGGCGCTTGCGCAGGACGCGCCGCACATCGCGCTGACCGTGCTGGCCGCGCGGCCGCATCACGGGCTCTCGATGCTGGAGTCGAATCACGTGGAATTTGTTGCGGGCTATTATCCCGAGCCTGCCGACACGCTGAGAATGCGGCCGCTATTCGATGACCCGGTGGTGTGCGTGGTGCGCGAAGGCCACCCGTGCCTGACCCGCGAATGGGATCTCGACGCGTGGCTCGACTACGGGCATATCGATCTGGCGGCGCACACCCGAAACGCTGGAGAACTGCTCGATCGGCGGCTGGAACAGTTTGGCAAGCGGCGCAGGGTGAACATGACGCTGTCCAGTTACCTGGCCGCGCCATTCGTCGTCGCACAGTCCGATCTGATTGCCAATATCCCGCAGAGAGTCGCGCAGATGCTAGGCGGCCATGGACTCGTGATCCGGCAGGTGCCGCTCGCGGTGCCGCCCATCCAGATCTCGCTCTACTGGCACGAGCGTTATCAGAACGACCCGGGGCATGCGTGGCTTCGTCAATATGTCACGCAGCGTTTTCAGGGGAATACTCAACGTGGGTGAGAAGTCGCGACGATGAACCGGGGTCGTGAACATTCACATCACAATCACGGTCCCGCGGTGAATGAATGGAGCGCGGGACCATGATTGTTGAAAGCGGCTTACTGCCGGGCGCCCGTGTCGTGAACGATATCCTTGCCCCGGGTCTCGGACAGCGTCCAGAGTGCAATCGTCGAAAGCGACGACAGGCACATGCCGACGACCATCATCGACCAGCCCAGACCATAGCGGCTCGACATGAAGCCGATCAGCATCGGACCGAAAGCCGCTACGCCGCGTCCGACGTTATAAGTGAAGCCTACCCCGGCCCCCCGGGCGGCGGTCGGAAACTGCTCGGAAAGAATCGAGCCGAGCCCGCCCGCAGCCGACGAAATGCTCATGCCGACCATGAACACCAGGACATAACCCATCGCCAGCGATTGCACGGGTGTGTACAGAAATGCGGCCACGCTCGACATCGAGAACAGGATCGCCGTGGTCTGGGTCGGCCGGCGTCCGAATCGGTCGTGAAAGAAGCCGCTGCCAATGTAGCCGATGAAGCCGCCGACAATCTGGATCAACATGAACGTAGTCGTGCCCGCGACGTGCAGGCCGCGTTCCGTTGCCAGATATAGCGGCAGAAACGACATAATCGCGTAGTAGTTGCCCTGGATGCCGACGAGGAACAAGGTCGACGATAGCGTCGCCGCGCGCAGGTCCCGATGAAACAGCCGGGCAATACCCTGAAAAGGATTCAGCGGTTTGCCGGTGTGCGCCGGATCGACGCGGTCCTCTATGCCACGACGAATGACGAAGATCGCGAGAGCCGGAAGCAATCCTAGAACGAACAGCCAACGCCATGCAGTTTCAGCCGGCGCAAGCGAGAACACCACAAAATTGGCGATTGTCGATCCGGCCCAACCGACCGAATAGGCGCTCTGCATGAACGCCATCAATCGGCCGCGGCTTTCGGCGCGCGCATATTCCGACAACAGCGCAACGCCGACCGGCCACTCCGCACCGAAGCACAACCCTTCGAGCGTGCGCCAAAGCACCAGCTGCGTGGCGTTCTGTGCGGTCGCGGTCAACGCGGTGGTAACGCTGAAGCCCACCACCACCCACACCAGCACCCGCACGCGGCCATAACGGTCGGCCAGTGCACCGCCGAACATACCGCCGATGGCGGAGGCAACGAGACTCGCCGTCGCGATCGTGCCACCGATCCCGATCGATAAATGGAGCGACGTCAGAATCGCGCCGAGCGCGAGCGCAAACATCGTGTGATCGAAACCGTCGAGTCCCCAGCCGAGCGCGGACGCGGCCACGACGCGCCGATAGCGCGTTACGTCTGCCGGTTGCGCTCCGTCGACCACGTTCGTCGGTGCCGAACCATCAAGCGAAAGCGACCGCTTCATGCCGATACTCCTGTGATGCAATGGATTGAGTTCATGTTGATAAGACCCGGGAAAGGTCCTGATCAGTTCGTTGTCAAATTCGCGCTTGTGAATGGCTGCAGCGACGTTTTCGGTGTTTTGTCCAGCAGCAGTCTCAACACGTCGGGTCGCGAATAATGTCCGGCGCCGTCCACCAGTCGCTTCATGTCGTGGAGCAACTGAAAATCGAGGTCGGCAAACAGAATCTGTTCGCTGTCAGCCGTGGCTCTGCAAAGGTATTTGCCATTCGGCGCGACCACCGACGACGCGCCGCCGCCCAGCTTTAAGTCGGTTCCACCGAATTCGCCCAAAACATCGAGCATGTCCTGAGTGAGCACGGCGGTTGGCGAAAGGACGAAGCACTGACCTTCGATCGCGTACTGGCGCGCTGCGGCGTCCATCGCATCGAGCGACCAATGGGCGCCTCCTGGCCAGGCGCCGACGTGGATTTCCTGCCCTTGGGCTTGCAGCGCGTAACGGAATAACGGATTGATATTCTCGAAGCAGATCAATCCGCCGACGCGCCGGCCGCCCAGTTCGAACACGCTGAGGTCGCTGCCGTCGCCTTGCCCATAGAGCATTTTTTCCTGCAGCGTGGGCAGCAGCTTGCGTCTCACACCCGCGATAACGCCCGAGGCGTCGATAAAAGCCTGCGAGTTGTACAGCGTTCCACCCGCTACTTCGTTCATGCCAAGCACGACGGAGCAGGCTTTGTCGCGGCATCGCTCCTGAATCGGCGCCAGGTCTCCCGCGTCGATGTTCACTGCTTGCGCAACCAGCTTCCGGCCCAGTTCGATGACGGGGCGCGACGACTCGCGCAAGCCTCTGAGATCGTACGCCTGCACGAACATCGACCAATACGGATAGCCGGACACGAACGCTTCAGGAAAGACTGCGAGCTGTGCGCCCTGTTTCGCGGCATCGTCGATCGCGGTGCATGCTTTTATGATTGTCGCCGCCCTCTCGAAGGGAACGGGCGCGGCCTGTATCACGGCTACTTTCATGCGGGTATTCCTGCGCTAATAGGGGTGTTGGAGAACGTTGAGCCGCTTCCCTCGGGACGTAACCGGCCAGCTCATTTACCACGGAAATAACCGGTTCATGTGTTTTTCGAGGCTCGATGCGCGTCGTGCGTGCGTCGCAACTCACCGGTCAGACGGCGTCTTTGCCGCGCCAGGAGTTGCGGCACAGTGAGCGAACGGGCTGATCATAGGCTCGCCAAAACCATGGACCGAACCACTGCCATAAATGGTCCTATCGACCGCATTTGTAGGCACCAGGCGTTGTATCAACGGCCCGTCGAACGCACTGGAAGGTGGCGTCGCATGGCGGCCGTCTGACTCATGCCGTGTGCGACGTGTGTCTCGTTGGAACCATGGGGGACGCGCAGATGACGAGGTACGCTGGCGAAAAGGCCGCAACCAGCTTGTTCCATGAGGCGATGATGCGCGCGGGCGGCCTCAGATGGGCGATGCCGGCGTTCTCCGCCGGCACGGAGATCGCGGCCGCGGCGATGATCGTCTTCGGCCGCAAATCCAAGGAATGACACTCGAAAAAGAAGCAAACGCGTCCAGTCACACACCGCTGCGCCGCGCGTCGTTCACCATCGAAGGTCGCAGGCTCAGCACCAGCACGACCGCCACCAGCACCATCGCGACGACGCCGTACATGCCGGCGCCGGTCGAGCCGGTTTGCGTCTTCAGCAGGCCGATCATGTACGGGCCTACGAAGCCCGACAGATTGCCGACCGAGCCGACGATCGCCAGACTGGTGGCGGCCGCCGCGCCGCCGAACAGCTTCGCGGGAATCCGGAACAGCTGGGGAAACGCGGCCACTACGCCCGCGGTCGCAACCGTCAGCATCGCAATCGCGATATACGCCTGCGCCGCAAACACGACACTCGCCGCCAACGCAACCGCGCCGATCAGGGCGGGCGCCGCGGTATGCCAGCGGCGTTCGCCGCGACGGTCGGCGCTGCGTCCCACCAGCACCATCGCGATCACCGCGACGAGCCAAGGCACGGCGCTCACGAACCCGACGAACAGCAGGTTATGCAAGCCCGAGTTGTGCAGGATCGTCGGCAGCCAGAACGAGATGCCGTACACGCCCATCGCGACACCGAAGTTGACGGCCGCGAGTTGCCACACATGGCGGTTCCGGAATGCTTCGCCGATCGAGTGGCCATGCTTTTCGGAATGCTCCGCATCGATCTGCGCTTTCAGCAGCGCCTTTTCTTCGCTGCTGAGCCAGTTCGCGTCGGTGATCCTGTCGTCGAGCCGCAGCAGCACTACGACGCCGAGCAGCATCGACGGCAGGCCTTCAAGAATGAACAGCCATTGCCAGCCCTGCATGCCGCCGGCACCGCACATGCTGCGGAGGATCCAGCCCGACAGCGGACCGCCGATCACGCCGGCGATCGGCACCGACGTCGCAAACAGCGACATCACACGCCCATGGCGGCGCACTGGAAACCAGTAGGTGATGTAGAGCAGCACGCCCGGAAAAAAGCCCGCTTCGGCCACGCCGAGCAGAAAGCGAAGCAGATAGAACATCTCGGGCGACCTCACGCTCGCCATCGCCGCCGATATCACGCCCCAACTGATCATGATGCGCGCGATCCATTTGCGCGCGCCGACTACGTTGTGCAGCAGGATATTGCCCGGCACTTCGAACAGAAAATAGCCGACAAAGAATATCCCCGCGCCGAACCCATAGACCGCATCGCTGAAACCCAGGTCATTCGCCATCTGGAGCTTCGCGAAGCCGACGTTCACGCGATCCATGAAGGCGAGGATGTAGCACAGGAACAGCAACGGCACGATGCGCAGCGTGACCTTCCTGTACACGTTGTCCGACCGCGCCGCTCCGGCGAATACCGCATCGGAAGCCGCTACGCTTGCACCTGTGTCCATTGCCGTGTCTCCTTGACGCCGGGCGGGCGTCCACGTTGTGTCAACTGCGCTGCCAACTCGTTTGCCGACTCATTTGCCAACTCATTTTCCAACTACGCATTCACCGGCCGGCTGTTCTGCGGCACCGCGGCTTCGATGACTCCCGCGCGTGCGAGCCTGTCAAGCTCGACATCACTCAGTCCGAGCACGCGCTGCAACGTGGCGTGCGTGTGTTCGCCCAGCGCCGGCGGCGCCTGTCGGTATGCGACAGGCGTATCCGAGAGACGCATCGGATTGCCGATCGACGGCACGCGTCCATAGCGGCTGTGTTCCAGTTCGAGCTGCATGCCGCGCGACTTCACCTGCTCGTCGCCGAACACGCGATCGATCGTATTGACCGGGCCGCACGGCACGTCGACGGCCTCCATCGCGGCGACCCACTCGTCGATCGTGCGAGTGCGGGTGATCGATTCGAGCAGTGGCGTCAATTCCTCGACATGCGCGACGCGTTCGCGGATCGTCAGAAAACGCGGATCGTCGCTGATGTCGTCGCGCCCCATCGCGTGACACATGCGGCGAAACTGCGCGTCGTTGCCGATCGCGAGAATGATGTAGCCGTCCGCGGCCGGAAACGGCTGGTACGGCGCGATGTTCGGATGCCCGGCGCCCATCCGGCGCGGCGCCACGCCGGTCGTCAGATAGTTGATCCCCTGGTTCGCGAGCACCGCAACCTGCACGTCGAGCATGCCGATATCGATGTGCTGCCCGCCACCACCCCGGTCGCGATGCCTGAGCGCGGCAAGGATCGCGACCGTCGCATACATGCCCGACAGGATGTCGGCGAGCGCGACGCCAGCGCGCTGCGGGCCGCCGCCTGCGCGGTCGTCGCGTTCGCCGGTGACGCTCATCAGTCCGCCCATCCCCTGGATCAGATAGTCATAGCCGGCGCGTTGCCGATAAGGACCGGTCTGCCCGAAGCCCGTCACCGAGCAGTAGATGAGTTCGGGTAGCGCGGCATGCAGCGTCGGATAGTCGAGCTCGTATTTGGCAAGACCGCCGACCTTGTAGTTTTCGATCAGCACGTCGCATTCGGCGGCGAGTGCGCGGACCAGCGCGCGTCCTTCGGGCAGCGCGAGGTCGATCGCAACGGACTCCTTACCGCGGTTGCACGACAGGAAATACGCCGCGTCCCCACGCTCGCCGGTCTCGGCGTCGTGCAGGAACGGCGGGCCCATCTGCCGCGTATCGTCGCCGCAGCCGGGCCTCTCGATCTTGATGACCTCGGCGCCGAGGTCGGCAAGATTCTGCGTGGCCCACGGGCCAGCCAGGATACGCGTCAGATCCAGGATTCGAACACCAGAAAGCGGACCAGGCATGATGGTGAGATTCCAGAGAGTGTCAGGTAACAGTCGGCGGGTCGGCGCGCTCAAAGCCGCAACGATTTCGCAATGATGGTGCGCTGGATCTGCGAAGTGCCGCCGCCGATCGTCGACTGCATGCCCTCGCGGAAATAGCGCTCCATATCCGCTTCCGGCAACATGCTGTGGCCGCCGAGAATCTGCATGCCCTGACGCGTGACCGTCTGCAGCGTCTCGGACGCGAACAGTTTCGCCATGCTGACCTCGCGGCTGCATTTAATGCCTGCCGAGGCCATGCTCGCCGCGCGATAAACAAGCAGCCGCGCGGCGTCGACGGCGGTCTGCATGTCGGCGATCATGTGGCGGATCACCTGGAATTCGAAAATCGGCCGGTCGAACTGCACGCGCTCCTGCGCGTAACGCAACGCGTCGCTGACCGCCTGCTGCGCATTGCCGACATAAGCGGCCGACACTGCGATACGTTCCAGTTCCAGATGGTCGGTGATGATCTCCCAACCCATGCCGGCCTCGCCGAGCAGATTGCCGGCGGGAATGTGCGCATCGTCCGCGAAGATCTCGGTGGTGCCGGTCGCGCGGCGCGCGAGCGTCGGCAGACGGCGGATCTCGAGGCCAAGGCTGTCGTTCGGCACCAGCAGCACCGACAGCCCATGATGTTTGCGCGCGTCCTTGTCGGTGCGCACCAGCATCGCGATCACCGTATTGTTCGCGGCGGCGCCCGAGCACCACAGCTTCTGGCCGCGGATCAGCCATGCGTCGCCCGACCGCTCGGCGCGGGTGCGCGTGTTGGCCGCATCCGAGCCGGCCGACGGTTCGGATATCGAAATCGAAAAGCGGATTTCGCCGCGCATGAAGCGCGGCAAATACAGCTCGCGCTGCGCAGGCGAACCGTACTTGACGATATTCATCGCGGTGAAAGTCGACACCATGAAGGCGGTGGCAAAGTCAAAGCCGTAACGCGCGAGACCTTCGCACATCAGTGCATAGTCGAAAATCGTGCCGCCGTCGCCGCCCTGCTCTTCCGGAATCAACAGACGTAGCCAGCCGAGCCGTGCGATCTTTTCGTACGCTTCGTACGGGTATTGCCGCTCCATGTCGCATTTGCGCACGTACTCGCAGCCGACTTCACGCTCCATTAGGCGGGCCACCGTGTCGCGCCATGCAATCTGCTCTTCGTTCAGGAAATTCATATTCAGAGACCTTCCTTCTCACGGGTTTTTAGCCGGAACCAGCGGTTCGCGGCGGATCAGCAGACTGAAGTGACAGCTCAGCACGGTTTCGCGGCGCTGGTTCACCACGTTCAGCCGGGTCGTCGACACGCCGTGCTGCCCGTCCTTGTCCTTCAGTTCGATTATTTCGGCCTCCGTATGAATCGTATCGCCGATGAAGGTCGGCTTCAGGAAGCGCATCCGGTCGACGCCGTAGAACGCGGCGACCACCGCCGCATCGAATCCGAGCAGCGCGTTCGCGATCACGAACACGAGGCCGCCTTGCACGACGCGCTGGCCGTACAGGCTCTGTTTCGCGAATTCGGCGTTCGAATGAATCTCGAGCCAGTTGCCGGTCAGCATGCAAAAGTTGACCACGTCCGTCTCGGTGATCGTGCGGCCGCGTGAGCGGGCATGCTGGCCAACCGCCAGTTGCCCGTATGGCAGGTCCATCATCAGCGTCTCCTTGTCGGCGCTTTTCGTCGCGGGCGATGGCGAGCCCACGGTGCGCCTTTTCGGTCGATCATCGCAGCCATGCGGGCTGCACAACGGCAGTGCTGAGTTACTGGGGTTGCTGAATTGCCGCCGTCCGCTAGCGCGGCCGGCCTTTCACCATGCGCAGTGGCGCATAGGTCGCGACCACTTCGCCGCGCTGGTTGACGACTTCGTTGCGGGTGCGCACGAGGCCCCTGGTCGGCTGGCTGGTCGCGCGTGCTTCGATGACTTCGCAGCGCACGTGGATCGTGTCGCCGGCATTGGTCGGCTTGACGATCTTCAGCTCTGCCTCGAGAAACGCCATCCCGGTGCGCTGCATCGTGGTCTGCATCAGCAGCGCCTCGGCCATGCAGAAGACGAGCGAACCCGGCACTGGGCGGTTGCCCATCAGCGACGCTTCGCCGATGTACTCGATATTGGTAAACATCTCCTCGACCATGCCGGTGACGCCGACGAACAGCGTGATGTCGGTATCGCTGATGGTGCGGCCAAGTGTGCGGAATCGATAACCGACTTCGAGATCGTCCCAATAGAATCCCGTGCCGACGATGTCGAGGCCGTCGTGATCCTTCTGGCGCGTGGGTGTCGTCAAGGTATCTCCGAGAGAGGAATGGCGTGGCCGCGCGGGCCGCGCTAACAGCCGCGCCAGACTGGCGCGCGCCGCTCGGCGAACGCGCGCGGCCCTTCGATCGCATCCGCGCTCGCATAGACCGGACGATAGCGCTCTTTCGCGGCAGCAAGCCCGGCTTCGGCGCCTAGCGCTATCGCGTCGCGAATCGCGCCCTTGCCGGCCAGTACCGACAGCGGCGCATTCGCGGCGATCGACCGCGCGAGCTGCAATGCGCGCTCCAGCACGGCCGCGGACGACGCCTCGACATAATTGACAAAGCCCAGTTCGGCGAACCGCTCGACCGCCATCAGTTCGGCGGTCAATGTGAGCTCCATCAGCACCGGCTGCGGAAGCATCCACGCAAGCGGCACCGCCCACGGCGAGCCGCGCCCGCGCTTCGCTTCACTGATGCCGCCATAGGTGCCCGCCAGGCCGACACGCAAATCCGCGTTCAGCGACAGCACCATGCCGGCGCCGCTGAAATGCCCGGTCATCGCCGCGATGATCGGCTTTTGCACGTCGCGCATGCGCTCGTGAAATGGGTCTTTCATCAGATCGAGCACATCGTGGCCGGTTTCGGCGCGCACCATCGCCGCTTCCTTCAAGTCCATGCCCGCGCAGAACGTGCCGCACGGTGCGGCGGCGAGCACCACAACGCGTACGTCGCCATCGTTATCGACGCGCTCCCACAGCGCGTGCAGACGGTCAGCCGCGGCGATCGACAACGCATTGCGCCGCGCGGGCCGGTTCAGCGTGATCAGCGCAATGCCGTCCGCGAACTCGTACTGCACGTGGTCGCCCGGTCCGGACGGCCGCTCTTGCGCTACGTTGGACAGCGTGGACAACGTCGATTGCATGCCGCCTCCTAGATCACCGTAGCGCCAGATTAGCGGCAGTCGTTTCGTTACGTCAATTCTTATTTTGTTCTGATACGCACGCAATGGACGGCGTGAAAGCACTGTCAATTACGCTGGATGGCGATCTCCATGAGCGACTAGGTGTTTATACGCATGCCTCTTCTTTATACGTTGCGTGACAGCTTCATCTTGACTTGTCCATTTTGCACGATTAAATTTCATTCCGTTAATGTGACCGGCCCCATCGCTTCGACAGGAGACTTTATGACACGCAAGATACGGCTCGGCGCGGGCTCGGGCTTCTGGGGCGACGCGATGGATCCGGCGCTGGAACTGCTCACGCACGGCGAGCTGGACTATCTCGGCTTCGATTTCCTCGCCGAGCTGACCATGGCGCTGCTGCAACGGGCGAAGCAGAAAGACCCGGACCGCGGCTACGTGCCCGATGCCATCCACTATATGAAGGCGATGATGCCGCTCGCGCGCGAACGCGGCACGCGGCTGGTATCCAATGGCGGCGGCGTGAATCCACGTGCGGCGGCCGCGCGCATCGCCTCCGACGCGCGCGAACTCGGTCTGCAACGCACGCGCATCGCGCTCGTCGAAGGCGACGATCTGCTCGGCAAGCTGGATGAGATGCGCGCGGCTGGCGTGTCGCTCGCGAATCTCGATACCGGCGACACCGATTTCGACGCGATACGCGCGCGAGTCGTCGCGGCCAACGTGTATACGGATGCGAGCGGCGTCGTGGAAGGTCTTGCGGGCGGCGCTGACGTCGTGATCGCCGGACGCGTGTCGGACAACGCGATATATGTCGGCCCGATCATGCACGAGTACGGCTGGACCCATACGCCGGCGCATCAGCACGACATCGCCGCCGCCATCACGCTCGGGCATATTGTCGAATGCGCGTCGGCGTGCACCGGCGGAATGTCGTCGCGTTTCGCGCAGATGCCGCGGATGGGCCGGGTCGGTTTTCCGTTCTTCGATTTCTATGCGGACGGCAGCGCGGAGATCGGCAAGGTCGCCGGGTCCGGCGGGCGGATCGACGAGCTGACGGTGAAGGAACACCTCGTCTATGAAATCAACGACCCAGCGCGCTATACGATGCCGGACGGCATCGCCGACTTCAGGTCGCTCGGGCTCGCGCAGGTCGGGCAGGACCGCGTGCGGGTAAGCGGCGTGCGCGGCCGCGGCCTGCCGTCGTCCCTCAAGATGGCGGTCGGTTATCAGGACGGCTGGATCGGCGAGAGTCTCGCGTTCTTTCCGTGGCCCGACGCTTACGACCGCGCGTGCAAAGCCCGCGTCACGATGCTTGAACGCTTCGAGCGTCTCGGCCTTAAGGCGAGCCAAGTGCATTTCGATTTCATCGGCCTCAACACGCTGCATGGACCGGCCGCCCGGCTGCCCGAGCCGCACGTATTGCGCGAACTGAATGAACTCGGCCTGCGCTGCGCGGTACGCACCGAAACCGCCGACGAAGCGGACAAGGTCCGGCGCGCCGGCGCGCATCTATGGATCATGGGGCCGGGTGGGACTTCGTTCGGCACGCCGATCAAACCGCGCCCGGTCGTCGCGTTATGGCCGACGCTGGTGCCGCGCGAGTTCGTCAAACAGACTGTCGAAATCCTGGAGGCGTGACATGACCCGATTGCTGAGGGATATCTGCTACGTACGCTCGGGCGACAAGGGCGACGTGTGCACCGCCGGACTGATCGCCCGCACGCCCGCCGACTATCCGCTGCTGCTCGCGAGCGCGACGCCCGAAAGGATTCGCGCGCTGTTCGGCGACTGGTTGCAGGGACCCGTGCAGTGTCATCGGATGGATAACATCCAGGCGCTCGTCGTCGTGCTGAACAACGCGCTGGGAGGCGGCGCGACACGCACACTGCGGCTCGATCAGACCGGCAAGGCGCTAGGACATGCGTTGTTGCGGCTGCCAGTATGCGCGATGGCCGAATCCATGGCTGCCGGTGGTGGCGAAGACGAGGTAGCAAGTCCTGCGGTACCCGGCGCGCGCTGGTCGGCCGACGGCTAAATGCTCAGATGCGCGGCGGCGCGGGTTGTTCAGGCGCTAGTGGGCTGTCCGGCACGCCGTATCAAGCGCCTGACGCGCACGGCCTCATGGATTCGATGCCCCGCGGCCGATCTGCTGCGCGAGCGCTACCAGTTCGGAACCGAGAGTATCGGCGAGCGTCGCGACATCGCCCTGACCAGGTTCGGCGAGACATGCAAGCGCGCCGCCCGTCTGACCCGCGACGACAATCGGCGCGGCGATCGAACCCGCGCTGGATCCGGCGCGCGGCCCTTCGCCTGACTGCGTGCAGAAACCACGCTCCTCGAGCTCCTGGAACGCGCGATACACCTGCGGCATCACTCCGCCGCCGCCCGGCATGGACGCATCGGAGCGAATGTGCTGCACTATCTCGCCTTGCACATGGCTCGGCTGCGACCACAACCACGCACGGCCCACCGCCGTCGTCGCGATCGGCAGCAGCGCGCCGGTTGCGATCTGCGTGTCATGGGCAATCTCCTGACCACGGCCGGGTGCCGTCTCCGCCAACGCGCCGCCGCGATGCGCAATGCAGATCATGTCGAGACGTTCGCGCACTGCGATGATCAGGTCGACGCCGAAACGCTCGGCGAAACCGCGCAATCTCGCCTGGCCCGCGAGCACGAGCGGGTGATTGGACAGTAGCGCACGGCCGACCGACTGACACGCGACATCCGCCCGGTAGCGGTCGGTGCCAGGAATCGGGCAGACGAAGCGATGCGCGGCGAGCGTATTGATGAGACGCGCGACCGTCGCACGCGGCAGCCCCGTGCGCGCGGATAGATCGCCGATCGATAGCGAGTTGTCGCCGACGCGGAAGTTGCGCAGAATCTCGAGCCCACGCTGCAGCGAATCGACGGCCGTGCGCACGTCGGGCATGTCCTGGCGGACTTTCGGCGCGCTCGTGCGGTGCCTCATTCCCACGCTCCCACGCCGGCCGGTTCCGCACCGACGGTCTCGCCCAACTGCCGCTCAATCGACGCCTTGATCTGCATGAGTCGCGGGCCGATTTCGTTTTCGAGCCGCTCGGGCGGAAAGCGCAGTGCCGGCGCCGCGCAGCCGAGCACATAGGTAGTGGGTGCATTGCGCAGATCGAGTACGCAGCCGACCCCGTTCACGCCCCGCTCCGCTGTGCCGAGCGTCGCGCAGAAACCGCGCCGCTGAACCTGGCGGGCCGCGTCCTCAAGCGCGGGTTCGAGCGTGGCCCATTCGTCGGGAAAGCGTTCGCGCACTTCGTCGAGCAGTGCTTGCCGCTCGGACCCGGCGAGCTTGCCGACCAGTGCGTGGCCCATCGTCGAATGCGGCAATTGCATCCGCGAACCGGCATTGAGCCGCAGCGTCAGTATGTGCTCGCCGTGGAATACCTCGTTGCAGACCATATGCATGCCGTCGCGCAGCGACAATACCGCGAGCGCGTCGGTATCCCTCGCCAGTGCGCACAGATACGGGCGCGCGACCGTCCACACGTCAAGGCTCGAAAACGCGCCATAGCCGAGCGCAAGCGCCGCGGTGCCGAGCCGGTATTGACCTTGCTCGGCCGCGTAGTCGAGATAACCGAGACTGGTCAGATTCGCGGTGATGCGCGATACCGTCGGGCGCGGCAGGCCCACCGCGTCCGCGATCTGATGGTTCGACAACCATCCATTGCGCGGCGCGAAAGCGCGCAGGATAGAAAGCCCGCGCGACAGCACACTGACTTCCGGAGGGTTCGGGGAGTATTCGCTGGTCAATACGGGCCCATGATCGTGCATAAAACGAAATTTGCGGCGAGATTGCGGCCATATTCTAGCAAAATGGCGTGAACGGCCGTCTGCCGGAACAGTATGCAGAAAGTCTACCATAGAGCGCGAAATGAAATTACCGGCGAAATCGGTAGCGTCTGACGGAGGAGGTGGACGCCTTTGCCGACGCGCAGGAGAGTCCAACGATGACGATACCCGTGGCGCCGCTAAAGGATGAGTCGCAATAAGAGATGGACGGTAGAATCCCGGCGATACAAACTCGCCGATGAAAGGCTGGCGCATGGATGAGACGTACAGTACGCCCAGCCAGCGTAGCCCGCCCGTACGGGGGTGAAGCTGCTTGAGCATGTCTGGAATGCAGGACCCGGTGGAGTTGATGTCGCAGTACCGGGGCATGCCCTTTCTCTGCTGCGAGAGAAAGTGAGCCGAAGCGGCGGTGACTTGCTGGACACTGGCAAGGTGACGAAGTCCGTGGGAAACGGAGCTTGCGGCGAAGCGGTTACGCCAAGATGAGCTTCCAGGCTGAGCATGAGACGGTTGAGGGACACCAACCTGTTTAATCGCATCTGTGGGTTGAATCGTCACCCCTGCCTTCTACACCGCTTAACAGGCAGGACGCGGATCGGCGTCGGTCACATGTACGGGCGGCTGCCGCGAATGCTGGCCGGAGATGTATGCCGACCGCAGGGCATGACGGAGCGCGCGCAGCTAGACCGTGATATCTGCGACGACTTGCGGCAAGCAACGATAAAGACTGCGACAGGCAACCTCGCCCGTGCGATTGAGTCCAGCATGTGAACTGGGGAAGGTTTGCACAGATGCCAAGGGAGTGTGCCCCGATGATGTGCAAGCTGGCGGAGCCTCCGTAGTAGTCCGAGGCCGGGAAAGCCGGCCACATGGCGAAGGGGGGGCAGTCCAGGTGGTTTGCCAGGCAGATTAACTGACCCCAGTGAGGTGAAGACCTTTGATAATCAGTGAAATGCGAAGCAGACTGACGACATACCGCATGGAGACCAACAGCAGTTCGCTGGCTCCTGCGGTAGATTGTCTTCGCCTTTAGCGACGCCTGGATGGAGAGCCGGATGCGCTGAGAGGCGCACGTCCGGTTCGGAGAGGAGAGGCAGGGAAATAGTTCGACTACGCCCTGTCTCTTACTCTACTCCGCGTCAAGGGCGACTGGAAATATCTTTACCGCGCCGTTGATAAGGACGGCAACACCATCGATTTCCTGCTACGCGCCCATCGTGACAAGACTGCAGCCCGGGGTTACTTTGAAAAATCGATCGCCCAGAATGGCGTGCCCGAGACGGTGACCATCGACAAAAGCGGTGCCAATTTCGCCGCGCTCGAAGCGATCAATGCTGATCGTGAAACACCTATCAAGATCCGCCAGTCCAAATATCTCAACAACCTCGTCGAGCAGGACCATCGGGCGATCAAGCGGCGCACCCGGCCCATGCTGGGCTTCAAGAATTTCCGCTGTGCCCGGATCCTTCTGGCCGGCATTGAGCTCAATGGAATGAACGCCTCCCACCCGTGAGCGATGGGTTTCAGCAATGAAGGTGGACCCTCACGCGCCGACGGGCATCAAAGTGCCTAGGATGGAGGATCATACAGGTCTTCCCAGGCAAAACCGGAGGTGTCCGAAATGAACCTTACGCCAGTAGGGATCGATATTGCAAAGAGCGTCTTCCAGCTTCACTACGTGGACGCCGAGACAGGTGAAATCGTGAACAGGCCGGTCAAGCGAGCCAGGTTTCTCGAATACTTTGCGAACCGGGCGCCCTGCCTGATAGGGATGGAGGCGTGTGGCGGTGCACAGCACTGGGCACGGGAGCTGATAAAAATGGGGCATCAGGTAAAGCTGATGCCTGCAGAGTTCGTCAAGGCGTTCAACATCCGCAACAAGAACGATGCGGCCGACGCCCGGGCGGTCTGGCTGGCCGTGCAGCAGCCCAGCAAGGCGGTAGCGATAAAGACCGAAGCGCAGCAGGCCGTGCTGGCGCTGCACCGGATGCGTCAGCAGCTCGTCAAGTTCTGTACGATGCAGATCAACAGCCTACGCGGACCGTTGACCGAATACGGCGAAGTGATGGGCAGGGGCCGGGCTACGCTCGACAAGGCAATACCCGCGGTGCTGGCCAGGATATCGGATCGCCTACCTATGGTGTTGATCGATACGTTGCGAGAGCAGTGGGACGGGTTGACGAAGCTCGATGAACAGATCGCCGTGATTGAGCGGCGGCTGCGCCAGTGGATGCAGGAGGACAAGGCGGTCAAGGCGATTACCGCGATCCCAGGCGTTGGTGTGCTCACGGCGACCGCTGGGTGGCGACAATGGGCGATGCGAAGTCGTTTAGATCAGGGCGCGAGTTCGCGGCCTGGATCGGTCTTGTGCCGAAGCAAACGGGCTCGGGAGGCAAATTGACGTTGCTGGGTATCAGCAAGCGCGATGACACGTATCTGCGCACGCTGCTGATTCACGGTGCGCGCAGCGTGCTGCACCACGTTAGAGAACCCGGTCCCTGGGTCGACCAGATCAGAAAGCGCAGACCGCCGAACGTGGTAATCGTAGCACTGGCCAACAAGATAGCGCGGACGATCTGGGCAATCCTCGCCCACGATCAACCGTACCAGAAGGGGTACGTGAGCGCGAAGCCAGCCTGAACGGTTTAGCGCTGCGTAGAGGATTACGTTTTACACAGGATGGTACGTCGAAAGGTTGCGTCGGCAATCGAATGTAATGACAAGACAGGTTGGACCCCGACTCGCTAAACCTGAATGTGCATAAGAGCCTCGAGCTCGTGAGCTCAATGAGGTGCGGGTCAGCGGATTTCATAGGGGCCCGCAGCGGCCGTATCGGCTGCAGTAAGGCTGATGGCATGGACTCCCGCCCCCTTCGGGGTGCACACTTTCGGAGCCACTTTCCGGAGATTCGAGATGCCTACGCTGACCATCGGTCTTGAGATTGCGAAAAACGTGTTCCAGGTACACGGTGTCGATCGTAGCGGCAAGCCGGTCATACGGCGGAAACTGCGCCGGGCGGAGGTACTAAAGTTCTTCTCAAAGCTGCAGCCGAGTCTGATCGGTATCGAAGCGTGTCACGGTT
This sequence comes from Paraburkholderia suaedae, assembly GCF_040812055.1. Taxonomy (NCBI): domain Bacteria; kingdom Pseudomonadati; phylum Pseudomonadota; class Betaproteobacteria; order Burkholderiales; family Burkholderiaceae; genus Paraburkholderia; species Paraburkholderia suaedae. The sequence continues at coordinate 8,634 of NZ_JBFOAH010000046.1, read as the reverse complement.
CCCATTACTGGGCCCGTGAATTGACCTTCCTTGGACACACGGTACGTCTGCTGCCAACGCAGTACGTGAAACCATTCCGGGTCGGCGGAAAGAACGATGCGAATGATGCGGCAGCCATTTGCGCAGCTGTTCGCCGGCCTGGCATTCACCCGGTACCCATCAAGAGCGCCGAACAGCAGTCGTTACGGTCTGTTCACCGCATGCGTGAGCGACTCATCCACGAACGAACCGCGAAATCGAACCAGATTCGCAGCATGTTTGCCGAAGAGGGATTCATCTTCCCGAAAGGCATTCCCCATTTGAGACAGGGTATCGTTGCACTCGTCAACGATTTCGATGCCCGGATCACGCTCCTGCTGCGGCGGCTGGGATCGATGTACCTCGAACAGCTGGCGGCCCTGCAACAATGGCTCGATGAACTCGCCAACGAGATCGCCGAAATAGTGAAACGCAATGAAGGTTGCCAGCGACTTGCTACGGTTCCCGGCATTGGCCCGCTTGTAGCGACCGCATTGTTCAGCAGCGTTGGAGATCCGTCGCAGTTCAAGAACGGGCGCCAGTTCGCGGCATGGTTGGGCTTGACGCCGACGCAACGATCAAGCGGCGGCAAGTCGATGCTGGGCGGCATTACTAAACGCGGCGACACGTATCTCCGGACTCTGCTTGTACAAGGTGCGCGCGCAGTGATGCGTTTCGTGAATCGCCGCGACGACCGGCATAGTCGATGGATCAAAGCTGTGATGCAACGCCGTCACATGAGTGTCGCCGCAATCGCTCTGGCGAACAAGACAGCGCGGATCGCCTGGGCAATATTGACGAGCAATGATAGCTTCAAGGTCGCGTAGCAGCACTTAACATCTAAAGTACTTTTAGCCTCTTCGCGATTGCGCAAGAAGCGGCAAGCATGGCGAACCGGTCGGACCGGCGCTTGCAGACCCTGATATATCCGGCGGCTGCAGTACGAAGCCAGAAGGCCGATGAGGGGCAAGCGCGCAAACTTCCATGATGGCTCGTGCTGATAGCAAGCACATCAAAAGCCGAATGTACGGACGCAGTCGAGACCTTCAAAATGCAAACCGATCTTGCTCATAGGCGGGAGTCCATGTACGGATATACAGCAGACGCGGGCTTTGAAGTTTGTGGTAGATGAGCGGGTCGCTGCCGGGTAATGGCATTTAGCTGGCGCTTGTACGCAGCGACGGATGGGGGCGCCGGATCGCAAGAAGTCACATAAGAAACCGTTGCGAGGGTGAGTAAGGATGGGATTTCGATCATCCAAAGCTCAACGTCGCGGCAACGCCGTAGGCAGCGCCAATTGGTTACGCACGTAACACGTCCAGCACTATCCCGCACGCCGGTTCAGCCACAGTCGGCCTGCGGCCGTCATATTGATGACCCCGCCAGTGCGCGACTCGTACGCAAGCCCACGAGTCAATAGTTCGTCGGTCATGGGGCGCGGAATCTCCGATTCGGAATCAGGAATTCGATCGAGCGATTTGAGAGCCTGGACAGCCTCGGCCGAGAGTTGGATGTACATGGTGGCCTCCTGAAGCTGAGATCATCATGGACCGGATGAAATTCTCCCGTCTGTACGGTGGCGACCACTTGGCCGCCCCTTCGTGACGTCGGGTAGTCGCGTGCAGTAAAGGCTCGCTGGGAACAACGCCTCTCTGGGATCGCGTCCGATTGTTTCCGCAGCCACCTCGTCTAAACGTATTGAGCGGCTGAATGCATTTGATGTCGACCAGCCACGCGCGGATGGGAATACTCGGGTTGAGTTGATGACGCGTCCCGGCTGATACCGGGCATTTGCGATACCTGCCTGCTCCGGCGGTTTGATGCCTGTTTCCGTACCAAGTATTCACCGGAAGCAGAATGTCGAAGGCGCGGTTGACGACCTTGTTGCCGCCGAGCGTGGCTGCCGCCATTTTCGTCGCGGCGCGGCATAGGCGAGAGCATCTTCGGGAGCGTCTGATTCGCAGGTTGCACGGACATCGACTGTGCGATTTGACCCGCCACGACCACTGAATGGCACAGTGCGGGCCCATTCCAGATTCGGTCGCCGATGAAAACGCGTTGCCTTCGTTCACAGGCTGCGCTACGCGATCTCGCTTACAGACGAGTCAATGAATCGAGATCAAGAATACGGATCCGCTTGCCTCGTGTATCGACAAGGCCTTCCTTCTACAACTTCGACAACATGCGGCTCACTGTTTCTAGCTTTATCCCGAGATAGCTGCCGATTTCGTCGCGCGTCATGCGCAGGTAGAATTCCGCGGCGGAGTAGCCCCGCGCATTCAAGCGTTGCGACAGGTTGATCAGGAACGCAGCGACGCGTTGCTCGGCCGACATCGTGCCGAGCAGCATCATGAGGCCGGATTCGCGGACGATCTCGCCGCTCATCATCCGGTGTACGTGGTGTTGCATCGCCTTGACTTCACGACACAGCAATTCAAGGAGGTCGAACGGGATGATGCACACGAGGCTGTCCTCGAGCGCAATCGCGTCGCAGCTGTGCTGTTCGGCAAAGACACCGTCGAGCCCGAGCGTTTCTCCCGCGAGCTGAAAGCCTGTGATCTGCTGAAGGTATCTCGAATTCGTTAGACTGCGGGCCCTGAGTAATCAACGACTGTCTAACGAATTCGGTCGGGCTCTACGGACCACCGCGAACCGAATTAGTTGGACTGGCCGGATTTCTGTCGCGAATTCGTTAGACTGGGCTAAGTGCCCTCTTCCCGGCGGCCTCTGCGCCGATGCCAACAAATTCGATAGCTCGAACGACGCGCTAGACCGTCCTGCCGATCGCATGAGGCAGCCGTCGGCCAAGAAGCGATCCCGTGCGCATCCTTAACCTCAATCAACGTGAAGTTGCCGAGTACAGGCAAGATCTCCATCATCGCGTGCCGCGGGGCTACGCGAAAGAATTCTCGGTTCGAGGCTACGCGATATTTATTGAGCACTTGATGCGCGGCTCGCTCACTAGCATGTTCAAAAAGTCGGCTTTCAAAAAGGGCCTACAACGCCTTGGTGGCGTGTCGGGAAGGGTAAAGTGACCCCTCAAAACCTGTAACTTTTGTGTTTTGACACACCCTCGGCCGGAACTGGCCGAGTCCGGTCTTTTCGGAGATGTGCCGTTGCTTTTCCGATGTCCCAGGCTGAGCAGGCGCGGCGTTTCGCTCCGCTGCCCGAGAAGCTTCAGCGTTGAGTAACGCGGGCACCGGAAAGCACAAACATAAGAGAATCGCTGGTTCAACGCGTCCCCGCCATTGTCGCTACCAGGCGCAAGATCTTATCCACGTGGAGCTTCTGGAGTCGCGTTACCGCAGAAGACCGGCGCGCTCCCCACGACCTTCTTCAAATTTTTATCCAACATCGTCGTTCTCTAGTCAGCGGTGTAACGACCGCCACGGGCACACGGGCAATCGCGCGTCGCTGTGGCCGTTCGCGACTGGGAGACAGCAATGGGTATCAATGTAAATGGCCAACTGCTCGGGAGCGGAGTCGATCTGAATGCGGGCGACTCTTCGTTCTGGTGGGTCGGTCCGATGAACTACGGAGAAATCCTGTGGGCGGCGGCGATCCCGCTGTCGGGACCGCCGTGGGATAAGAACATCGAAGTCCGCAACCTTTCCAACGATTGCGACGCCGAAGGCAATCGCGTCGTGCTGCTTGAGGTGCATAACAAGAGCGCAACCGACTTCGCTTCGTACGGACTCTTCATTGCGTGGACCGACGCAATCCAGAGCTAGCCGCTGTGCATTCCCCAATTCCATGGAACATGACGAGGAATCCGCCATGACGGCATTGCAGCGTGCGACGGCGCAGCAGATCGGCGCGACCGTGGTGAAGGTGCACGCAAGCCACATGCCGATGCTATCGAAGCCGATTGAAGTGGCAGCGGCGATCATCGACGCGGCGCGTGTGGTCCGTAAGCAAAAGCCAACAAGCCGCGCAAAGGGTCGCGCTGAACAAAAAGCGTCGCCGCGAAAGCCCTGGCGCCGCTTTTCTGCATCTGCGCTCAAGGGCCGAAGCGGCGAACTAGCCGCCGACCGGCACCGCACGCCGACACGGAAGGTTACCTCTGGCACCGGAGGGCAAAGTCCGTCAGGGCGAAAGCTCTGACGGGACCGCCGCACGCGCTCAGACGAGGTCGAAGCGGTCGAGGTTCATCACCTTGACCCACGCTGCGACAAAGTCGCGAAGGAATTTCTCCTGCCCGTCCTCGCTTGCATAAACTTCAGACAGCGCCCGCAACTGCGCATGCGAACCGAACACCAGATCGACGCGGCTGCCGGTCCACTTCAACTCGCCGGTCTTCCGGTCCCACCCCTCGAACACATCCCGGGATTCCGAAGTCGGCTTCCATTCCGTACCCATGTCCAGCAGGTTGCGGAAGAAGTCATTGGTCAGCGTTTCGGGCCGCTTGGTGAAGACGCCATGCGAATCTTGCCCGCTCTGGACCTTCAGGGCGCGCAAGCCGCCGAGGAGCACCGTCATCTCCGGCGCGGTCAACGTCAGCAATTGCGCTTTGTCAATGAGCAATGCCTCAGCCGGGACACGGAACGTGCGCTTCAGATAGTTGCGGAAGCCATCGGCGACCGGTTCCAGCGCCCCAACGGATTTCACGTCGGTCTGTTCCTGCGAGGCGTCCATGCGTCCCGGCGCAAACGGCACCGTCACCTGATGGCCGGCGTTTTTTGCCGCCTGTTCGATGCCGGCGTTGCCGGCCAGCACGATTAGGTCCGCCAGGGAGATTTTCTGCCCGCCTGACTGTGCACTGTTGAACTCGCTCTGAATGCCTTCGAGGACCTTCAGTACCTTCGCCAGTTGCTCGGGCTGGTTGACGGCCCAGTCTTTCTGCGGGGCGAGACGAATGCGTGCACCGTTGGCGCCCCCACGCTTGTCCGAGCCGCGGAAGGTCGACGCCGACGCCCATGCCGTCGACACCAGTTGCGAGATGGGCAGCCCCGACGCCAGGATCTTCTGCTTGAGCGAGACGACGTCCTGCTCATTGACGAGCGGGTGGTCAACTGCCGGAATGGGGTCCTGCCAGATCAGTTCTTCCGCAGGCACTTCCGGCCCGAGGTAGCGGGCGCGCGGTCCCATGTCGCGGTGAGTCAGCTTGAACCATGCACGGGCGAAGGCATCGGCAAGCTGGTCGGGATTCTCCAGAAAGCGCCGCGAAATCTTCTCGTAGGCGGGGTCCAGGCGCAGCGAGAGGTCGGTAGTGAGCATCGTCGGCCGCCGCTTTTTCGACGGATCGTGAGCATGCGGGATCGTCTCGTCGGCGCCCCTGGCGACCCATTGGTTGGCGCCGGCAGGGCTCTTGGTCAGTTCCCAGTCGTACTTGAACAGGTTCTCGAAGAAGCCGTTGCCCCATTTCGTCGGCGTGGTGGTCCAGGTGACTTCCAGACCGCTGGTGATGGTGTCGGCGCCCTTGCCGGTGCCGAAGCTGTTCCTCCAGCCCAGCCCCTGGTTCTCCAGATCGGCGCTCTCGGGTTCGGGACCGACGTTGTCGGCGGGACCGGCGCCATGCGTCTTGCCGAAGGTGTGGCCGCCGGCGATCAGCGCGACCGTTTCCTCGTCGTTCATGGCCATGCGAGAGAAAGTTTCGCGGATGTCGTGTGCGGCGGCGATTGGGTCCGGATTACCGTTGGGACCTTCCGGGTTGACATAGATCAGGCCCATCTGCACGGCGCCCAGCGGATTTTCCAGGTTGCGTCCGTTGTCGTCGCGGCTTACCTCTTCGCCGTGCTTTTGTTCGTCGGCGACAATCACGCCGCCGTCGTCGTTATCGCCTGCGGCTCCTTTGCCGTAGCGGACGTCGCCGCCCAGCCAGGTCTTTTCGTTGCCCCAGTAGACGTCTAGGTCCGGCTCCCACGTGTCGGGGCGACCACCGGCGAACCCGAAGGTCTTCAAGCCCATGCTTTCCAGCGCGACGTTGCCGGTGAGGACCAGCAGATCGGCCCAGGAAATTTTCTGGCCGTACTTCTGTTTGATCGGCCAGAGCAGGCGCCGCGCCTTGTCGAGGCTGACGTTGTCCGGCCAGCTGTTGAGCGGCGCGAAACGCTGCTGACCGCGCCCGGCGCCACCGCGGCCATCGCCGATGCGGTACGTGCCGGCACTGTGCCAGGCCATGCGGATAAAGAGCGGACCGTAGTGGCCGAAGTCCGCCGGCCACCAATCCTGCGAATCGGTCATCAGCGCGGCGAGATCCTTCTTCACCGCAGCCAGATCGAGGCTCTTGAAAGCGTCTGCGTAATTGAAGCTGCCGTCCAGCGGATCCGATCTGCTGGAGTGCTGGCTTAGCAGGTCCAGCCGCAGCTGCTTCGGCCACCAGTCACGGTTCGTCGCGCCGCCGCCGGCAGTATGGTTGAACGGGCACTTTGCTTCGGTTGACATGCGTTATCTCCTTGGGGGATGTACCCACTACCTGTTCTTTCACGGCGTCTGGCTTCTACGGTGCATCGCCTATGCCGCGCCGACGGGGACGTCGGGAAATCACATGGTGCGCTTTTTTTGTTGTACCACTTGCTGTCACTCGACGCGCATGCTCCTGATCCGATGATGGACGTCGTTGCGTGCATTGGCCCGTATGGTCCGCGTCGGCCGGTCTACTGCAAATCGAAACATCTGTGAGCGCCACCATCAACCCAGTGCGATTTTTGCAATGCAATTGATGGCTCACAACGATAAGCTGGAAGGTCCCTGATATCTCTTTGCTTGCTGGCAGTTGTGGTTGATGAGCTTGCTTGATCGACGCCCGACGCTACTGCCGTGTCATACCTTCCCGCGTCGTGGCATCGACCCAGTTATTTCAAGGAGCACTTGGGTGGCGCCCTTCGTAGGGGGACGACTTTCCTATCTGAACTACAGGACGCAGCAACGCAACTGCACGCCCAGTATTGCCTGTTTCCAATGAAGCCAGTAATCAGCACGCATTCGTCGGTGCAATCTCCGGGTTCACAGCCCTGGTCTATGTTTTCGAACGTTGTCGGATCGAGCGCGCACCACACACTGCAGTTGCCAAATCTGGCGGAGCGCAATCTTTCCTTCAGTTCCGGGGGATACTCTGAGCGCTCCAGTGCACGTGCAACCAGTTGACCGTCCTGCTCATAAGCAGTAAGCACTTTCCCGACAATCTTGAACATGGCACCACCTCCTTGACCGAATCACGGACGTAGCGCAGGCTTCGTGCTTGATTGCGCACGTCGGTCGGTAGCCAGCGGCCGGACATCAGGATCGTCGCCGGACGCAGCCTCTCCGGCGAAAGTGCGCAGAAATCCCCCATAGCAGTCGGCGAATGCAAATGGGTCCAAGGAATGGCGATTCTGGGTAAGGACGAAGTTTGGAAATTCGTATGGACCCCGTACAAACGATACCAATGTGTTGTTGCCTACCAGATTCTCGCTGCCTTCGACCTGCAGAACTTGACCGCGAGCCCCGCCGCTAACGGTCGAGAAGCGCAGGACCAAATTAGTCCTGGCACAAGCTTGCAGCAACTTCGCCCGGGCGAATTGAGAGATATCTCTTGTAATAGTCAGCGTCCCGTACGGCCGCCAGCCGTTCTCATCCATCAGTCGCTCCGAGAGACGCCCACGATTCTGACGTGCGACGTTCTCAATAAGCTGACAATCCGGCTGCAACAATGGACCACGGGCATCAGCAGTCAGCACATTCGGCTTGTCGGCGAAGGGATTGCCGCCTGTGGTGCTCAATCGGCTGCCGGATCGCTTCGCCAAGCGGTCAATCGGCTTATTCATGCCGTGTCTCCTGCGTGGATCGTCAACCAACAATAGACTATCGAGATCGCATACGTAAATTGACTATTTAGATGCCTTCGATAGTAGATATGTATCGATGGGACACTTCGGTCGAGTCACCACAAATCGTGGATTTGCATACGCAATCGACCAGAGAGTCCGACTGTACATCGCGCGGCCCGCAGCCCGGTAACGCGGACCTACCCCTCCTCTATTGACTCCAAACGCAATGCGCTTATTTCCTTTGGCAGCAAAAACTTCGGGGTGCAGCGTTGTCAACTATTTGTTAAAAAAACAGGACGCGGTTTGTCCGCACGTGAGCGGCGGCCGACGTGGTGCGATGAACTCACGATCCGATTCGCGCCCCGTCCCAACAGTGCACGAAAGCGCAATAACACCGCTCAGCGCAAGCGTGGCGACCATAATTGGACCGAGGTGTTTCATGATAGTGGCCTTCGGAATATTACGTGCCGCAATACATAGGCGAATCAACGTAACGCTGCCTCATGTCAATAGCGTGCTGTTCTCAAACCTTTGAAGCGTGCCATGTTCATCTAGGCAACCGCAGCGCTGCTTGTTTCATTCCCTGAACCGCTTGGGTTTCCTGGACACATTGCAATGTTAGTGTCAGACCTTTCATGAGCCTTCGGCCGTAGGCCTGAACTGCTGCAGAAATCCTGGACAGAAATGAGTGTTAGTGTTTCGGAGCAATTTTCCCCACAGCACGGGAGGTTGGCGATGAAACACCAACAGTATTCGGTGGAGCAGATTGTGGCCGCGCTCAAGCAGGCCGAACTGGGCATGCCGGTGGCGGATCTGATCCGGCAACTGGGAATCTCCGAGCAGACGTACTACCGCTGGAAGAGGATGT
>NZ_JBFOAH010000045.1:0-35769 GCF_040812055.1 Paraburkholderia suaedae | reverse complement strand
GGTCCCACCCCTTCCCATCCCGAACAGGACCGTGAAACGACTCCACGCCGATGATAGTGCGGATTGCCCGTGTGAAAGTAGGTAATCGTCAGGCTCCCCAGCAGTGAACAGAAACCCCACCCCGAAAAGGTGGGGTTTCTGCGTTTGGGACCCCCTCTGGCGAAGCGGTCCGGTGATGGATCGCGGACAAGCCCCAGCCCGTCAGCCGCGAGTACATCACTGCTTGCCGATCCGCAGTGCATTGGCGTAGCCGGTCAGTTCAAGATAGCCGCGGCCCGCCGAGGCGCCGTCGCGACTCACCCTCACCGCGCCTTCCCAATACACTGCACCGGTCGATTGCCTCGAATCGAGTTCCTGATCGTCCATCAACGGATTGAGCCGCCATGTCAGCGTGCCGGCTTTAACGTTCATCGACACCGGGTACGTCGCGTTGGTGCGCGGCGAGCGCCAGCTGCGAACCGGCGTAAATTCGACCTGATCGGGGCCGAACGTCGTCACATGACCAGTTGGATCGCGGAGGGCCGCATGTGCCCAGATCGCGTGCCCATCGCTGCCGCGCACCTTGAATGCCATCAACGCTGAACCGTCATCGAGGTTGGTGCCGAGCCAATCCCATCCGACGGCATTGGCGTCGAGCAACGCGCTCGACCACTCGTGATCCAGCCATGCCATTCCGCTTACCGTCGTATTAGCGTGCGATGAACTTCCCGCCGCTTCGGGACGCACCACACTGCCGGTCACGCGCAAATGCGGTTCACTGTAGTAGTAGCTCGCCTCTTCCGGCCGCGGACCTTTGCGAGAATAGCCGCGTTCTCCCTGGATCAATGGCGCTTGGGTCGGCATCAATGCGAGATGTAGCGAGAAGCCGTTGGCGTCGACATTGACGTCGTAGTGCCCGTCCGCTGCACAAACGATTTTCCAGGCGTCGAGCTTAACGTCGGTATTGCCCGGCTGCGCGTAGGCGAGTCCGAAGCCTTGACGGGCAATGTGCTGATCGTGGGCAAGATGTCCGAGAGCCGGATCGCTCAATGCCGCATGCGCAATGATCAGCTGCGAAGGCGCAAAAGCGCTGCGATCGGCGGCCTCGTGGCCCGTTGCCGATCGGAAAAACGTGATCTGAAAACCGAGCGGCTGATTGTCCGGTGTCGTCAGCCAGCCTGTCGCGTACCACCATTCGGTGCGAAAACCCGGATGCGCGCCGCTGTCCCGCGGCAGCGCGATTGGATGGTCCGGTGTGACAGCGGCAAAGTCCGCGGCCACGGCGAACGTAGACGACACAGCGAGCATGCCGGCGCAAAACAGGTTGCGAAGACGAGGGCGCAATTGCCTCAGACTCGCTGCGCCCGCGCAGGAGCATTGCGTTAGGGCGACTTCTCCCCGCGAGATGATGGGCGACATCAGCTTAACGCAAGGGCCAGTTATCCGGCGCGCTGCAACGGCAGTGCGAGGCCCCACTCCGCGCAAAGCCACGCGTAATGTGACGGCCGCATCTGGGCGCGTCGCCCCTACAGCTGTGAGCCCCATCGCCAAATCGCGCGACATCCATTGCATCACCAATCCTCCTTGACCGCGCGCACCGCATCCACGGATACCGCACTGCGTCCCGCGATCACCGCAGTCGAGCACGATGAAGCGAGCATGATCAGCGCGACGCTCGCCAGCACGCTCCATGGCACATGCAGCGACATGCTCCAATGAAACGACTGCGGATTGACGACGAACACCAGGATCAGGCTGATCGCAAATCCAAGCACAAAGCCCATCGCAATGCCGCAAGCCGTGAGCATGCCGCCCTCCAGCGCAAGAATTGCGAGCACCTGGACGCGGGTCACACCGACGTGCCGCAACATCCCGAACTCGCGAGCCCGCGCGAGCGCCTGCGCGGAAAACGTTGCCGCCACGCCGAACAGACCGATCACGATGGCAACCGCCTCGAGAAGATAAGTGACCGCAAAGCTTCGATCAAAGATCACGAGCGTGCGCGTGCGAATCTCGCCAGGCTGCGACAGCTCCAGCGATGCGCCGAACGGCAGCGCGCGCAACCCGGCCATCACGGGTTCAACGGGCGTGCCTGGCTGCACGGTCACGGCGACATCGGTCGCGCTGGTATCGGCGGTGAGGCGCCGGTAATCGGCGAGCCGCATCTGGATTGCGCCGCTTTGGCGCACGTAATCGCGCCACACGCCGGCCACGACGAACACATGACCGCTCTCGCCCAGTGGCAAATGCACCCGCTGGCCAAGCCGGTACCCATACAGATCGACCATTGCTTCGGATACCCAAACAGGTGTCTCCCCTGCCCGAAGTTGGGACGACGGCAAAATTGCACCGGTCATCTGCAGGGTCGCGCCCGGATCGTCAGCGTCGATTTCGCGCGCGAGCACGGCGACGTCCGGCCGCGCAGGATCGAGCGTGACACGCGAAGTGCGGCCAAATGCGGCGGTCTTGATGCCGGGCACGGCGGCAAGCAGCGCCTGCTCGTCCGGCCGCAGGCCGCCGGTGTCGCCGCTGGGCGCCGCCCGAACGTACAGATCGGCCGATAGCAGATGGACAAGCCACTCCTGGACGGACACGCGAAAGCTGGCCACCATGATTGCCATCGCGACGATCAGCGCGAAGCTCGACAACACGCCGCCCATGGCAATCGCTGCGTGCCCTGGCGCATTCGCGAGACGCGCCATTGCCAAAATGCCGGCGGCGCCCGCGCGAGACCGCGTGGCAAACGCGCGGCTCGCTGTGCCGAATGTCATCGCGCTCACGCGCGGCATCAGCGCGATCCCGCCGATCAGCAGCAATGCGACCGCGAGATAGCCGCCGATCGGCGCGTCGAACCATGGCGGCATCTGCGTAAGAATGGCGGCGCCCAACAGGCACAGCAAAGCGGGCCACGGCGTGGCGAGCCGGCTCAGTGCGCCTTCTTCGGCTCCCGCCTTGAGCGCAGCTGCGGGCCTTGCGCGCGCCGCTTCCAGCGCGGGTACCACACTGCCCAAGACCGAAACCGCAATGCCGAGCATCAGAAAGAGCACGCTGGCCACCGGTTCGAAGCCCACCTGCGGCTGCACGCCGGGGAAATACCCGCCGCCGAGATCGCTGCCGAAAAAGCGCAGCGCGCCGCTTGCCATCGCATAGCCGAGCGCGAGTCCGCCGAGGGAGCCGAGCAGACCGAGCAGCGCGCCTTCCAGCAGGACCTGCCGCAGCAGTTGGCCGCGCGTCACGCCGAGCACGCGCAGCAAGGCGAACTGCGCGCGGCGCCGCACGACGCCCAGCGCCTGCGTCGAAAACACCAGAAATGCGCCGGTGAAAAGCGCCACCAGCGCAAGCACGTTCATGTTGATCCGGTAGGCGCGCGACAGTCGATCCGTGCGGCTTTCGGCATCGCGCGCTCCCGCGATGACCCACTGATTGCCGAGCCGCGCCTGCAGATCACGCCTGAAGCGTTCCCGATCGACGCCGCGCGCGAGCTGCAGATCGACGCGCGAGAGCATGCCCAGCTTGCCGAATCTCCACTGAGCCGCAGCGATATCCATGACGGCTAGCCGCTGACCCGGACGGGTCCTCACGAGACCGCCCGCCACGCGCAAGCGCACGATCGCAGTGCCGCTTTGCAGCGCGATGTGGTCGCCAGGTTTGACGCTCAGCCATTGCTGCGCGGCCGAGGAGAGGAACACCGTATCGGACGCGAGCGTATCGAAGGGCCGGTCCGGCGCCGGCACGCCGATGAGATCCGGCGCAATCCGGCTCGCCTTGAACACGTCGATGCCGAGCACCGGCAGGGCGGCGCTGCGACCCGGCACCGCGGCATCGACTGCGAGCACGGGGCTAGCCAGCACAACGCCCGGTTCGCTCGACAGACGCGGATAGATCGACTCGTCGAACCACGGCTGCGCGCCGCGTACCTGCAGATCCGCTTCGCCGGAAAGACTGCGGGCGGCCGCCGAGAATTCGTTGAAGGCCGCGCTGTTGATCAACTGCACCGCGTAACCGAGCGCGACGCCGAGCGCAATCGTCGCAATGGCAACCAGTGCGCGTCCGCGATGGCTGCGCCATTCGGCGCCCAGCAGCCAGCGTGCGAGAACGCGGTGTCCCCGTATGCGCGTCAGGGGACGGAGATCAGCGGGCGTCATCGGTTGAGCGTGCGGGCGAGCCGCCCGAGACAGACGAAGGGTCGCGCGCGCAGTGTCTCGCGGATTCGCCGGACACAGCATGCAAGCCGCCGTCGCTCAGGATCAGGACACGGTCCGCGACGGCCGCCGCCGCTTCCGAGTGCGTCACCATGATCGTGGCCGCGCCGGTCGCCTTGCTTTGCGCGCGAAACAGGCCGAGTACGTCGTGAGCGGTGTCCGGATCGAGATTGCCCGTGGGTTCGTCCGCGAGAATCAGTGTGGGGCGATGCACGAGCGCCCGCGCAATCGCGACGCGCTGCAGTTCGCCGCCGGAGAGTTGCCGCGGAAAGTCGTCGCCGCGGCCGCTCAAGCCGACTGCCGCGAGCATGTCGAGCGCGCCGGACGTGGGTAGATGGTTGAGCAGCAGTGGCAGCGCCACGTTCTGCGCGAGCGTCAGGTGAGGCAGCACGTGAAAGGCCTGGAACACGAAGCCGAGCGCGCGGCGGCGCAGGCGGGTGGCCGCATTGTCGTCAAGGCGCGTGACGACATTGCCGTCGATGATCACCTCGCCGCTGTCCGCGCTGTCCAGGCCGGCGATCACATTGAGCAGCGTCGATTTGCCGACACCCGAGTCGCCCATGATCGCGACGAATTCGCGCGGCGCGAGGGTGAAGTCGAGGTTCGCCAGCACGATACGGCCCACGCCGTACTGTTTGCTCAATCGGCGGCATTCGAGCGCGGGAACGGAAGTTTGATCACGAAGCGTCATGCGGTATCCACGAAATCTGGCCGGATAGGGCATTGCCCGGCAGACAGGAAAGTGTGCCTGCTTCCGCGCAGGTCTGCATGCGGCTTACCGACATCCACGCAGCGCGTCACCGCTTTGTGCACACGCACATTTTTACGAATCCGGCAAGCGCTATCCGTTGCAACAACGCATTGCGACGCGCTTCGCAGCATTGTTGCGATGCAAAAGTCCCGCAATCTTGGTAACCTCCCACCCTTCGTCACTCGATTGCGGGTAAACGTGTAGGCGATAGTGCCGCGGCCCCGTCGATTCGAGCGAAATAGCCTACAAGTCCATTTCGATGCTTTCATTCACGAAGGCATTGACGTGGCGTTTTGCACCCAATGTTTTCCACAGCGCACATGCCATTGCCTCTTCTCAGTCTTCTCATCTGGATCCCGATTGTCGCGGGACTGGTCGTCCTGCGAGCCGGATCCGACGCGGCGCGCGGTCGCACGCGTTGGCTCGCGCTGGCCGGCGCCGTTGCAGGTTTTCTGCCGGTGATTCCGCTCGCCGCCCATTTCCGCGACGACGTCACGACCATGCAATTCGTCGAGAACGTGCGCTGGTCACCCACGTTCGATATCGGATGGCACCTCGGCGTGGACGGAATTTCGCTGTGGCTGGTCGCGCTGACCGCGCTCACCACGATCATCATCGTCGTTGCGTCGTGGGAATCGATTACTCAGCGCACCGCGCAGTACTTCGGCGCGTTCCTGATGTTGTCGGGCTTCATGCAGGGCGTCTTCATGTCGCTCGACGGCATGCTGTTCTTCATCTCATTCGAAGCGACGCTGATTCCGCTCTACCTGCTGATCGGTACCTGGGGGAATTCGAACCGCTCGTACGCGGCAGTGAAATTCTTCTTCGTCTCGTTCCTCGGCTCGCTGATGATGCTGATGTCGATGCTGTATCTGTACAGCCAGACGCACAGCTTCGACCTCGCGCTGTGGCGTGAAACGCAGCTCGGCACGGTGCCGCAGGTACTGATCTTCCTCGGATTTCTTGCTGCATTCGGCGTGAAGGTACCGATGTGGCCGCTGCACACCTGGCTGCCGGATGTTCACCTGGACGGCCCGACCGGCGCGGCCGTGATGATCGGCATGCTGAAGCTCGGCGGCTACGGTCTGCTGCGCTTCGCGTTGCCGATCGCACCGCAGGCGAGCCACCTGTTCGCGCCGATGATGATCACGCTCTCGCTGATCGCGGTGATCTACTCGAGCCTGCTCGCGCTGGTGCAGACCGACATGCGCCGTCTGCTCGCGTATTCGACCGTGGCGCACATGGGCCTCGTGACGCTCGGCCTGTTCGTCTTCAATCGCATCGGCCAGGCCGGCGCGGTCGTGCAGATGCTGTCGTACGGCGTGGTGTCCGGCGCGATGCTGCTGTGCACGGGCATGCTCTACGACCGCACGAAGACAGCATCGATCGCCGAGTACGGCGGCGTCGCCAACACGATGCCTCGCTTCGCCGCGTTCGTGATGCTGTTTTCAATGGCCAATATCGGTCTGCCGGGGACGTCGGGTTTCGTCGGCGAGTTCATGGTGCTGATGGGGGCGATCCGCTTTAACTTCTGGATTGGCGCAATCGCCGCTACCACATTGATCCTGAGCGCGGCCTACACGCTGTGGATGTACAAGCGCGCGATCTTCGGCGCGATCGCCAATGCGCGCGTCGCGAAACTGCAGGACCTCGGCAAGCGCGAGTTCGTGCTGCTCGGCGCGATGGCCTTGCTGGTGCTGGCCATCGGTCTCGATCCGAAGCCCTTCACCGATGCGATCGATCCGTCGGTCGGGACGCTGCTCGCGCAATCTCAGCGCTCGGCTCGCCCCGCGGACGACTCAGTGCCCACTGAGCGCGAGCATCTCCAGGCAGCGGCGCCCGCACCGGTCCCGACCGCTGCCCACACGCCGAGCTGAGCAGGCAACATGTGACGCCGGGTGTGACGCGATTGCAACATGCGCGACTCGCGCATGTTGCTTCTTTCGCCCGTCGTTCGGATCCACATCGATCGCTTGGGCGGCTCGAGCACGGTTCGACCATCCCGGCGACGCGGTGTTTCAGCGCTTTTTTCAAGCCTCTTTTGTCGCAGATCAACTTTTCAGTGCTTTGCAATCAGGTATCGAAACCCGCGCTTGCACGCATTTGCGCGGCAACGTGTCGCACGGTGATGCCGCGCAATAGATCGTTGCTGAATCGAGGGTTTATTGCCACTCGACGCGCCCCTATTATGCGAGCGCTTATCAATGGAGAGCGGTCGAATGAGGTTCATCGAAGTCGTAAAGAAGAGGCAATGGCTATGAAAGGAAAGACTCTGCGAGGGTCGTCGAGTTTCGTGTCCACCGTCCTCGTGTTGTTGCTCTCGGGTTGCAGCAAACTCGATATCCTGAATCCGAAGGGGAGTGTCGGACTCGCCGAACGCAATCTGATTGCCACGTCTGTATGGGCCATGCTGATTGTCGTCGTCCCGGTGATTGCGCTGACGTTGCTGTTCGCGTGGCGTTATCGCGCGTCGAACAGGAGCGCCGAATACCGTCCGGGCTGGGTGCATTCCACCGGTATTGAAATCGCCATCTGGACGATCCCCACGCTGATCATTCTGTTCCTCGCCGTGTTGACGTGGAAGAGCACGCATGAACTCGATCCGTACCGTCCGCTCGAGTCGCAGGTCAAGCCGATCAACGTCGAAGTCGTGGCGCTGGACTGGAAGTGGCTATTCATCTATCCGGACCTCGGCATTGCGTCGGTGAACCAGCTCGCGTTCCCGGTCGGAACGCCGGTGAACTTCCTGATCACGTCCGACACGGTGATGAACTCGTTCTTCATTCCGCAACTCGGCGGCCAGATCTACGCAATGGCAGGCATGCAAACGCGCCTGCATCTGATTGCGGACCAGGCCGGCAACTACGCCGGCACTGCGGCGAACTTCAGCGGCAAGGGCTTCTCGGACATGAAGTTCCGCGCGCTGGCTACGTCGCCGGAGGAGTTCAACGCATGGGTTGCGAAAGTGCGCGCGTCGTCTGAGCGCCTGGACATGAACCACTACCACGCGTTGTCCGCGCCGAGCGAGAAAGATCCGGTGCGCTACTTTTCCTCAGCCGATCCCAAGCTCTTTCACAACATCATTGCCCGATATAACAACGGTAACGTCCTCGACAACATGAAGGACGCTAACTGTGGGCCGAAGGGATAACCCATGTTCGGAAAACTTTCACTAGACTCGATTCCGTACCACGAGCCGATCATCATGGTGACGGCCGTGATGATCGCCATCGGCGGTGCGGCAGTCCTGGGTCTCATCACCTATTTCGGCAAGTGGCGCTATCTGTGGACCGAATGGCTTACCTCGGTCGACCACAAGAAGCTTGGCGTGATGTACATCGTGGTTGCGCTCATCATGCTGTTCCGCGGCTTTGCGGACGCGATCATGATGCGTACCCAGCTTGCGCTGTCGTATAACGCGCCGGGCTATCTGCCGCCGCACCATTACGACCAGATCTTCACGGCGCACGGCGTCATCATGATCTTCTTCATGGCGATGGCGTTCATGATCGGCCTGATGAACATTATCGTGCCGTTGCAGATCGGCGCACGCGACGTCGCCTTTCCGTTCATCAACTCGTTGAGTTTCTGGATGACCGCGGTCAGCGCGATTCTGATCAACATCTCGCTGGTGATCGGTGAATTTGCGCAAACCGGCTGGCTAGCCTATCCGCCGCTGTCCGAACTGCAGTTCAGTCCGGGTGTGGGGGTCGACTATTACCTGTGGAGCTTGCAGCTTTCCGGCATCGGCACCTTGCTGACCGGCGTGAACTTCTTCGCGACCATCGTGAAGATGCGCGCGCCGGGCATGACGTTCATGAAGATGCCGGTGTTCACGTGGACCGCGCTGTGCACGAACGTACTCATCATGGCGTCGTTCCCGATCCTGACCGTTACACTTGCGCTGCTGGGCCTCGACCGCTACCTCGGCATGCACTTCTTCACGAACGACGCCGGCGGCAATGCGATGATGTACCTGAACCTGATCTGGGCATGGGGTCACCCCGAGGTCTACATCCTGATCCTGCCGGCGTTCGGTATTTTCTCGGAAGTCGTGGCGACCTTCGCCAAAAAGCCGCTGTTCGGCTACAAGACGATGGTGTGGGCGACTTGCGCGATCATGGTGCTGTCGTTCCTCGTGTGGCTGCATCACTTTTTCACGATGGGTTCGGGCGCGGACGTCAATGCGTTCTTCGGTATTGCGACGATGGTGATTGCAATTCCGACCGGCGTGAAAGTGTTCAACTGGCTATTTACGATCTACAAGGGCCGCCTGACTTTCACGACGCCTATTCTGTGGACCCTCGGCTTCATGATCACCTTCACGATCGGCGGCATGACCGGCGTAATGATGGCGATTCCTGGCGCTGACTTCGTGCTGCACAACAGCCTGTTCCTCATCGCGCACTTCCATAACGTGATCATTGGTGGCGTGCTGTTCGGTTATCTGGCGGGCTTCAACTACTGGTTCCCGAAGGCGTTCGGCTTCAAGCTGAACGAACGGTTGGGCAAGGCCGCGTTCTGGTTCTGGCAGATCGGCTTCTGGCTCGCGTTCGCGCCGCTGTACGTGCTGGGCTTCATGGGCATGACGCGTCGTCTGAATCACTATGACAACCCGGCGTGGCATCCGTGGCTGGTGTTCGCGTGGTTCGGCGCAGTTCTGATTGCCATCGGTATTGCTTGCCAGGTGTTGCAACTGGTGGTTAGCATCCGCGAGCGCAACAAGCCGGAAAACCGCGATCTCTCGGGCGATCCGTGGGACGGTCACACGCTGGAATGGGCCACGAGTTCACCGCCGCCGTCATACAACTTCGCGATCATCCCGACGATCCGCAAGCTCGACGCATTCGCCGATATGAAAGCGCGCAATGAACCGCAAGACAAGCCGATATATCGCGACATTCACATGCCGTCGAACACGTCGGCCGGTCTGATTGCCGCGATGTTCTCACTGGTGCTGGGTTTTGCCGGTGTCTGGCACATCTGGTGGCTGGCGATTGTCGGGATTGTCGGCGCGGTGGGCACCGTGATCGTTTATAGCTTCCAGAAGAACGAAGGCTTTTACATCGCGGCTGCCACTGTCGCGCAGATCGAAGAAAAACGCGCTGGTGCTCAGGTCGCGTTGGAGGTGGATTGATGTCGTCACATAACACGCTTACGGCCGCCTTGCATCATCACGATGCCCACGAGGATCACCCGCCGTCGCACTCGGTATTCGGTTTCTGGCTGTACCTGATGACCGACTGCATCATCTTCGCGTCGCTGTTCGCGGTGTTCGCGGTGATGCAGCATCAGTTCGCGGGCGGTCCGAGCGGCAAAGATCTCTTCGAGATTCCCGGTGTCGCGCTGGAAACGACGATGCTGCTCTTGAGCAGCATCACCTACGGCTTCGCAATGCTGGGGGCGCACAAGAACCGCAAAGCTGTGCTGCTGTTCTGGCTCGGCGTGACGTTCCTGCTCGGTTTGGCGTTTCTCGTGCTCGAAATGCGCGAGTTCTCGCACCTGATCGCCGAAGGGGCCGGCCCGAGCCGCAGCGCATTTCTGTCGTCGTTCTTCACGCTGGTCGGCACGCACGGTCTGCACGTCACGTGCGGGCTGATCTGGATGGTGGTGCTTGCCGTTCAGGTGCTGCGTCATCGCGAGCTGACCGAACGCGACATGATTCGCCTGACGTGCCTGAGCCTTTTCTGGCACTTTCTGGACGTCGTGTGGATCGGCGTCTTCACCTTTGTCTACCTTGCGAGCGTGATCTAAATGGACCATAGCCATAACGCACACTCGGGTGAAAGTCACGGCAGTTTCGGCAGCTATATGACCGGTTTCGTGCTGTCCGTCATTCTGACCGTCGCGGCGTTCGGCCTCGTGATGACGGGCACGTTGACCGGGCAGGACGCGCTATTTGCGATTGCCGGCCTCGCGTTCGTGCAGATCGTCGTGCACCTGGTGTTCTTCCTGCACATGAACACGTCGTCGGCGCAGCGCTGGAATGTGACGGCGTTCGCCTTCACGGCGCTGACCGCCGTGATCGTCATCGGCGGCACGTTGTGGGTCATGCATAACGTCAGCATGAATATGATGTCGCGCTAAGCTGCAAGACGTTTCAGCCTGAAAAAAGCCCCGCGAGATGGAAGTCTTGCGGGGCTTTCTTATGCTGCTGTAATTGCTTCGAAATGCGTTGCACGTCAGCACGCCGTCCCGCGCCATTGCGCGAGCAATGCGGGCAGTTGCGCCATGTTCTGAAACACCTGCACCGCACCGGCGCCATACAGCGCAGTCGCGCTGCTGTGCCCGAGTTCCGCTGGACAATATCCGAACACGGTTGCGCCAGCGGCGACACCGGCCGTCGCGCCCGTCACCGTGTCTTCCACCACGGCGCAACGTTTCGGGTTCACGCCCAGCGCGGCGCCGGCTGCCAGGTAGACATCGGGAAACGGCTTGCCGCGCGGCATGTCGTGACCGCTGAAGATACGTCCTTCGAAGCAGTCCAGAATGCCTGCCTTGGCCAGTTGCAGTTCAACCTTGACCCGGTCGGCGCCGGACGCAACGGCGATGCGTCCGCTGAGTGCCTCATGAAGCGCTCGCACTGCGCACGCAGCGCCAGCAATAGCCTGCAATTCGCGATCGAGCGCGGTATTGCGGCGCGCGCGAAACTGCATGAGCCACTCAGTGGTGATCGCGTAGCCGGTGCGTGCTTCGATCAGCGCGGCTTCGTCCTTCACGGTCTTGCCGACGAAAATGCGCATCGTCTCTTCGACGCTCAACTGCCAGCCCAGTTCGCCGAGCATCTCGCTCAGCACGCGGTTGGTGATGGGCTCCGAGTCGACGAGCACGCCGTCGCAGTCGAACAGTACGGCGTCGAAGGGAAAATCGGCCATCGGGCAAGGTAGCAATAGAAGTCGCGGAACCGGCAAGGATACCTCACCCGCCCGCGCGCCGCGGCGCCGAACCCGCAAGAACCCCTCCCAGGCATTGCCATCACGACGCGACCCGCCTCATGCGATCACATGGTCACTGGTTATACCCGTCGCTCAGCGTCTTCATGAACGCGATGATGTCCTCGATGTCCTCGTCGGTCATTGCGGGTTGATCGCCGAGCTTGCGGTCCAACGGGGCGTCGGCGGAATCGATGTTGGCATGATACTGAGGCGGCAGGTCGTTGTACTTCTGCACCTTGCCCGACGCATCGCGCGGATAGATCTTCTCGGGCGCGGTATCGCGCAGGTTGTAGAAGTCCATCACCTGCCTCAGGTCGTGATATACGCCGTTATGGAAGAACACCTTGCGTTCTGCGACGTTACGCAGCGTCGGCGTCAGGAACATGCCGCAGTACTGCGTCTGCTTCGCGAGGTCGTCGCGAAACGGGCCGCACACACCCATATCGAAGTACTTCGGATCGTGATTCGCCGCAATCGCCGGATTGCGCGGCACGCCCAGCGCCTCGTACTGCGTGTCGGTGAACACGGGCGGCAGGCCGTCGCGGGTCGGCTGGCTCAAATGGCAACCCGCGCAATTCGCCCTGTTTTTGTCGTTGAATAATCGCAGACCGTGCAGCTCGGCGTGCGTCAGCCGCGCCTTGCCTTCCAGCCAGTAGTCGTACTTGCTGGTGAAAGCATGGAACGATTGATCTTCGATCTGATAGCGGCCCACCGCGAACATGGCTTCCGAAATCAGCAGACTCGGATTGCCGACAATCGAGGGACCGAAGATCTGCTTGAACTGGTCGAGGTACTTCGTTTGCAGAAGTTTGCGCGCGACGTCTGCTTGCGTCGCATTCGCCATTTCTACCGGGTTCATCAGCGGACCGAGCGCCTGGTTCTGCAGCGTATCGGCGCGGCCGTCCCAGAAGAGACCGCCTTGCGGCACCATCGCCGCAGCGGCGGGCGCGGCGAGGGCGGTCTTTTGCGCGCGCTGCATACCGGCGGCCTGCGTCGCGAGTTGCGTGAAGTCGACCGGCACGTCGGTATCGCCCTGATCCGGGCCGATGCTGAACGGCGCCTGGCGATACAGGTACGCGAGCGAAGGCGGCGGACGGTAACCCGGCTGCGTCATATGCGCGCCGCCGAGCTGCACCGGGAACGCGTTATCCGGCGCATACGAATGCTGTGGCGAGTGGCAGGAGGCGCACGACTGCTTGCCGGAAGCGGACAGCGTCGGGTCGAAAAAAATCTGCTTGCCGAGCAGCGCGACTGCACTGAGCGGCGCGTTTTGCGGGCGCATCAGCCGCACGGGATGCGGATTCGCGCCGGTGATGTTCTCGACCATCTCGCCGAGCGCCGAGGGCACCCGTGCCGGATACACGAGCGCATATGCGCTGAATGCGGCGAGCGCGAGGACGAGGCCGGCCGCGCTCCATGCCGGCAGCCCGAGCCGCGAGCGGCGGTTGATCACGCGACCCGGCTCGCCGTGCGCGGGCAGTGGCCGCGCCGCGGCGTCTGAAGGATGGTTCATGGCGTGGGGAGGTCGTTCTATCGGATGCTGTCAACACGAAACACAGCAAAATCAGGAAGATCGAGCCAGCACGTTGGCACGGGCTCGATCCCAGCTACAGCTCGTCGTTGCGCGCGCGCTTCATCGCATGCGTTGCCTCGTGTGCCGCACTCTCAGTGCGGGTGCAGCACGCGAAGCCGGCAGAACAGAGAAGCGCTCGTCGCGGCCGCCGGTCAGATGGCCGGCGCCGAGGGCAGCCTGGTGCCCAGGTTTGGATCGAGATACACGGTCGGCGCCTTGCCCGAGCCGCTGAAGTCGAACATGTTCATGATGCTGCCGGCGCTGGCGTCGAACGAGCCGCCGCCGATGCGTTGACCGCATTGGACCATTCGATGGTGAAGATTTCGCGACACAAACATTACTATTTCTATCGTTTGCCATTCATTTGCATGACTTCGAGAGGTTGCTACGGTGGCAGACAGTCATGCCTCGGGTCTTGCATTGGCTGCTCACGTGCGCTGGGTGACGCCGTCACGTAGCGGGTATTCCCACGAATTTCTTCCAGGTGCGAATCGCGGCGACGGATTTTTTCCGCTGCCGCGTTCAAGAAGAAACGAAGCCGCTTCTGGCTTTGCATCGAATGGGAGACATGGACATGAAATCGACTCGATTGCTCCGCTTGCTCGGCTCCACGCTGGCCGCGTT
The DNA here is from genome assembly GCF_040812055.1 of Paraburkholderia suaedae. Taxonomy (NCBI): domain Bacteria; kingdom Pseudomonadati; phylum Pseudomonadota; class Betaproteobacteria; order Burkholderiales; family Burkholderiaceae; genus Paraburkholderia; species Paraburkholderia suaedae. Next base: position 21,705 of record NZ_JBFOAH010000045.1, on the reverse strand, counting down.
GTTGTGCGGCGCGGCCACGCTGACGGCGGCGCCCGCGTTCGCCCAGGCTGTGATCGTCGCGCCGGTGGCGCCGCCGGCCCCGCGCGTCGAAGTCGTGCCGCCGCCGCGCGCCGGCTATGTGTGGGATCAAGGGCGCTGGCGCTGGGAGCATGGCCGTTATGTGTGGGTGCCGGGACACTGGCAGCCGGTGCGCGTCGGCTATCACTGGGTGCCGGGGCACTGGCGGCAGCGCGGGGCGAACTGGCACTGGGTGGAAGGGCATTGGTCATGAGCGGGGCGCTGAGCGACATGGTGCGGCGTGCTTGGGCGCTCGGAATCGCGCTTTACATCACTTAACCATGCAAGTTGCCATGAAAACACTGCTGATGATTCTGCTCGCGGTCTCGCTCGCCGGCTGTGTGGTCTACCCGGCGCGGCCGGCCTACTATCGGCCGGTGGTCGTCGTATATTGATCGCGACTGGCGCAGCCCGAAGTGCGCTGCGACCCGTCGTTCGCGCGTGCCGTTCGATGCGGTGCGCTCGCAAGGACCTGCAGGAGCTGAGACCAACGTGAGTTGCATGCCAGGGAGCCGGGTTCGTTCTACGAGGCGACGCGTTGCGGCCACCCGCTTCGAGCACGCGCGACTCTTGCGGCCATGGCCACGGCTGCATGCGTTTGCGGCGACAGGCGTCGAGCTTCGGCGCCCCGGACGGCCAGGCCTGCGGCCATCCGCGCTCCGTGCGCAATGCGCCTACCGGAGCACCACGCCTTGAGCGAGCGCGAACGCGATCCCGACGCCGAGCTGATTCAGCGGGTCGGCCGCCAGGATCCGGCTGCGGTGCGTTTGCTCGTCGCGCGCAAGCTGCCGCGTCTGCTTGCGCTCGCAATGCGCATGCTGAGCGACCGCATGGAAGCGGAGGACGTCGCACAGGAAGCGTTCGTGCGAATCTGGCAACAGGCGTCGCGCTGGCGCGAAGGCGACGCGAAATTCGATACCTGGATTCATCGCGTCGCGCTCAATCTTTGCTATGACCGTTTGCGCGGCCGTCGCGAAGAGCCGCGCGACGCGTTGCCGGAAGAGGCCGATCCGGCCATGCCGCCCGACGTCAGGCTCGAAGCGCGCGCGCAGGACCGACGGGTGCGCGCCGCGCTCGCCGCATTGCCGGCGCGGCAACGCGAGGCACTGGTGCTCTGCTACTACCAGGAGATGTCGAACCTCGACGCGGCCGCCCTGATGGGCATCACCGTCGATGCGTTGGAAAGTCTGCTGGCCCGCGCGCGCCGCAATCTGCGCGCTGAACTGGCCGGCAGCGGCCTTAGCAAGGACAAGTCATGACGCCCGAAAGATTCGATCAGATCGTTCAAGCCTACGGCGCCGATGCGCGTCGCTGGCCGTTGCCGGAGCGCGCGGCGGCACAAGCCTGGGCCAACTCGCATCGCCCGCAAGCGCAAGCGCTGCTGAGGGAGGCCGCCCGCATCGACGGGTGGCTTGCCGCCGACACGATCGATCCGCCGGGCGCGGCGTTGCAGCGACGCATCGTCGAAAGCGCGCCGGTGCGGCGGCCGGCGGCGCGGCGGCGGCTGTGGTGGTCGGGCGCGGCGCTCGCCGGCGTGGGACTGCTGGGCGGCGCGGCCGGCGCTTTGGCGGTGTCGTTTTTCGTGCTGGCGCAGAACGCGCCGGCGCTGCACGAGTCGTCTTATTTGACTTCGAGCTTCGGTGGCACGTCCGCCGATTGGAGCGGCGAATGAACGGCCGGTCGTGGAAAGTCGTGCTGGTGGCGTCGCTCGTGCTCAATGTGTTTTTGCTGGGCGCGATCGTCGGGGGTGCTTATCAATGGTTCGCGCAGCGCGGCGCCAACGCGCCGCTGCTCGCGCAACAACGCGCGCTGCGCTTCGCCGCGCAGACGCTGTCCGCCGAGCGGCAGCAGGCCTTTTTCGACGGCCTGAAGACTGCGCGCCGCGAAGGGTGGCAGTTTGCGCGCGAGGGGCGCGAAGGACGGCGCGAGGTGCTGCGCCTGCTCGCCGCGCCGCAGCTCGATCGCACCGCACTGGACGCCGCGCTTGCCCGCACGCGGGCGTCCGACACCAGTCTGCGCGCGCTGATGGAACGCAGCGTGGCGGATTTCGCGGCGACGCTTTCGCCCGAGGAGCGCGAGCGGTTCGCGCAAAGTCTGAAGCTGCGTGGGCAGTGGCGCGAGCCGGCGGCGGCCAATGCGCGTGAACAGACAAACCCGCCAAACTCCGCTAACCCGGCGAGCCAATCGGCGTCAGGCAGATCTGCGGGCGATTGAAAAAATCGTAGCGGCGCGACGGATTATCGATGGACGGCCGTTTAACGCTTATCCGATGCCGACGAGAGTGGTATGGCTTACTCACCGAACCTAAGTGCCGCGGCGATTGCGCTGAACCGCTTCGGCCTCGGCGCGCGTGCCGGCGACGCGCCGCCCGCCGATCCGAAGGGCTGGCTGCTCGCGCAGTTCGAGCAGTACGAGCCACGACCCGCCGCGTGGGCGAGCCAGCCCGACTCGGTCGCGGTGTCGACCGAACTGGCGCAAAAGCGCATGCAACTCAGTCAGCGGGCGCAGCAAAATCCGGCAGAGGGCGCGGGTGTCAACCAGGCCGGGGCGACAGGCAACGCGTCGATGGTTGCGCCAAACAATGCTCAGCCCGGCGCGCAATCCACTGCCCAGACTACTAAGCAAGCCGAACGAAAAGCGCTGCGCGGCGAAATACTCGACGGGTACCACGCGTCGGTGAATGCCCGCGTGGTGAGCGCGTTGACCACACCGACGCCGTTCGTCGAACGCCTCGTGCATTTCTGGGCCAACCACTTCGCGGTCTCGGTCGAGAAAGGCGGCGTCGCCGCGCTGGCCGGCTCGTTCGAAGCGGAAGTGATCCGCCCGCACGTGCTCGGCCGCTTCGAGGACATGCTGGTGGCGGTCGAACGTCATCCGGCCATGCAAGTGTTTCTCGATCAGACGCGTTCGGTCGGTCCGGACAGCAAGGCGGCGCTGCGCGCGGCGCAACGCAACCCCGAGCACAAACGTGGTCTGAACGAAAACCTCGCGCGCGAGATCATGGAATTGCACACGCTTGGCGTGCGCAGCGGCTATAGCCAGGACGATGTCACCGAATTCGCGCGCGCGCTGACCGGCTGGAGTCTCGCCGGCAATCCAGGCAATCCGGGCGCTGCGGGCAATCCGGGCAACCTCGCCAGCGCTAGCCGGCGCGGCGTCGGGCCGGGCGCTGCGCCTGGCAGCTTCGTGTTTCGCGCGGCGCTGCACGAGCCGGGTTCGCGAACCATCATGGGACGCCGCTACGACGAACCCGATGAAGCGCAGGCGCTCGCGATCCTGCACGACCTCGCGAGCGTCCCTGCGACGGCACAGCATATCGGCGTGAAGCTGGCGCGCCACTTCGTCGCCGACACTCCGCCGCCAGGCGTGAGCGAACGTCTTGCGCAGGCGTTCGAGCGCAGCGGCGGCGATCTGCCAACCGTGTATCGCGCGTTGCTCGATATGCCGCAAGCCTGGTCGCCGACGGCGGTCAAGTTCAAGACGCCGTGGGAGTGGACCGTTTCTTCAATGCGCGGACTCGGCTGGCAGGACCTCGGCAATCTGCAAAGCGCGCCGATCCTCACGCAGCTCGGCCAGCCGGTGTGGCGCCCGGGTTCGCCCGCCGGTTACGACGACATCGCGGCGAGCTGGGCCGCGCCCGATGCGCTGGTGCGCCGCGTCGAGATGGCACAGCGTTTCGCCGCGCGCGTCGGCGACCGGCTCGACGCGCGCTCGCTCGGCCAGACCTTGCTGGCCGGATCACTCAGCGAGCCCACGGCCACCGCTGTAGCGCGTGCGGAAAGCGCGTCCACGGCGATCGCGCTGCTGCTGGTCTCGCCGGATTTTCAACGGAGATGAATACCATGCTGTCCCGCCGCAGTTTTCTGAGCGTCGCGGCCGCCGGCGCCGGCGCGCTTCTCGTGTCGCCGCACATCGCGTTCGCGAGCGTCGCTACCGATCGCCGCTTCGTGTTCGTGATCCAGCGCGGCGCCGCCGATGGCCTGAATATCGTCGCGCCCTATGCCGAGCCGGCTTACGCAACGCTGCGCGGTGCGCTCGCGCTCGATACGTCGAACGCGACGAGGCTCGACGGCACCTTCGCGCTGCATCCGGCGCTCTCGCAGATCGCCGCGATGTATGCGAGCCGGCAGGCGCTGTTCGTGCACGCGGTGGCGTCGCCTTATCGCGACCGCTCGCATTTCGACGGGCAGAACGTGCTCGAGACGGGCGGCGCGTCGCCGTATCGGGTCAAGGATGGCTGGCTCAACCGGCTCGTGGCTGAACTGCCCGCCACGCGCGAGAACGCGATCGCCCTCGCGCCGACCGTGCCGATGGCGCTGCGCGGAGCGGCGGCGGTGACGTCTTATGCGCCCTCCGCATTGCCGCCAGCGCCCGACGATCTGCTCGCGCGCGTCTCCCAGCTGTACGAGCAGGATGCGCAATTGCGTCCGCTATGGGAGTCGGCGATGAGCGCGCGCGGTCTCGCGGGCGACGCCGGTGCGCGTCAGGACCCGGCGAGCCTCGGCAGGCTCGCGGCCGGTTTTCTGTCACGCGACGCGGGTCCACGGATCGCGATGATCGAGACCGGTGGGTGGGACACGCACAGCGCGCAGAACGCGCGCCTCGCGAATCAGCTCAAAGCGCTCGACACGATGCTGGCGGCGTTGCGTGACGGCATGGGGCCGTTGTGGCGCCGCACCACCGTGCTGGTGGCGACAGAGTTCGGCAGAACCGCGGCAGCCAACGGCACGGGCGGCACCGATCACGGCACCGGGTCGGTGGCGATGGTATTGGGCGGGGCGGTGCGGGGCGGGCGCGTGATTGCCGACTGGCCGGGTCTTGCGCCGCGCGAGCTTTACGAAGGGCGCGACCTGAAGCCGACGACCTCGCTCGATGCGTTGATCGCCGGCTGCGCGAGCGAGAGCCTTGGGCTCGATCCTCAGCGCACGGCGGCGGCGCTGTTTGGGAAAGCGGCGCGAAGTCCGCTCACGGGTGTCGTGACCGTTTGATCGTGCGTGGCGGTGGGGGTCGCGTGCGGGTGGGGCGGGTCGAAAGTGCGTACACCGTGCGGCGCGTGGTTGCGGGCGAATGTGAGCGAAGCCGCACGCGGACCGACGATCAAAAGGCCATGCTCAACGGGTCCACCGAGGGTATGTGGGGAACGACATGCAAACGCATTGCGCGGCAAGTGCCGCCCACCTGCCCCCCGACTTTAGCCGCAGGCATGATGCGTCGCATGCACCGACCGCTCGCCAACCCGGTGATAGCGACGCCCGAAATAGATCAGCGCATCCCCCGCGCCATGCGTATGGGCCGCCTTCACCGCGCAGAAGAACACGGTATGCGTGCCGACCTCAGTGACCGATTCGATCTCGCAGTCGAGCGACGCGAGCGCACCCTGCAGCACCGGCGCGCCGGTCGCGAGGCGCTCCCATTGCGCGGCGGCAAAGCGTTCCTCGATGGGCAGCGCCCTGTTCGCAAAGTGCGCGGCGAGCGTCTGCTGTTCCGCGCTCAGCACGTTCACGCACAGTTTGCCGTTGCGGCGGAAGGCCGCGTTGTTGCGGCTGCTGCGGTTGATGCAGACGAGCAGCGTAGGCGGCTCGTCCGTCACGCCGCAAACCGCCGACGCGGTGCAGCCGGCAAGGCCCGCGTCGCCGTCGCTCGTGATGACGTTGACGGCGGTGCCGAGCCCGGCCATGGCGTCGCGGAAGGTGCGCTTGTCAAGCATGGGAAAGCCTCCGCTGAAAGATCCATGTGGGTAGCGCGAGCGCGCGCAGCGCACTCGCGACACTTGATTGAACCCGCGCTGCTACTGCATCAGTTCGACACATCGCCCGTTGCGGCCGCGTCGCAAGCCGGTGAACGAAACCTTGCCGCCGTATGAGTCGACGGCAAACGCGCGTGGCCGAACAGCTTCTCGCGCAACGTGCCGTCGCGGTATGCGCGCTTGTACGCGCCGCGTTCCTGCAGCCGCGGCACCACCAGTCCGATGAAATCCTCGAAGCACTCCGGAGCGACCGTGCGCGACAGGTTGAAACCATCTACGCCGGTTTCCTCGGTCCACGCAATCAACTCATCGGCGATGCGTTCGGCGGACCCGACGAGCGGCGTCTGCCGGCTGCCGAGCACCATCTGTTCGAGCAGCTTGCGTTTGGTCCATTGCGGCCCGGCGGCGCGCGTCATTGCCTCGACGTTCGATACGATCGCCTGGCTCTTGCCCGTTTCGATCGGCTCGTCCAGGTCGTAGCGCGCGAAGTCGATGCCGAGCGATGCCGCCGCGTGCACGAGCGCGGCTTCGGAGCTGACGTAGCGCCGGTACTCCTCGTACTTCTCCTGGGCATCGCGTTCGGTGCGGCCCGTGATGACGGTTTGCCCGAGCAGCACCTTGATGTCGTCCGCGAGCCGACCGCCGGCCACCGCATGCGCGCGAATGTCGTCGACAATCGCTTTCACCGCGGGCTTCGCCTGGCCGTTGACGAACACGCACTCCGCGTGCGCCGCGGCAAACTGTTTGCCGCGCGCCGACGAGCCGGCCTGGTAGAGCACCGGCGTGCGCTGCGGCGACGGCTCGCTCAGATGCAGCGCGTCCACGCGATACTGCTTGCCGTGGTGATGAATCACATGCACCTTGGCCGCGTCCGCATAGACGCCGCGCGCCTTATCGCGCAGCACCGCGCTCTCTTCCCAGCTGCCTTCCCACAGCTTGTAGACCAGCTCCATATATTCGTCGGCGAGGTCGTAGCGGTCGTCGTGCGCCATCTGGCCGGCAAGACCGATCGCGCGCGACGCACTGTCCAGATACCCTGTGACGATGTTCCAGCCGACCCGGCCGCGTGTCAGATGATCGAGCGTCGACATGCGCCGCGCAAACAGATAGGGCTGCTCGACACAGAGGTTCGACGTCACGCCGAACGACAGATGACGCGTAACCGTGGCCATCGCCGGGATCAGCAGCGTGGGATCGTTGACGGGCACCTGCACCGCGCCGCGCAGCGCCGCGTCCGGGCTGCCGCCGTAGACGTCGTAGACCCCGGCCACGTCGGCGAAAAAAATGCCGTCGAACAGCCCAGCTTCCAGTGTGCGAGCGTAGTCGGTCCAGTATTGAAGGTCCGTGTAGCGCGTGGACTGATCGCGCGGATGGGTCCACAAGCCTTGCTGGATGTGGCCTACGCAGTTCATGTCGAATGCGTTGAGTACGATTTCCTTCGGCATGGTGTCGTTCCGGCTGCTTACGGTTTGCCTGCGCTGCGAATCCACGAATCATGGTCTGCGCGGCGGCGCTGAGCCGCGCTCGAGCGTCGGTTGCGAGTCGGGCTGGTTCGTTTAATATAGTGGACGAAAAATTACTATGCAAGACTGGGTTTTGCCTGCTGCGCTGCCCGCCTGTGCGATATCCGCCGTCCGGCAAGTCGCGCGTCAAGCGCAGCATCGCGTCGATATACTTTGCGTTCCCGTTTATTCACCACAAGCTCTTATGTCCGACTCCACCGCCATCGATCTGACTCAGGCCATCTCCGCGCGCGTGAAGACCGAGCGCGAAGCGCGCAACTGGTCGCTCAGCGAACTGGCGGAACGCTCGGGGGTGTCCAAGGCGATGATCAGCAAGATCGAGCGTGGCGAGGCGAGCCCCACCGCGACGGTGCTCGGGCGTTTGTCGGGCGCGTTCGGGCTGACTTTGTCGACCTTGCTGGCGCTCGCCGAGCAAACCGGCGAGCGGCTCGTGCGCCGGGCCGATCAGGCGCTGTGGCAGGACCCGGAAACGGGCTACACGCGGCGGCGCATTTCACCGCCGACCGGCGGCGTGCTGGAATTGCTGGAGATCGAGTTGCCGGTGGGCGCGAGGGTGCCTTATCCATCGGATGCATTCGTGTTTCAGCATCAGCAGATCTGGGTCACGCACGGCGTGTTGACGTTTCGCGAGGGTAGCCAGTCTTACCGGCTCGAAGCGGGGGATTGTCTGCAACTCGGCGCGCCGGCCGAATGTGAGTTCCTGAATGCCGGCGATGAGACGTGCCGCTATGTCGTCGGCCTCGTTCGACGTTGAGGACTCCCAATCTTAGGGAGACTGCGAAAGTCGATCCGGGCCATTAAAGTGGGCGGCGCCGCATGTTCGCAATTAGCGATTCACGATTCGCGCGTTGCGGCGTCACCCGTGGTCATTCAATCGAGCGTCGCGCGCTCAACCCCCACCACCGTTTTGCGCACCAAGCGTGATCTTGTTGGTCACCGAGGTCACGCCCGGAACACCTTTCGCCACATCCGCCGCCTGCTGGATCTGTGACGCGTCGGGCACCGAACCGGTCAAGGTCACCGCGCCGCTGCGCGCCCGCACAAACACGTTCGACACGTTAAAACCCTGCGCCCGCGCCAGCGCACGGCGTACGTCGTGGCCCAGCTTGCGGTCGGATGCCCGCATTGCTTTGGCATTGGTGGCCGGGGCGGCCATCTCGCCCGACGCCGCCATCGCGTCGCTGGCCTGGGCGTACGCACTGGAGGCCGTCGCCACGCACAACGCGATGCCGAGCGCCTTCAATAGATTGACTGTTTTCACGTTTTCGATCCTCGATAAGTTGATGCCGCTTGTTGCATGCAAAAAAGCGCTCTCGCGGGCTGGTTTTGGCCCGCTTGGAGCGACCGTCTTATACAAGAATGATGTGTCCGCGCTGCCGGCGCGTTTAAACAATAGTCCAGCCAATGCGCTTGCGCTGGAAAAAACGCGTGCGGACGTTGTATCGGCTGACACGCAGATGCCTGCCGCGCTTGACTGTAATAGCTTGTGGCCCACGGTTTGCACCAGCGTTGTGCAGCGCGAACCGCCCTGGTTGCGGTTCGCGGTTTTGCTCGCATGCATTCGTTTTGCGGGGCGTAGGCGCAATTATGCGGCGCCTGCATAATGAGGATTACGAAGTGTTGGCGGCGCTGGTTTGTGTGTCGGTTGAATGCTTTGTGCGCTTGCGTTTCGTTGGAGCGGCGCTCAAGTGCGGTGAGCACTTATTGGGTGCAAACTCCGCGCACGAATGCCATCGTGTTGGGCGCGACCGTTCGAACTGTTGTAACCCTGGACCGTGCGTAGAACTTCAGGCAACGCTTGAAGACGGGAAATCGGTCGGCTGGGATCACCCGAACTACGCTGCGGCGCAGCAGTAAGCGTGGACCAATGCGAGGGCCGCAGTAGCCGCCAATGGTGGCCCTTGATTGCGGACGCCCGCCGCGCCGTGACCGGGGCGGCGCTCCGTCGGGCCCTGCATGTCGACGTGCGTCGTCGTGTTGCAGTGCGGCGCGGATATGCGGCTCGACCGTCCGCAGCAGTCATTTTTGGCCCGGCGCGCGCGCCACTTGCTCTTGCGCGACATCCGCGGCCGGCAGCGCCGCCGCCCCTCAAAGCCTTGTCCCGCAACGACTTCGCGATGCTCCGCCGCTCCGCGCGCCGCGCCTGTGTCGTATTTCCTCATGTGGTTGTCGCAAATAGTCGGCAACCCGCACTTTTTTCTGGCAACTATGTAGGCAGAGCGCGAACGCACGTCCGCGCCCCATGAGTCCGCTTGAGCGTAACGATTTGCATGTCACCGGAGTCAGCGCTAAAGCGCTACCCGAGGGCGACACAGGAGAGCATCCGATGGATTCGCACAAGGTCGTGGTCGAAGGACTATGCAAGGTGTTCGGCCCCAACCCGAAACAGGCGAGCGCCATGCTGGCCGCCGGCGCAACCAAAGAGGACGTGTTCGCGCGCACCGGTCATATCGTTGGCGTGCACAACGTGTCGTTCGAAGTGAAGGAAGGCGAGATCTTCGTGCTGATGGGCCTGTCCGGCTCCGGCAAGTCGACGCTGATTCGCCTGATCAACCGGCTCGTCGAGCCGACGGCCGGCAAGGTGCTGATCGACGGCCGCGACGTGGCGAGCGTGCCGCGCTCGGAATTGACGGCGCTGCGCCGCAAGGACATGAGCATGGTGTTCCAGTCGTTCGCGCTGATGCCGCAGCGAACGGTGCTGTCGAACGCCGCGTTCGGGCTCGAAGTGGCGGGCATCGGCCGCAAGGAACGCGAGAAGCGGGCCATGGCAGTGCTGGAGCAGGTCGGCCTCGCGCCGTTCGCGCAAAAGCTGCCCGCGCAGCTCTCGGGCGGCATGCAGCAGCGCGTGGGCCTCGCGCGGGCGCTGGCGGTCAACCCGTCGCTGATGATCATGGACGAGGCGTTTTCCGCGCTCGATCCGCTCAAGCGCAAGGAAATGCAGAACGTGCTGCTCGACCTGCAACGCGAGCAGCAGCGCACGATCCTGTTCGTGTCGCACGATCTGGAAGAGGCGATGCGCATCGGCACGCGCATCGCGATCATGGAGGGCGGCAAGGTCGTGCAGATCGGCACGCCGCAGCAGATCATCACGAATCCCGCCGACGATTACGTGCGCGCGTTCTTCGAAGGTATCGACACGAGCCGCTACCTGACCGCCGGCGACCTGATGCAGACCGACGCCGTGCCGCTCATGCAGCACGCGTCGCCCATCGATGCATCGAGCGTCGCGGCCACGCTGAACGGCAGCGCCGACTACGCGTTCGTGCTCGACAGCGCGCGCCGGATTCGCGGCTTCGTGTGCCGCGATGCGCTGGGCAGCGCGTCGCCGAAGCTCAACCCCGTCGAATGCATCCGCCGCACTGCGCCGCTCGACGACGTCGTCGAACGGGTGGTGGCAAGCCACGCGCCGCTGCCGGTCGTCGAAGCGGACGGCTCGTACTGTGGTTCGGTCAACAAGACGACCGTGCTGAACGTTCTCACGCGCCATCGGAGCTCCCATGTCTGAAGTCATTCCACTTGGCGCCTGGGTCGATCACGGCGTTCACTACCTGCTCGATCACGACGCAAAAACCTTTGATTCGATCGGCAAGGTCATCGAGAACTTTGCCGCCGTCGTCGAGCATGGCCTGCAGGCCGTGCCGATGTGGGCGCTGATGGCGTTCTTCGTCGGCATCGGCTTGTGGCGGGTGGGCTGGCGTTTCGCCTTGTTCACGCTGCTCGCGCTGCTGCTGATCTACGGCACCGGCTTCTGGGACCAGATGGTGATCACGCTCGGCCTTACGCTGTCCTCGACCTTGATCAGCCTGCTGCTCGGCGTGCCGCTCGGCATCTGGACCGCGAAAAGCCGCACAGTGGAGATGGTGGTGCGCCCGGTGCTCGATCTGATGCAGACCATGCCCGCGTTCGTCTACCTGATTCCGGCCGCGATGCTGTTCGGCCTGGGCCGCGTACCGGGGATTCTGTCGACGGTGATCTTTGCAATGCCGCCCGCGGTGCGCCTCACGTCGCTCGGCATCAAGCATGTGAACTGCGAAATCGTCGAGGCCGGGCAAGCTTTTGGCTGCACGCCGTGGCAACTGCTGTACAAGGTGCAGTTTCCCAATGCGCTGCCGTCGATCATGACCGGCGTGAACCAGACGATCATGATGGCGCTGTCGATGGTGATCATCGCGTCGATGGTCGGCGCGGGTGGTCTGGGCAACGACGTGCTGGCGAGTATTCAGCGGCTGGACATCGGGCTGGGATTCGAAAGCGGTCTTTCCGTGGTGATGCTCGCGATCATCCTGGACCGCATTACGGAGAGCTTCGGCCGTGCGCCGGGCATGGCGCGCGCGCCATTGCTGTCGGGCTTGCGCAGCCTGATGAACGTGCGCCGCGCGCCGGCCGCCGCGCAGCACGGCTGAGCGGGCTATGAAGCGCGATGCGATCACCGCAGCCGGGCCCCAGCCCGAGCCACCGTTGGCGGGGCTGGCGCACTTCGGCTTCCTGACCTTGCCGAACTTCTCGATGATCGCGTTCACCAGCGCGGTCGAAGTGCTGCGCATGGCCAACTACGTCGGCCGCGCGCAGCACTACCGCTGGTCGGTCATCACGCCTGACGGCCAACCGGCGCGCGCGAGCAACGGCATCACCGTGACGCCGACCACCACACTGGCCGAAGCCGGCATGCCGGACGTGCTGTTCGTCTGCGCCGGCTGGCACGTGCGCGATCATGTCAACGACACGGTCATCGCGTTGCTGCGCGAGGTGGCTGCGCAGGGCGTTCCGCTCGGCGGCATCTGCACGGGACCGTATGCGCTGCTGGCCGCGGGCCTGCTCGACGGCTATCGCGCGACCGTTCATTGGGAAGACATGTCGCCGTTGCACCACAGCTATCCGCACGTGCGTTTCGCCGACGAGCTGTTCGTGATCGACCGTGACCGGATGACGTGCACGGGCGGCACGGCGCCGCTCGATCTGATGTTGAAGCTGGTCGGCTTGCGTTTGGGCCACCCCGTGGCCGCGCAGGTGTCCGAGCAGTTCATTGTCGAGCGAATTCGCGGCTCGACCGACTATCAGCACATACCCGTCGACGCACGGGTCGGCTTATCGCGCGCCGAGCTGATCGAAGTCGTGCGGCTGATGGAAGCGAACATTGAGGAGCCCTTATCGCTCGACGAACTCGCGCGGCTCGTGCACCTCTCGCAACGGCATTTGCAGCGCATGTTCAAGATGTTCCTGAGCGTGTCGCCCACGCACTACTATCTGACGCTGCGCTTGCGCCGCGCGCGCGAGTTGCTGCGCAATACCGATGCATCCATTGCGCGAGTCACGGCCGTGTGCGGCTTTCATTCGCCGTGTCATTTCAGCAAGGCGTATCGTGCGCAGTTCGGGCATGCGCCGAGTGTAGAGCGGCGCTTGTCGGCGTGAAGCGACGCAAGGATTGATTGCGCGCGTCAGAGCGCCTGTGCCCGGCCAGGAAACGTTTCGTCGTAGTCCGAGCCGTCGTCCGTCTGCGCGGCCGTGCCGCGCTGCTCGCGATACATGATGGGCGGCAGGCCGAACTGCTTGCGAAATTCCCGGCCCAGATGCGACGCATCGGAAAACCCGCAGCTCGATGCGATATCCGCGACCGTCTTGTCCGAACTCGTGAGCAGCCACGCGGCGGTGCGCAAACGCACCTGCTTCGCGTAGGCTTGCGGCGCCTTACCGGTTTCCGCCTTGAAGAGCCGTTCGAGCTGGCGCGGCGACATATCGAGCTTGCGCGCCAGTTCGTCGAGCGGCAGCGAGCGGCCCACGTGCTGCTCCATCAGCAGGATCGCGCGCTTGACCTTGGGATGCGCTGCGGGCGCAAGGCCCGGCGGATGCGGCTGCGGCGCATTGCCTTTCTGCATGTCGTCGACCAGCAGGATGCGCAGCGCCTTTTGCACCGTGGCAGTTTCGAAATGACGCAGCAGAATCGCCGCCGCCACGTCGATCGACGCGCGTCCGCCCGAGCACGTAATGCGCCGCCGGTCGATCACGAACAGCCGGTCGGCGATCAGCGCTTGCTCGTTCACCGAAGGAAAGCGCTCGATGAAATCCCAGTAGTGAAACCAGCTCACGCAGATGCGATAGCCGTCGAGCACGCCCGCGCGCATCAGCGAGAACACGCCGGTGCACATGCCGACCAAGGTTGCGTCGGTAGCGGCCGCGCGGCGGATGAATGCGAGCGTCGCGTCGCTTGCGGCGGGCCCCGAATGCAGCAGTCCGCCCACCACCACCACGTAGTCGAACGGCTCGGCCTTGTCGAACGTTTCCCACGGCGTGATCTGAATGCCGCAACTCGCGCGCACCGGCGCAAGGGTTTCCCCTAGCACGCTCCACGAACAGCGCACCGGCTTGCTGAAGTCGCCTTCGTCCGCCGACAGGCGCAGCAGGTCCACAAAGCCCGAGAACGCCGTCAGCGTGAAGTTCGGCAGCAGGATGATGCCGAAGCGGATGCGTTGCTTCGCAGCGCCGTCGACGGATTGAGGGAGAAGCGGTTCAGCGGAATTCATGCAAGCGGCCAGCAAGAAAAAGGGTGACTCGGGCATGGCGGTGCGTCGGCGCAGAGTGTGAGCGAACAACTGGTGTTGGCGGACTCTGCGCGCCGCGTGCCTCGCAGCAGCGCCAACGGTCGTCCCAGCAGCGTCGGCAGCGCCAGCCGCAGTCGCGAGGACTATCGCAAATGCGTCAGAGCATATCGTAAATGCGCCGCTATGCCAGACCGGCGAGCCCGTTGGCGTCAGTGTCACACTGTCATGCCGTTTTTATTCTAGCGATTCGGACCGGCGTGCGGTGCAATAGCGTCACTTCCACTCGACGCACTCACGCATAGGGCACGCCATGAACGTCAGCGTCTTCGATCTGTTCAAGATCGGCATCGGTCCTTCAAGCTCGCATACAGTCGGGCCGATGATCGCCGCCTGCCGCTTCGCCTCGCATATCGAAGATGCGAACCTGCTCGGCTTCGTACGCCGCGTGAAGGTCGAGCTGTTCGGCTCGCTCGGCGCAACGGGCAAGGGGCACGGCACCGACAAGGCGGTGCTGCTCGGACTCGAAGGCAATCTGCCCGATCTGATCGATCCGGACCTGATCGAGCCGCGCCTGCGGTCGATCCGCGAGACGAAGCAACTCGCGCTGCTCGGCAAGCATGCGATCGCCTTCGACGAGCGCGAGCACCTGGGCTTTTTCCGCAAGCTGATGCCGGGCGCGCCGGGCTCGGGCGTCGTGCATCCGAACGGAATGCGCTTTCAGGCATTCGACGAACACGGCCAGTTGCTGGTGGAGAAAGAGTATTTCTCGATTGGCGGCGGCTTCGTGGTCAATCGCGAAGGCGATCGCGTCAACGGCCTGCGTGCCGGCGCCGAGGTGCCGTATCCGTTTCGTACCGGCGACGACCTGATGCGCGTGTGTCGCGAAACGGGCCTCTCCATTGCGCAGGTGACGCTGCGCAACGAATGCGCGGCGCGCCCCGAATCGGAAGTGCGCGAAGGTCTGCTGGCAATCTGGCGCGTGATGGCTGCCTGCGTCGAACGGGGCTGCACGGTGCGCGGCGAGCTGCCGGGCCCGATGCACGTAAAGCGCCGCGCTGCGGACCTATGCGCGCAATTGCGCTCGCACTCGGCAGAGTCGCTGCGCGATCCGCTGTCGATGCTCGACTGGGTCAACCTGTACGCGATGGCCGCCAACGAAGAAAACGCCGCAGGCGGCCGCGTGGTCACCGCGCCGACCAACGGCGCAGCCGGTGTGATTCCCGCAGTGCTCCATTACTACGTCAAGTTCATGCATGCGTCGAACGACACGGGCATCGTCGACTTTCTGCTGACCGCCGCAGCGATCGGCATCATCTATAAGGAAACCGCGTCCATCTCCGGCGCTGAAGTGGGCTGCCAGGGCGAGGTGGGCGTGGCGTGCTCGATGGCCGCCGCGGCGCTCGCCGCCGTGATGGGCGGCACGCCGGCTCAGGTGGAGAACGCCGCCGAAATCGGCATGGAACACAACCTCGGCATGACCTGCGATCCGGTCGGCGGGCTCGTGCAGATTCCGTGCATCGAGCGCAACGCGATGGGTGCGATCAAAGCGCTGAACGCCGCGCGCATGGCGATGAAGGGCGACGGCCAGCACTACGTGTCGCTCGACAATGTGATCAAGACGATGCGCGAAACCGGGGCCGACATGAAGACGAAATACAAGGAGACGTCGCGCGGCGGGTTGGCCGTGAACGTCATCGAGTGTTGAGTCGCGAGTTGAGTCACTACCAGGCACGCCAAGACATATCAAGCAGCACTAAAGACAGCATTGACAAGGACCTACGATGAGCCGCTATTCGATATTCAGCCTGTTGCGCAACGGGATGTCGTATCACGAGAACTGGGAGCGACAGTGGAAAAGCCCCGAGCCCAAACGTGAATACGATGTCGTGATCGTCGGCGGCGGCGGGCACGGTCTCGCCACCGCGTACTACCTCGCGAAGGAGCACGGCGTGCGCAATGTGGCCGTGCTGGAGAAGGGCTGGATCGGCGGCGGCAATACCGCGCGCAATACGACCATCGTGCGCTCGAACTACCTGTGGGACGAATCGGCCGCACTCTACGAGAAGGCGATGAAGCTGTGGGAAGGACTCTCGCAGGATCTGAACTACAACGTGATGTTCAGCCAGCGCGGCGTGATGAATCTCGCGCACACCTTGCAGGACGTGCGCGACACCGAGCGCCGCGTGAACGCGAACCGCCTGAACGGCGTGGACGCGGAGTTCCTCACGCCCGCGCAGATCAAGGAGATCGAACCGACGATCAATCTGAACAGCCGTTATCCGGTGCTCGGCGCATCGATCCAGCGACGCGGCGGCGTGGCCCGCCACGATGCGGTGGCCTGGGGTTTCGCGCGCGGCGCGGACCAGGCAGGGGTCGACATCGTGCAGAACTGCCAGGTGACGGGAATTCGCCGCGATGGCAGTCAGGTGGTGGGCGTGGACACCACGAAGGGTTTCATCAAGGCGAAGAAGGTCGCGGTGGTCGCGGCGGGCAACACCTCGACGCTTGCCGATATGGCGGGCATACGGCTGCCGCTGGAGAGCCATCCGTTGCAGGCGCTCGTGTCCGAGCCGATCAAGCCGGTCGTCAATACGGTCGTGATGTCGAACGCGGTGCATGCGTACATTAGCCAGTCCGATAAAGGCGATCTGGTGATCGGCGCGGGCGTCGATCAGTACACGGGCTTCGGGCAGCGCGGCAGTTTCCACATCATCGAAGGCACGCTCGAAGCGATCGTCGAAATGTTTCCGGTGTTCTCGCGCGTGCGGATGAACCGGCAGTGGGGCGGCATCGTCGATGTCTCCCCGGATGCATGCCCGATCATCAGCAAGACCGATGTGAAGGGACTCTACTTCAATTGCGGCTGGGGCACCGGTGGTTTCAAGGCGACACCCGGCTCGGGTTGGGCTTACGCGCACACCATCGCGAGGGATGAACCGCATCCGTTGAACGCACCGTTCTCGCTGGAACGGTTTTATACCGGCCACCTTATCGACGAGCACGGCGCGGCCGCCGTTGCGCACTGAGGACAATGACATGCTACTGATCGAATGCCCCTGGTGCGGACCTCGCGCCGAAACCGAATTTTCCTGCGGCGGCGAAGCGGATATCGTCCGTCCGCTCGATACCGAGAAACTCACCGACAAGGAATGGGGCGATTACCTGTTCATGCGCAAGAACCCGCGCGGCGTGCATCGCGAACAATGGCTGCACACGCAAGGTTGCCGCCGCTGGTTCAAGGCGCAGCGCGACACGGTGAGCTACGAGATCCAGGGCTATGAGACGTTCGAGCGGCCGCTGCTGTCGATGGACAGCGCCGCCAACGCCACAAGCCAGACGCTGGGCCAAACCCAGGGCCAGACCCAAGGCAAAGCAGCAGGCAACGCACAAGAGGGCAAAGCATCATGAGCCAGAAAGACCGACTGCCCAGCGGTGGGCGCATCAACCGCGCGATCGCATTGAGCTTCACGTTCAATGGCGTCAGATACGAGGGCTATCAGGGCGACACGCTGGCCTCCGCGCTGCTCGCCAACGGCGTGCATTTCGTCGCGCGCAGCTGGAAGTATCACCGGCCGCGCGGCATCGTGACGGCGGGCGTCGAAGAACCGAATGCGGTCGTGCAACTCGAGACCGGCGCCTACACGGTGCCCAACGCACGCGCGACCGAAGTGGAACTGTACCAGGGACTGGTCGCCGCAAGCGTGAACGCGAAGCCGAGCATCGAGAAGGACCGCATGGCGATCAACCAGAAATTCGCGCGCTTCATTCCCGCGGGCTTCTACTACAAGACCTTCATGTGGCCGCGCAAGTTCTGGCCGAAGTACGAGGAAGTGATCCGCGACGCGGCCGGTCTCGGCAAGGCGCCCGAACAACCCGACGCTGACCGCTACGACAAGTGCTTTGCGCATTGCGACGTGCTGGTGGTCGGCGGCGGCCCGACCGGCCTCGCGGCCGCGCATGCGGCGGCGCTTTCCGGCGCGCGCGTCACGCTGGTCGACGATCAGCCGGAACTCGGCGGCTCGCTGCTGTCGTGCCGCGCCGCGATCGACGGCAAGCCGGCGTTGCAATGGGTGCAAAAGATCGAAGACGAATTGCGGCGCATGCCCGACGTGAAGATCCTGAGCCGCAGCACCGCGTTCGGCTACCAGGACCACAACCTCGTCACCGTGACACAGCGGCTCACCGAACATCTGCCGGTTTCGCAGCGCAAGGGGACGCGCGAACTGCTGTGGAAGATCCGCGCGAAACGCGTGATTCTCGCGACCGGCGCGCACGAACGGCCCATCGTGTTCGGCAACAACGATCTGCCGGGGGTGATGCTGGCGTCGGCCGTATCGACCTATCTGCATCGCTACGCGGTGCTGCCGGGCCGCAACGCGGTGGTGTTCACGAACAACGACGACGGCTACCAATGCGCGCTTGACCTGAAGGCGGCCGGCGCACAGGTGACGGTGATCGATCCGCGCGCGGGCGAATCGAAAGGCACGCTGCCCGTGCTCGCGCGCCGCCATGGCATCAAGGTGATGAGCGGTGCGGTCATCACCGCGGCGCATGGCAAGCTGCGCGTCGCGTCGGTCGATGTGGCGTCGTATTCGAACGGACAGCCGGGGGCGAGGCACGCCGAGTTGCCGTGCGATCTGCTGGCGATGTCGGGCGGCTGGAGCCCGGTGCTACATCTGTTCGCGCAATCGGGCGGCAAGGCGCACTGGCATGACGACAAGGCCTGCTTCGTGCCGGGCAAGGCGATGCAGGCTGAGACCAGCGTGGGCGCCTGCGCGGGCGACTTCACGCTGGGCCAGGGCATCCGTGTCGCCGTCGATGCGGGAGTTGAGGCGGCGCGCGCGGCCGGCTACAAAGTGGTGCGTCCCGCCGCGGTGCAAGTCGCCGAACTGACCGAGGCGAAGCTCGCGCCGCTGTGGCTGGTCGGCGGGCGCGAGCTGGCCACGCGTGGGCCCAAGCAGTTCGTCGACTTCCAGAACGATGTGTCGGCGGCGGATATTTTCCTTGCCGCGCGCGAGGGCTTCGAATCCGTCGAGCACGTGAAGCGCTATACGGCGATGGGTTTCGGCACCGATCAGGGCAAGCTGGGCAACATCAACGGCATGGCGATTCTCGCGCAGGCGCTCGGCAAGACGATTCCCGAGACCGGCACGACGACCTTCCGGCCGAACTACACGCCGGTCACCTTCGGCACCTTCGCGGGCCGCGAGCTGGGCGAGTTTCTCGACCCCGTGCGAAAGACGGCGGTGCACGAATGGCACGTGGAAAACGGCGCGGCGTTCGAGGACGTCGGCAACTGGAAGCGTCCGTGGTACTACCCGAAAGCGGGCGAGGACCTGCATGCGGCGGTCGCGCGCGAGTCGCTCGCAGTGCGCACGAGCGTCGGCATACTCGACGCATCGACGCTCGGCAAGATCGACATTCAGGGCCCCGACGCGGCGAAACTGCTGAACTGGGTCTACACGAATCCGTGGACCAAGCTGGAAGTCGGCAAGTGCCGTTATGGTCTGATGCTCGACGAAAACGGCATGATCTTCGACGACGGCGTGACCGTGCGTCTGGCCGACCAGCACTACATGATGACGACTACGACCGGCGGCGCGGCGCGCGTGCTGACGTGGCTCGACCGCTGGCTGCAAACGGAGTGGCCGGACATGCGCGTGCGGCTCGCGTCGGTCACGGACCACTGGGCCACCTTTGCCGTGGTCGGTCCGAACAGCCGAAAGGTCTTGCAGAAGGTTTGCCAGGACATCGACTTCGCGAACACGGCGTTCCCGTTCATGAGCTATCGCGAAGGCACGGTGGCGGGTGCGAGCTCGCGCGTGATGCGCATCAGCTTCTCGGGCGAACTCGCTTATGAAGTGAACGTGCCGGCGAACGTCGGGCGCGCGGTGTGGGAGGCGCTGATGGCTGCCGGCGCGGAATTCGACATCACGCCGTACGGCACCGAAACGATGCACGTGCTGCGCGCGGAGAAGGGCTACATCATCGTCGGCCAGGATACGGACGGCTCGATGACGCCGTACGACCTCGGCATGGGCGGGCTCGTCGCGAAGTCGAAGGACTTTCTCGGCAAGCGTTCGCTCACGCGTTCGGACACCGCGAAGGCGGGGCGCAAGCAACTGGTCGGACTGCTCGCGGACGATCCGTCGTTCGTGATACCCGAAGGCTCGCAGATCGTCGCGGGCCGGTTCCAGGGCGAGACCGCGCCGATGCTCGGCCACGTCACATCCAGCTACTACAGCCCGATCCTGAAACGCTCGATCGCGATGGCGGTCGTCAAGGGCGGCCTCGACAAGATCGGCGAGTCGGTCGCAATCCCGCTTTCGAGCGGCCAGCAGATCGGCGCCAAGGTCACCAGTTCGGTGTTCTACGACAGCGAAGGAGCACGTCAACATGTGGAATGAAACAGGCGGAACGGTGTCGGTCGTGGATCGCACCGTCGGCAGACAAGCGGGTGTGTGGCAGGAGTCCCCGCTGGTGGGCGTGGGCGCATTGCTGAAACAGCATCAGGCGGTGACGTCCGCTGCGTTCCGATTGAGCGAGCGGCCGTTTCTGGAACTGGTGAACCTGCGCGGCGACACGCGCGACGCGGCGTTCGTGCAGGCGGTGCAAAGCGTGATCGGCTGCCTGCCGCCGCAGAAACCGAACACCGTGGCGCGCGGCAACGGCTACGAGCTCGTGTGGCTCGGTCCCGACGAGTGGCTGGTGCGCTCGGCTGCCGCGCACGACGCTGCGCGCAGCGCGCCGTTGCTGGCGAAACTGGAGGCTGCGTTTCGCGGCGTCTTCGCATCGGCGGTGGATGTCGGCAGCGGCTATACGGTGCTGGAAATCAGCGGCACGCGCACCCGTGAAGTGCTGGCGCGCGGCTGCCCGCTCGATCTGCATCCCAAGCTGTTCGGCGAAGGGCAATGCGCGCAAAGCCACTTTTTCAAGGCGTCGATGACTTTGCTGCATACCGGTGCCGACAGCTTCGAGCTGATCGTGCGCCGCAGCTTCGCCGATTACTTCGTCCGCATCATGCTCGACGCGGCCGAGCCGCTGATGTCGTAACGTGAGGCGAGCGGCGTTTCTGCGTTCCGCTCGCATTGCTTTCGACTCCCGCAGCCACGACCGACATGCCATCGACGCGTTCAGCCACCGCGCGCCTCACGGAGCGCGCGTGCCATGAAGGCGACGCCGTTGCTGCGCTCGCGCTGCTCGATCAGAGCATCGCGTTGCGGCATCGGCGCATCGCGCTGATTCGCTATCTGCTCGCGCAACAGCTTGGCGCGCCGTTGCAGGCCCGGCATCACGAATACGTGAAGAAGATCGCGGCGCGGCTCAGCGCGGACACCCTCGCGCGCGTGGCCGGTGCGGCGCGTGCGCGATTGCGTGCGTAGCGCGTCTCGGCGCGAGGTCGCACAAGCTCTCTATCACTGGCGAACCGTGTTCAATGTCCGTTTGCGGCGAGCGCCGTCATGATCCGATAAGCGGCGCTCACGCGAGCGTCGATCGGGACATTGCGGTTCGCCAGCATGACGATCCCCAGGCGCTTCTCGGGACGAACGCGATGTACGCGCCGAAGCGGTTGGTCGAGCCGGTCCTGTTGATCCACAGATTCTGGCGCGGCGCTTGAGGCGGCGCTCTGTCGGTTCCAGCCAAACCCATGTCGCGTTCGCTGCCTATGCCTGGCGGCAGCGGGCGCTACCCTCGATGAACGGCGTACCCCATCGAGCGCGGGCGCGCCACTCACGAGACATGGAGACAGACAGATGAGCAGCAATCGCGGCGTCGTATATCTGGGGCAGGGCAAGGTGGAAGTCCAGTCGATCGACTATCCGAAGATGGTCGATCCGCGCGG